>JAISNI010000055.1 GCA_031276295.1 Treponema sp.
CAGATAAACGCCGCGACACACCGTACCAAAAACATAAGCGCGGAGAATAGACAGCATATTGAGGCGCTGGCGCGGGAACTCTCTCAATTCCGTACGCCGCCCCCTCCGCTTTAACCACATCATAAAGGCGGCAATTCAGCTCTGTGCGGCTGCGCAGCGGTGCCGTACCGTTTCTTTCCAGGTACGGCCCCGGTCAAATTCATTGCGGAACATACCGAACGAAGCGCAGCCGGGTGAAAGCACCACGTTATCCCCAGGCGCGGCTGCGCTCAGGCAGGCGTCCAGGGCCTTGTCCGGCGCATCGAAGGGCCCGTGGTAGGGGATGCCTGCCTGGTCCAGCAGGGAGCGGAGCTTGACGCTGCCCGTACCGGAGAGCAGAACCACGGCCTTGGCCTTGGGTATAACCCCGGCAAGCGGGCTAAAGTCCAGATTTTTGTCCGTACCCCCGCAGACCAGGATGACCGGCTCCTGAAAGGCTTCCACCGCGGCGGCGGCGGCTTCGGGAATGGTGGCCGCCGTATCATTGTAAAAACGTATGCCCCCCGATTCGTAAAAGAATTCAAGCCTATGCTCTATGCCCGGAAAATTTCCTAGCTGCCCGCGGATAAATTCGGGCGACAGCCGGAGGTCTATAAGGGCAAGCGCCGCGGCAAGCAGGTTATTCTTTTGATGCCCTCCCGGCACAAGAAGCCGCGCCGGTACGACTTCCACTCCCTCCCGCCCCGATAGTTCCGCCCGCAAACCATCCTGAAAGCCCTCCGGCAAACGGACAAAGCCCTGACCGTCGGGGCCTATCCAGCCGCCGCCTTCGGGTACGGGCGGCGCCTCCCGTGAATAGGCCAGACCGCGGGCGCGGCTTTCCCGCAGGAAACTTCTGCCCCATTCGTCATTGCAGGCGATGGTAATATCCCCGCGGTCCTGCCCCTGATAGATAACACGTTTATCCGCCACATAGAGGTCCATGCCGCCGTAGCGGTCCTGATGATCGGGCAGTATGGCGGTCAGGACTGCCGAACGGGGTTTTAAGAGCGGAACGCCTTCACGGTAACGGCCCCGCAGATCGCCGAGCTGCCAACTTGAAAGCTCAAGCACCACGTCATCGCCCGCTCTCAATTCGTCAAGGAAGCTGAGGGGAGAAACCGTGATATTGCCCCCCAGAAAGGCTTTTCCGGCGAGAATCCCCGCTTCACGGGCTTTGCTCAGTACCCAATGCAGGGCGGAGGCGGTAGCGGACTTGCCCTTGGAGCCGGTAACCGCGGAAAGCCGCGCCGGAGATGCGGCAAGGAAGAGGCTTATGTCGGTTTCTATACACCTGCTTGCCGCAAGGTAGGGGGAATCGGGCCTGACGCCGGGATTCTTTATCACCATATCGGCATTTTTAAAATCGTCAATCTCGTGGCGGCCAAGTACATAGCGGACAGGCCGGGAAAGACCGTTCATGTTTTCAATTTTTTCTATGGAAGGCGCCAGGGCCTTTTCATCGCGGAGGTCCGTTACCGTTATTTCAGCGCCTTTTCGCGCCAGATAAAGCGCCGATTCAAGCCCTCCGCCGTTAATTCCAAGGCCCATAATCAGAACCTTCATTCCCGAATAACTTTGCATACCAATACCTTGATTACTCCCATTGCTCCCTAAACGCCTTCATAGTATAGTTATAACATAAGAATACCTGTCCGGCTATGCGGATACTTAGAAGTCTGTGTTCATATTTAATATTGTATAATATTGTAACGGAAGATTGTAAAGGAAATCCAGGCTGAAAACGATACGGATGGGTACAAAGGATGAAGGCGATGCAAAGAAAATTAGCTTTTTCAGTTTTTATGTTGATTATATGCGGGACTCTGTTTTCCCAGGAAAGCGGCGCAAGCTCCCCGATGCCGGGAACGCCGGAGGCCAGGGTTTATTTTTCCGAAGGAACCGATTTTGTTGTTGCCTCAAACGGACAGCGCACTATATACCGGGCTGAAGACCTTGCAAGCGGCAGCTTTATTCTGAACAGGACGGATATGATTCAAACCGGCACAGGCAGTTTGGTTGAATTTCAAATATTTCCGGCGGCGCATACAGGCGGCGGGGGGCAGGCGCCGGTAAAGGCGCCCCTTGTCAAAATTGCGGAAAACACATCCGTTCTTTACAATGGATGGAATGCGGAGAACGGCTGTGTCTCCCTTGTTCTGCTGTATGGAAGGCTCCGGGTTATTACCGGTGAAGGCGAAGGGGCTTATCCTCTGAGGGTAGAATCGGGGAATACGGTGGTAAATATAGAAAAAGGCGATATGGGCCTGGACTATATTGTTCAGAGCAGCCTTTTAAGCCTCAGAACCGCTCAGACAAAGCCCCTGCTGAGGGTTTACAGTTTTCACGGCAGCGCGGAACTTATCTTCTATACGATAGATGGAATTCCGTCTCAGGCGGCGGATACGTTCAGGCCCTGGATACAGATCAATGAAAACGAAACCCTTACCGTAGAGATAGCCTCCCCCCTGTCGTTTATTGAACGGAAGCCTTTGGAGGATGAAATACTTACCTACTGGAAGGTTCACAATTTTAAAGGAGAAGCTCCGGTTGCCATGCCGGAAATATCGTTCCCCCCTCCGCTGATTACGCCGGTTATAGCAGATCCTGTACCGGCAAGGGAACCGCTGCCCGCACCGCCGGATTATTCATCGTTTATCAAGGCAAGCCGGAAAAAGAACACCGCCCTTATCATCGGAGCCGTGCTTACGCTGGCGGGGGCAGGGCTGGGAGGATATGCGGCTTATTCGGTAAGCACGGGCAATAATGATATGCGTATATATATTCCCATATCCGCTATTCCCCTGGGGATAGGCATAGTAGCTACCATTGGTGGTATACTATACAATCCTTGGTACAAAACACCCTGATAATACCGGAAGGATGAAAAAGGGGGCGCTCTTGAATCAGATTGAAATAACCAAACCGGTTTCTGTTCTGGATGACGCGGGAAAACCAGTCAATTTTGGCTGGGCCCGGTATCCCTATTTTAATTATGATCCTGCGTATATCAGATCGAACAATACGACCATCTCTGAATCGGACCGGTACTTTATCATTTCCCCCATGCACATACTGAGTTTTGAGATTCTGGATAACGGATTTTTGGGATATGCGGGTATATCGGTGGTATCGTTGAAGGAAAAAAAATGGAATACGCAGGTCTTTACAAGCCCCTTTACGCTGGGGGCGCTGGGCCTATCCCCAAACAGTTCTAAAGGTTCGGTGCGCTTCCAAAAGCAGAAAGCCATCCTCGATTTTGTTGCAATGGAAGGCGGGGCCCGGATAATCAAGGCCGATATACCCAAATTCGGCCATAGAAGAATGCTCCGGGGGGAAGTGGTCCTGAGCCCCCCGACCAATGCGGAATCTATTGTTACCCACATGCCCTGGCGTCGGGAAAAAAACGCATTCCGCTGTTCCTGCCATTCCCCCTGGTATACGGTTGAAGGCGTTATCCAGTTAGGCGCTACGGAGATGATCTTTACCCGCGGAAATGCCTGGGGGATATTCGACTGGAACCGGGGCATACGCCCCCGTGAGGATCTGCGCTACCAGGCCAGCGCCTGCGGAATCTCCGCCGGACGGGAGATCAGCTTTAACGTAGGCTACGGCTCCTCCGATGCCCAGATGGGCACCGAGAATGCCTTCTTTACGGATGGAAGAATTCACAAACTGAATCAGGTAACGTTCCACATAAGCCCTGCCAACTGGCTTCTGCCCTGGCATTTTACCAGCAATGACAACCGCCTGGAAATGACATTTTACCCCAATCAGGAACGGGTCGAACGGCATTGGGTACTCTTCCACTCCCTGCGCCGCCGCCAGGTATTCGGCTATTTTTCCGGCAAGATACTGCTTGACGACGGCACACCGCTGGAATTTCAAAATATCACCGGTTTTGCCGAACGCAGGAAAACAAGTTTCTAAAAAACGCGGATTTCTTAATGAATAAGAAACCACGAACCGCACGAAAAACACGAATTTTTGAGGTAAAATCCATCGTTTGTTCGTGGGGTTCGTGAGCTTCGTGGTTAAATTTCTTCGATCTCGGATTTCTTAATGAAATCAGAACGAAAGGACAATGCCTACCGGGATGCTGAAGGTAGTCAAGGTATCATCGTCAGCACCGCCAATACTACCGCTCGTGGTCGTCTTGGCAATCTCCAGCTTTGCGCCGATGTTGAATTCCACGTTATCGGTTGCCTTGGCGATGAACTTCGCGCTCACGCCGAAGCACTCATAGTCAATTTTGCCCTCGGTGAGATCGGTTGTGGAGAAAACGTTCGAGAGTTCGGCGTTAATGCTGAACCGGCCGTTCAGTTCTTTTGTTCCGCCGATAGCGTTGTAGAGGGTGAAAAAGGACGCATCTTCACCCCGTAACAAGAACCAGTCATTTTCCGCGCCCAGGGCAAAGGAAATGTTGTTGTGGGTGGAAAGGCTTAAACCTTCAATGCCGGTCCAGGCAGCCCGCAGGTCGATGCCGCTGTACAGCACATTGTCAACCCCTTCGCCATCGTGGACCGGGAGGAATCCGGTATAACCCAGGGAAACCCCGAGGTTCTCCACCGCGGTAAGGTCGAAATACGCGCCGAAGGTATGGTAGTTCTGTTTACTTCCGGTCAAGTTGGGATTGGATTCCTCTCCAAATGCCTCTGTTACGCCTTTTTCAACAGCCGTCGGCCATTGGAATGTCTTGAACAGCGCGGAGATGGTTCCTACGCCGGCGTCAACGATGAGCCGCCCGCCTATGCGGAAGAAGCGTTCATCCGTTTCAATGAGGAGGGGGTCAAGCCCCGCTTGTTGGCGCATTGGTCCAAGTAACTCGTTGGCCAACCCCGAACCGTTTTCTCCGCTGTAGTTGGCCGCAAGAAGCAGTTGCAGCGTAACCGGGCCGAATATTAGGTCGGTTAGAAGGCCGTCCGTCAGGGAAGGGCCGGTCATTATCGGCTCCGGCTCGGAGAATGGGCCGCCATCTTCACCAAGCAGAAAGACGCCCATACCGTAATCGTCAATATCATCGGTATAGTCGGCAATGCCGTCGGTGTTTTCAAAAATACCGCCGGTAAACTTGACGTGTTTGCCGAAGGGCTTTATCCAGCCGTACAATTCGTCCAGGGACAGCGGAGATCCGCCGAACATTTCACCGATCTCGCCGCTTAAAAACCGGAGGTTCTCGGCGCCGAACTTGAGCGCGGCGCTTGCGCCCCACAACTCGTCTTCGTAGGCGATGCCGATTTTCGTACCGTCCTCGTTGAAACCGGCGTCCGTCAGACTGTCCACCACGCCCTCGCTGTCCGCCGACAGGATAGAAGCGTTGAACTCAAATTCAAAACTGAGTTTATCCGCGAGAGACTTTTCCGTTTGGGCAAAAAGAGAAACGCCCGCCAGAAGCATTACCATAAGGCACCATGCGATACATTTGACCTTCATACAATCCTCCAAAAGTGATATTATTAGTCTAAGCTAACTTTATGTTATATTACACAAACATTTTTATCGTGTCAACTGTTTCTTCGCGGCAGGACTTGTGTAAAAAGAAAATTATTATAAAATTGTAAATTATAGAAAAGTCTGTTATATTTTTTGTTAAAATCCTAAGATTAGGAGCATTTTCAGTGCCGATTGTAACAATAACAAAGAGAGTATCTTTATAAAGAAGGGAAAGTTATGAAATATGCGAAGAGGAAGACGGGCTATCCCGACGGCTTAAAGCAGGCGGTTATGCTTGTAATGTGTGTTCTCATAAGCCTATTTCCGGCGTTTTTCTTTGCCGGATGCCCCAATCCTCTGTCGCCGCCCGCGGAGCCGGTAGCGGGGGCCAATACCCTTATGGTGCAAATCGGAGGTGAATCCCCCGCAAGCAGGACAGCCTTGCCTTCAGATGCGCCGGTATCGGCTACCTATAACATTCGCGTTATTCGAAGGTCGGGGGCTACGGCTATCGACTTGGGCCAGCTTACCAACGTTACGGCGGGCGCGGGGCCTTATCTTGTCCCATTAACCGATGTTCCTCAGGCGGGAGATATTGTTGGGGTTGTGGGCCGTGACGGTGGCGGCGTGAAAAATGCCGAGGGGATCTCTACCCTGCCGCCGGGCTATAGCGCCGGGACTTCTGTTTCCATAACCCTGTACCCCACATCAGAAGGAACCGGGAACGTTGACCTTAGCGTCAACTTCCCTGCTTTTACCAGCGGCGAAGAGATTACTGCCGCGGAGGTGAGCCTCTATCAAAGCCTTGCGGACTATCAGTCAGGAAACTTTTATGATTCTACGCGATACCGGAAGGATTCCAGTTACGGCGCGGGGACGGATTTTGCTGTGGGGTCTCCTAAAACCATCCCCATAAATCATCCCGGAATCCCTTCGGGAAATTATGTGGTACAGATAGATTTTCTCCGTAAGCATATTCGGGTGTCCCGGCTGGTGCAAACCATCATCGTCCGGGACGGCCTTACCACCAATTCATGGGACGGCGGCGGAAATACGCTGGACTGGGGAACGGACAAATTCGCCTCCTCCAACGCGGAACCGAATGATATTACGATAGACGGAACATCCATAAAGAGCGGTGGTTCTTTGCCTGATGCTTTCAGTAAATATAAACCCATAAATTCACTTCCACTTCCGCCCCCGTCGGTGTCGCTGACCATTAGCCCCGAAGCGGGACAAAACATTACTGTGTCGCTGAACGGGGGTACGCCGACCAGCGGTGGCAGTCATATCCTGAATATGCAGATGAACCAGTCAAACTCTATAGTCATTACCGTTACCGCCTCGGACGGGGTTACCAGGCAGACATATACGGTAAGTTATACCTATCACCATCAGACGGTATGGTATGTGGCTGGCAGCGGCGGCAATGACAGCAACAACGGGACAAGCCCCACTACAGCCCTGGCGACGGTAGGAGCGGCTCTGACGAAAATTAAGACCGAATATAACTGCGGTGCAGGCTGGCCGGGAGGTTCAAGCACTCCCGTTGCCGCCCGGATCAAGATGAGCAGCGCAAGCGGAAACATAGCTGAAGCGGTTTCCATACAAGAAACAGCCAATCTGTACGATACTCTGCCTCCCATTCTTTTGACGGGAACGGGAACAGGGGTAACGACAATTACTCCTTCTTCGGGCAGGCCGCTTACTATAAACAAGGCGGCGGTAATCCTGGGGGACGGCCTTACCCTTACCGGCGGGACTGCGAGTGAGGGCGGCGGAGTGAAGGTTGAGAGCGGCGGCAGCTTCATCATGAATGGGGGAAGTATTCACGCAAACAACGGAGGGAATAACGGCGGTGGGGTGTACGTTACCGGCAGCGGGAGTAGCTTCACCATGAACGGGGGAGCCATTACCGATAACACCGTACCTCATTCCAACCAAACCAACGGCGGTGGGGGTGTGGCTGTTAAAAACAGCGGTAGCTTTATCCTAAATGGGGGGACCATCAGCGGGAACAAAACAACTAACAGTCATCAGGGTGTCGGCGGTGGGGTGTACGTTACCGGCAGCAGTTTCATTATGAACGGGGGAAACATTGACCATAACGAGGCAGAAAACAACGCCAACGGCGGCGGCGGGGTGGCCGTTGCCTCAAGCGGCAGCTTTACCATGAACGGGGGAGCCATCGGAGGGAACAACAAAGGACAACATGGCGGCGGAGTATATATTGATGCTGGTACTTTCACTTTGGTCAACGGGACTATCAGCGGAAACACCGCCACGGACAACGATAAGAGCGGGGGAGTATTTGTATATAATAGCGGCGATTTCTTCATGAAGGGGGGGACTGTCAGTGGGAACATCGGCAATGGGGTGGTTATGAGAGAGAATGGCTCAACTGAGATGGAAGGGGGAAGCGTCAGCGGGAACACCGGCAGCGGAGTACGGATTGGTGTCGAGACTGTCTCTGGTGGTAGCTTTACCTTGGCGGGAGGAACTATCAGTGGAAACACCGAAAATGGAGTGTATTTTTCCAACAACGGTAGCAGTTTCACCATGAAGGACGGCGCGGTTATAAGCCAGGACAACGACGTATGGCTTGCCGGCGGCAAAAAAATTGAAATAATGGCCCCTCTTACCGGTACGCCGCCTGCGGCGCGGATTACGCCGGAAACATATTTAGCCGGGACACCGGTCCTTAGCGGCGGCTATGTTTTGTTGAATCACATGAAATTTACCGTTACACAGCAGAGTAGCGGCATGAATTGGACGATAGATTTCAACGGCAACTTGCAGCAACAACCATAAAAGAGGGAATAAAAGTGAAGAGTTTAAGACTGGAGTGTGGGGAGTTGAGCGTAGAAGGGGGAAAAGACTAAAAGAAGCGGGGGCTTTGACAGACTCAGCCCCCGCCGGCAGGCGGTAAATTCCGCACATCCTGGTTATATTCCGCAAGACTACTCCCCCGGTCTTAAACCGACGGCCGTTCTTTCGCTTCTCATGCGAAAGCCTCGCTTAATACCCCGAATCTCTCTTGCGTCTTGCTGTTTCCCGCGCGGCAGGACTTGCGTAAAGAAAAAAAATATTGTAAAATAATTAATATATCATAATTCTTTGTTAATATTGTAAGATTATAAATATGAGTATTCTCAATGCCGATTGTAATAAATAGAGATTATTGTATTTTTGTCTTATCTCTATAAGATCGTGCTGGGGAAGGAGGCGTTATGAATAGGCTTAAAAACCGTTCATTTAATCATGCGGCAGCCGCAGTAATCTTCGCGGCTCTGTTGAGCGCTTTATTCGGGACGTGTGATCTTCTGGATAGATCTATGGTGGAGTATTTTGAGGATAATACGGCGATTGTAGAGGTAACGGGGGCGGCAGGAAAGCCCGCCGAAGCCGTTGCCGTTATGAAGGACGGGACTATCCTTATCTCCCCGCGCCCAACGACTATTGGGCTGGCCCTTTCCAACCCCCGGAATTTTACCGTTCGGCAGGAACTTTTAGGGGTAAACGCCGGAGACGGTATTGTTGCGCGGCAGACCGCTTCCGACGAGATTGAGGTGGCTATTGACGGGGCGGAGGAGGGGAAGGATTACAACCTTACCCTGCACCTGCAAAGTCCCGACGGGCTTCGGGATTTTACCCCCTATACCCTGGCATTGAAATGCGTGTCCTTTGAGACTGCGGTTGTCCTTCAGAATTTTACGGTAAACAACATATTTTCTTCCCTTGACTTTGCCCCAAATAAAACGGCCTTTACGGTGAAGGTCCCCTATTCCACGGACTATACCCTGGAGGGAACGACCCTGAACCCCGGCGCAAGCCTTACCATATATTCCGGCACAGATGATTCAGGTACGGTCTTGGCAACGGGTACCCATACGGCAAAAGCGCCACCGCAATCCCTTCCCATAGGCGATAACAATTTTTATATCAAGATAGAGAATTTCGTATGGCAGCAGACTTATACGGTAACGGTGAAGGTGGATCCGGGAATCATCATTGGTATTACCAACTCCGCCGTGCAGGGGCTCACCTTTAACGGGGTGCCGTCATCCGTAGCGCCCGGTACGTTAGTAACTATTACGATAACTGGGGGCGTTACGCCTGACAGTTGGTATGTCTCTGGAATGGGCCCTGCACCTTTTACCGCCATGAGCTGTACTTTTAATGCGTCCTCGACTCCGGGCTTCTACAATGTCAATGTGATCGCCCGTGTCGGTAGCATTGATTATTCGGGATCATTCGGTTTGACCGTAGACCAATAAGTAAAGAAAGAATAAAGAAGGGAAAGCGATGAAATACACGGAGAGGAAGATGCGCTATCCTGGCGGCTTAAACCATGCGGTTATGTGTTTAATTTTTGTTCTTTTGTGCCTATTTCCGGCGTTTTTCTTTGCCGGGTGCCCCAATCCTCTGTCGCCGCCCGCGGAGCCGGTAGCGGGGGCCAATACCCTTATTGTGCAAATCGGCGGTGAATCCCCTGCAAGCAGGACAGCTCTGCCTTCTCCCCTGCCAAACCTTGTTTCCTATAACATCAGCGTTACCCGGTTAGGTACCATCTTGGGCGGTTGCAACGATGTCGGAGCGGGGTCGTACCCCATCGAATTATCGTCTACCCCCGCTGCGGGCGATGTAGTATTGGTTGAAGGTCTTGATGCCTCCTCAAATAAACAGGCCGAAGGGTGCTATGTTTTACCATCCGGTTATATACCGGGAACCTCTGTTACTATAATTCTGGATGTGTCCAAGACGGGAACCGGGAACATCAACCTTGCCGTCAGCTTCCCCCTTGGCAGCGGCGGCGACGAGATTACCGCGGCGGAGGTGCGCCTTTACCGGAGCCTCGCGGACTATCAGGCGGGAACCGACTGTAGTTTTAAGCGCTACCGGAAGAATACAGGCGATTACGGTGAGGGAGAAAATTTGGCGTCGTCCATTCCCATAACGCTTGCCAATCTCCTTTCGGGGAATTATGTGGTTCAGATAGATTTTTTCCGTTTTAAGTATGTCCGGGTGTCCCGGCTGGTCCAAACCATCATCGTCCGGGACGGCTTGACCACGAACAGTTGGGACGGCGGCAGCAGTACCCTAACTTGGGGAGAGGACAAATTCGCCTCCTCCAACGCGAATTTGAGGGGTATTACAATAGGCGGAACAAGCGTACCGGGTTTTAGTTCCACGGATTATGCCTATGCTATATCCGAAGCTGTAACTGAGGCTCCGGGAACCAAGGCCCTGACGGTGGCCGGTACGCCGGGGCAGGCTATTGCCGTATCGCTGAATGGGGCCGATGCGGGTACCGGCCGCAGTGTTCCCCTGTCCATGAAAGCTGTAAACTCCATAGTCATCGCCGTTACCGCCCCGGACGGGGTTACCAAACAGACCTATACGGTGAGTTGTACCTACTATAATCAGACGGAATGGTATGTAAAGGCTGTCGGGAGCGACGGCAATGACGGGACAAGCGACACCAATGCCATGGCGACGATAGCAAAGGTCCTGGATGCAATCAAATCTTCCTATTCCATTTCCATCCCAAGTCTGGAATGGCCGGGAAAAAATTCAAACGCTCCCGTTGCCGCCCGGATCACCATAATCGGAGAAATTAACGAAAATGTCACTATAGAAGAAGACCCCGGGTCCGGGGATACCCTCCCCCCCATTCTCCTGACGGGATCGAATGGGGGCAAAATCAACTCAGGCCAGCCGCTTAACATAGACAATGCAACGGTAATTCTGGAGGACGGCCTTACCCTTACCGGAGGAAACGCCTGGCGAGGCGGTGGGGTGTATGTGCGCAGCGGGAATTTCATCATGAACGGAGGAAGCATCAGCGGGAACACCTCAACCGCCAATGGAGTCAGCGGCGGCGGGGTATATGTTGCCTCCGGCAGCTTCACCATGAACGGAGGAAGCATCAGCGATAACAAGACATTCATATCCGCATTAGGGGAGGGCGGCGGGGTGAATGTGAGCGGCGGCAGTTTCACCATGAACGGGGGAAGCGTCAGCGATAACGAGGCATCCTCCGATGGCGGCGGAGTGAATGTTAAGTCCGGCAGCTTTATCATGATTGGGGGAACCATCAGCGGGAACCAGACACCCTATGACGGCGCCGGGGTGTATGTTTGGGGAGGCGGCTGGTTCACGATGAACGGTGGAAGTATCCGCGAGAACACAGTGACCAGTCTCGGCAAGGGGGGTGGCGGGGTGCGTGTTTGGGAGGGAGCCTTTACCATGACCGGGGGAATCATTAGCGGAAATAGCGCCGGCGCCGACGGCGGCGGCGGGGTGTATGTCAGCGACTCGTCCGCCGGATTCACCATGAGCGGAGGAAGCATCATTGATAACCAGACAGGCGGCAACGGCGGCGGGGTGCGTGTTGAGAATGCTAATTTCACCATGAGCGGACAGAGCAGCATCAGCGGGAATACCTCAACAGTCGGCAATGGCGACGGAGTGTATTTTGGCGGTAACTCTTTCACCATGAGCAAGTCCGCCGTGGTGGATACCGGCAACATGGTGTATCTTGCCTCTAACAAGGTTATCACTCTTTCGGGGCCATTGACCGCGAACCCCGCAGCAAATATTAAGGTTGCCTCCTCCTATTCCGGACTTCCGGTGCTGGTGAACGATACAGTAACGCCGGAGGACGATATAACATTGGGTGATAATTACAAAAAATTCTGGCTAAACGGCGCAAGCAACGCGGCAGGGGATAAAATCGGTGATGATGGAAAAATTAAGTGATAAAGAAGTGTGGAGAGGAGAGAGGTGCGGGGGCTTCGACAGATCAGCCCCCGCGGGCAGGCGGTAAACCCCGCGCGTCCCGATTATATTCCGTAAAGACTTTTAAAGAATCCTATCAATAAAGTAGGGAAAGAGGGCTCCAGAATGAAAAAAAAAGGGATCGAAACGCAAAACACAAAGATACGCTATTCCATCGGTCTTAAACTGGTGGTCATTATCTCGATTCTTATCCTTTTTTCTCTGTCCCTAATCACCGTTCTGGTGTCGATGATGGTTTCCAACGACGTGCGGGTTACGGCTGAGGATAATAACTTTACGATCAACAAGCGGTCCGCGGAAGAAGCGGAGACAAGTCTTAATACGATCCGGTCAAACGCCCTGGTACTGCTGGAAACGCTGAACGCGGCGGGAAATTCCCCCGCCCTTTCGCGGCAGGCCGCGGCTTTTTTCTTTGAGCGGAACCAGGACATTGCCGCGATTGTCATTGCAGCGCCGCCGGCGGAGGGCGCGGCGGCCGTGTCATTTCCCATTTTCCTGGCAAACGAGCGTTTTTTTCTTTCTAATGAGATTGATTCCACCCTGGCCGAATCTTTTATTACGGACAATGTCGATGCGGTAGAACGGGCTGCGGCAGGGGAGACTCTGCTGCTGAACGCTACCCCCACGGCCAAGGTCGCCCTCCTTGCACTGTTCTATCTGTGGCAGGAAAGCGGATCCGGCGAAGCGGTGGTCATATTCTTCTCCTCCGACGCTTTAAGCGAGAGCTTGGGAAGCGGAACCAATTCGTCTTTTATGATCAACGGCGAGGGGGATGTGCTGGTTCACGCGAATCAGGATCTTGTCAAGGCCGGGGCCAACGTGGGGTATCAGAGCTTCATACAGTCCATGCGGGAAAACACGGAGGAGCGTATGCAGACCCTCTATACCGATGAGGACGGCAAGCGGTATTTCGGGGCCTTTACCAAACTCTCCCAGGCCAATGTGGCGGTAATCACCAACATAGAATACGATGTGGTTTTTGAAGGCGTTGTTGCGACTACACGGCGGAATATATATCTGACGATTGCGGTTATCTTTGCTTCCGTTATATTTATCCGAATTTTTTCGCTGACTATCAGCAAACCCCTGAATACACTGACAAAGGCCGCTGAGCAGATCGAGGGAGGGCAGTTTGAAATTGTCCTGCAACCCAAGACCAGGGACGAGATTGGCGCCCTAACCGCAAGTTTTGACAGGATGAGCAAGGCCCTGGGTATCTTCGGACGTTTTACCAACAGGGAAATCGCGGTACGGGCTATGCGGGGGGAAATTAAACCCGGGGGCCAGCCCAAGCACGCCACGATCTTCTTTTCCGATATTCGGGATTTTACGAAAAAATCGGAAAATTTCACCAAAAAATACGGGGAAGGCGCTTCGGAGAGGATCGTTTTCTGGTTAAACGATTATTTTACGCGGATGGTGGAATGTGTGGAAAAGACCGGCGGGGTGGTTGATAAATTTATAGGCGATGCGGTGATGGCCCATTGGGGAACAGCCTACACCACGGGGAGTCCTGAGGAGGATGCCTTTAACTGCGTTAAAGCCGCGCTTATGATGCGCTGGGCCCTGATGGACATGAACCGGGGCCGGGATGCCGACGACTTTCAGAATCCTCCTATCCGTATCGGATGCGGTATCAACACCGGTATCGTTACCGCAGGGCAGATCGGCAGCGAACAGCGCATGGAATACACGGCGATAGGCGATCCGGTAAACCTTGCAAGCCGGACCGAAGCCCTGAACAAGCCCCTGGGTACGGATATTCTTATTACCGAAGACACCTGGAAACTTACCGGAAGCCGTTTTATCACCGAGGAAATGCCTTCGGTACAGGTAAAAGGCAAGGAGAAGCCGGTACGGCTTTTTGCCGTTATCAATATGAAGGAAAATAGCGTAACGGGGGAGGGGCCGCAGACTCTGGCGGATGTGCGGAAGCTCCTGGGGATACCGGATATAGATGTAAGCAAGGTTGATACCGAGGCGGATGAAAAAAAATACAAGATTGGGAGCAAGGAAAAAGGAGGATGAAACAAGAGAAAAATACGGACAAAAAAAAACGTCTCTCTTTCTTTTTTATGCTTGATTTTTGGGTTTATACCATCTGCGTTGCGGGATTTTTAATTTCCCTTAATCTTTTCAGACTCGATCTATTCAGAACATTAACACGACTCGCGGATCCGGTGGGAACCATTACATATAAGTACAAAGCGGCGCAGCGGCGTTTTGGGGATCGTGTTCTGTGGGACAGGCTCCAGCAGGAAAGCCCGGTGTATGACGGGGACTTTATCAGGACGGCGGAACTTTCCGAAGCAAAGATTACCTTTCAGAGCAAGGCGATGATAGATCTTACGCAAAACAGTCTTATACAGATCAGAATGGGTAAGATCGACATCAAGGAGGGGGAGGTAAGCGCCGATGCCGCATCTTCATCTTCCGCTTTGGTGCTTGCCTTTGGGGAAAACCAGGTCGCGGTGGAAGCCGGCGCCGTGGCAAGCGCCGGTGTGGATGACGGCGGCCTCATGTTACAGGTGGTGGAAGGAAACGTTATGCTTACGGGCAACGGCCAGACCATGACGGCACAGGCCGGAGAGGCCCTTGCCCTGGGTGAAGATATCCGGGCGGTGCCGCGGGTGGTGGTTCTCAGCCCCCGCCCGGCGGCGCGCTTCCTCAATTCCGGGCAGGGAAAACTTTCGAT
The DNA here is from genome assembly GCA_031276295.1 of Treponema sp. GTDB lineage: Bacteria > Spirochaetota > Spirochaetia > Treponematales > Breznakiellaceae > JAISNI01. The sequence continues at coordinate 14,948 of JAISNI010000055.1, forward strand.
ACCCTTTCGGTTGAGCCGGGTAAATCTTGACGCCGAGCAACCAGCGCTTCTTGAGATTGCCGAGGATCGGGGCTTTACACGGATAGTTTTCAGCGAGGAGACCGCCGGAGATGAAATCACGGCGGATCTTGAAACAGGTTCCTACTTTTGGCGGGTCTCCCATGCGGACAGTGAGGAGCCTGCGTCCAACACGCTCAATATGTTCCCCCTTAAAATAATAGCGGCCCCGCCGCCGGTGTTGATCATTCCGGCGGAAGGGTATCAGTATCAATTCAGGGTAAAAAAACCGGCGGTACGGTTTCAGTGGGCAGGTTCGGACGAGGCGTCTTCGTACCTTCTGGAAATTGCGGATAATCCGGAGATGGTAGATCCGGTCTTTACAAGGGATGTACGGGGAACTTCGCTTTACACTTCGGAACTCGGTCCGGGCGTCTGGTACTGGCGTGTGCGGTCGGTGTTCTCTGGTGATTACGAGGGAACGGCGGGGGAAAGTAAAACGTCGTCCTTTAGGATTATCCAGAGCGGCACGCTGCTCCCGCCGGAATTGCGGAGCCCGGCGGATGGCGATATGGTGAATATCGCCGCGGACCGCCGGGACGATCAGTATTTTTCATGGCGGACTGAAGCGGAAGCCCGTTCCTATACGATTATAATTTCGGCAAACCGGAATATGAGCGATCCGGTTATCACCGAGACGATACGGGACAATTTCTACGTGTACCGTCCGGGGGAAGCTGCCGTCAAAGAGGGATTGTATTATTGGACCGTCGTGCAGACCGACGTGGAGGGCAATAATTCGGCCCCCTCCCCCGTGCGAGCCTTCCTTGGATTTGAGGGGGAAGTTATTCAGCAGACGATTTTCCCTCCCAACAGGTATATCATCGGGAATACCATGCTGCCGGAGCTACGGTTTGTCTGGAAAAACAATCTGCCCTTTCAAACATGGTTGCAAATTTCGGAGCGGGCTGATTTTTCCCGGTTGGCGTACAACGAAACGGTAAGCGGCGAGAGCATTCAGGGCCGCGCGTTGCCCGAGGGAACCTGGTATTGGCGTATACAGACACGAGTGCCCACCGGTTCCGTGTTTGAAACACCGCCTAAAAGTTTTACGGTAGCTCCTCCCCTTCCCGCGCCGGTATTGGAACAACCGGGCACGGGCAGCAGGATCATGGTCGGGGAAGGGGAGCCGGCGGTTTTTTCATGGAGGGCTGCGGAAGGCGCGGAATACTACCGGTTCAGACTGTATCGGGAGGAGGATCGGGATAATCCGGTCTACGAGAACAACACGGTTGAAGGGCTGACGGAGCGTATTTCTCTGGACCCTTACCCCGATGGAAATTACTACTGGACCGTTCAGGGCCTTGCCCCTGAAAGCACCCTGAATTCCCTGCGGACAGGACAGATAGCGGAAAGCGCCTTTACGGTGTGGAGGGTCTATCCGGTTGAGCTTGAATACCCCGATGACGGCGCTGAGATTGAAGGGCTTTCCGCCTACTTTGAGCCGGGGGCGGTGCGGTGGAGCGCGTCCAACAGGGTAACGGCAAGCCGGTTTATCCTTTCGCGTGAGCGGAACCTGACGGGGGAGCCGGTCGTGGTTATAGACAATCCGCCTGCAAGTATAACGCTGCCGCGTCTGCGTGAGGGAACGTATTACTGGACCATACGGGCCGGGACGGAAGGGGGCCATGACATCAGCGCGGAAGCCCCGCGCTTAATCCGGGTGCTTCCCATGCCCCTGCTGTCTGAGCCCGCGGGACTCGTGCCCCAAGACGGAACGGTCATAACCGCCCCCGAGCCGGGACAAACCCTGCTCCTCTCCTTTTCCTGGGATGCTGTTTCGGGCGCGGCTGCGTATCTGTTTAGTCTGACGGGGGAAGACGGACAGGAACTTGTGCGGGCGGGTCCGCTGGCGGAGACGGGCTATGTGCTGGAAGACCAGGCTGTTCTTGAACGGGGTGATTTTACCTGGCAGGTGGAAGCGGTATACACGGAAGGACAAGGGATAATCCGGCGGGGAAAAGTGGGGAAGAGTCGGTTTAGGTATGAGATTCCGCTTCCCGCGCCGATATTGAAAGAACCGGGAGTGAATGCGGAGGTGGCGGTGCAAAAAGGAAAACCGGTAGTATTTTCCTGGAAGCCCGTGGAAGGTGCGGAATACTATCAATTCAAACTATATCATGGGGAGGAGCGGGAAAAGCCTGTCCGTGAAAACAATATGGTTGAAGGGGTGAACCAGAGTATCCTTATGGAAGCCTTTTCCGAGGGGAACTACTCTTGGACGGTGGAAGGGTTTGCCCGCGATAGGGGCCAGGGTACGGAGCGTCCGGGACGGCAGGCGGAAGCCGCTTTTAGTACCATTATGATCCGTCCGGTACGCCTTGAATCGCCCGATGTTGAACTTGACGGTCTGAGGGCCTACTTTGAGCCGGGGACGCTGCGGTGGAGTGCGTCCAACAGGGTGCTTGCAAGCCGGTTTATCCTTTCCCGTGATCGGGACTTTACGGGTGAACCGGTAGCGGTTATAGACGATCCGCCGGAAACCATCCGCCTGCCGCGTCTCCGTGAGGGGGACTATTACTGGACGGTCCGTGCGGAGACGGACGGCGGCATTGACATCAGTGCGGAAGCGCCGCGTTTTATCCGGGTGCTTCCCATGCCCCTGCTGCCTGAACCGGGGGGACTCGTGCCCCAGGACGGAACGGTCATAACCGCCCCCGATTCGGGACAAACCCTGCCGCTCTCCTTTTCCTGGGATGCTGTTTCGGGCGCGGATGCGTATCTTTTTAGTCTGACGGGGGAAGACGGGCAGGATCTCGTGCGTGCGGGTCCGCTGGCGGAGACGGGTTATGTGCTGGAAGACCTGGCTGTTTTTGAACGGGGTGATTTTACCTGGCAGGTGGAAGCGGTTTTAACGGAAGCGGACGGGATAATCCGGCGGGGAAGAAGCGGCGGAAACCGGTTTATGTTTGAAATACCCCTTCCCGCGCCGGTATTGGAAGAGCCCCGCGTGAATGCGGAGGTGGCGGTGCAGAACGGAAAACCGGTGGTATTTTCCTGGGCGCCCGTGGAAGGTGCGGAATCCTACCGCTTCAAACTGTATCGGGAGGAGGAGCGGGATACGCCTGTCTATGAAAACAACCTGGTACAAGGGGTGAACCAGAGTATCCTTATGGATGCCTTTTCCGAAGGGAACTACTATTGGACGGTGGAAGGATTTGCCCGCGACAGGGGCCGGGCCCTGGAACGTCCGGGACGGCAGGCGGAAGCCGCTTTTAGTATGAGGATGATCCGTCCGGTGCGCCTTGAATCGCCCGATGTTGAATTGGACGGTCTGGGGGCCTACTTTGAACCGGGGGCGGTGCGGTGGAGCCCGTCCTACAGGGTGGCGGCAAGCCGGTTTATCCTTTCCCGTGATCGGGACTTTACGGGGGAACCGGTAGCGGTTATAGACAACCCGCCTGAAACCATCCGCCTGCCGCCTCTGCGCGAGGGGGACTATTACTGGACGATACGCGCGGAGACGGACGGCGGGGTTGACATCAGCGCGGAAGCGCCGCGTTTAATCCGGGTACTCCCCGTGCCCCTGCTGCCTGAGCCGGGGGGACTCGTGCCCCAGGACGGGATGGTCATAACCGCTACGGACCTGAGACAAAACCGGCGTATTTCCTTTTCCTGGAATGAGGTTTCGGGGGCAACCGGGTACTTCTTTACCCTCGAACATGAAGGAACGGGAAGAATCATTATGCGGGAAGGGCCGCTTACGGAAACAACTATTGTACTGGACGATCTGACCGTCCTTGATGTAGGGACTTTTATCTGGCGGGTGGAAGCGGTTTTAACCGACCCGGTTCGGGAACGGCGGGAAGATGAGATAATCCAGCGGGGGGAAATCGGCGAGAACCGCTTCCGTATTGATTTCGCTTTGCCCGATATGCCGGATCTGCGGAAACCGGGGTTGCTGTATGGAAGAGACGACCTATAATGACTCACAGGAACGCGCCTTACCTTTCACCTTTTACTCTTTTTTTGACGGTTCTTTTGTACTTTACCGTAAATACCCATCTTTCCGGGCAGGAGGATTACCGTGTTGAGGAAGACGGCCGTTTTGTTCAAATACTTCGGTGGCAGGCGGAGAAAAACGTGCTGTGTTATGAGGTGGAAATTGAAAAACAGAATGGGTTGATATGGGAAAAGACCCTGAGCGGGGAGGTAGAAACGGATTTTTTTGAGGTATCTCTGGTGCCGGGAATCTACCGCTACCGGGTCAGGGTCTACGACCTGTTGGGGCGGCAGGGAACGGCGGCGGATTGGATTCAATTTCAAGTCCATTTAGCGAAACAGCCGGAAATTGTACGCTTCAGCCCGCAGGCGTTTTATCTGGATGAGGGGGGCCTGAGCCGTGTGTTAAACATATCGGGGCGGAACCTGACTGAGGGGATTGAGGTCTCCCTGCAGAAACAGGGGATGCAGGAAGGCGGTATCAGACCCGAGACGGTAATAGTAGAACGGTCGGAGGAGGGCTTGCAGGCGTTTTTTAACGTTGAACACCTGAACGAGGGGCATTATACTATATATGCGGTAAATCCCGGAGGTCTTAATACAAGTTTGGGAACTTTCAGGATTGCCTTTAGCAAGGCGGCGATAGATTTCTATGTATCGGCGGGATATAGACCGTTGGTTCCCCTGTACGGATTGATTAACGAGTTATTTGAAACAGATATTTTCCCGCTCGGCTCTTACGGTCGTTTAAGTCTTATCTTCTCTAAGCGGAAGTGGGGCTCTCTAGGTGTTGAACTTGAACCCTCCTGGAACTATTTCCATGCCAAGAACGATAGCTACGGCTACAAGGTTCAAGCGCATATGTTTGGAGGAACGCTCACCGGAGTTTACCAGCAGTGGTTTTCAAGCCGGAAGATGGGGTTGAGCTTTCGTATCGGCAGTGGTCTCTATCCGATTATGGATTACTATTTTACCTACAATACCGGAAAGACGGAACCTACGGCAATTCTTGTTCCGCTTGTAAGCACGGGCGTTTCCTTTCAATGGTTCATCAGAAAGCCTTTTTTTGTAGAAGCCGGGGGGAATTATATCCACATGTTTACGGTGGATGATCCTTCGCCGGGGTATCTGCTGCCCTTTATAGGGGCGGGCTGGCATTTTTAGAAGGTACTAAAAGGTACTAACATGAGCCTGCCAATCATGCTATAATCACATTTATGAAAGAAATCGACCTGAGACTTGCCTCGTTGGGGCTTGCCGTTCCTGAAATTTTGCTACCGGTTCCGGCAATTGATCTTTCAAAATGGGCGGTAATTGCCTGCGATCAGTTTACCCAGGATAGCTCTTACTGGGAGGCGGTAAAAACTACGGTTGGAGGCCACCCTTCAACCCTGAACATCATTTTTCCCGAAGCGTATCTGGACGAACCTGACCGGCGGGGGATGATAGAACGCATACACCGTACTATGGCAGCCTATCGGCCCTCCGGTACGGAAGCGGGCGTGTTTTCCCCGCCGGAGAAGGCCCTTGTATACATCGAACGGAGCACTCCCTTTCACCGGACAAGGCGGGGTTTGCTTGCCGCCCTGGACCTTGAACAGTACGACTGGTCGCCGGATGCCCGCCCCCTTATCCGGTCCACCGAAGGAACCGTAAGCGAACGCTTGCCGCCCCGTATGGACGTGCGCCGCGGCGCTCCCCTGGAAACGTCCCATATTATCGTGCTGGTAGACGATGAAGATGACGCCCTACTTCCCGGTATGGCGGCGCTGGCAAAAGAGAATAAGCCTGCCTATTCCGCGGCTCTCATGCAGGATTCCGGCGCTGTTTCTGGCTGGTTCCTCAAAGAAGATGCCGCCCTGCTTTTTCTTGCGGATAGCCTTACGGCCCTTGCGGAAAAAGCCCGCCGGCATTACGGCGTTTCCGATCCGGCGCCCTTCCTCTATGCGGTAGGTGACGGAAACCATTCGCTTGCTGCGGCAAAGGCTGTCTGGAACGAATTCAAGGCCGCTCATCCCGGCGTTGGGGATCATCCCTGCCGCTGGGCTTTGGTAGAACTAGAGAATATCTACGATGAGGGCATCAGTTTCGAGCCCATACACCGCCTTATCCTGGGGGATGAAGGGGACGGCCTGCTCTCCCTGCTCTCCGTTCTGCCCGGGTTTTCAAGCCGCCCCGTTCAGACAAGGACGGAACTGTCCGCCCTTGTCCGCGATGAAAACACCCGTGGAAACAGGATAGGTCTTATTGCCGGCTCCCGGTACACCCTTGTTGAAACCGAAGCCGCCGGCATCATCACCGACCGTTTACAGCCCCTGCTGGATGAATGGCTTAAAACGGATAATCCCCGTGCGTCATCGCAGGCGGATACCAGCCGCGCCGCCTCCGGCCCTGCCAAAGCGCCCCGGAGTATCGACTATATTCACGGTGAAGAGGAACTTTTTCGCCTGGCCTGCGTTCCCGGCCGCCCCGCTACGGGGCTCCTGCTTCCGCCCATAAAGAAAAGCGGCCTCTTTCAAACCGTCTCTCGGCGGGGCCCCCTTCCCCGTAAAAGTTTCTCAATGGGCGAGGCTTCTGAAAAGCGATTCTACCTGGAGTGCAGGAACTTATTCTGCTAGACTCCGTTACGGCTGGGGGCAATAATCTTAAAAATGAAGATACCTCGCCCTGAAAGGCGGGGAATTGCACCCGAGGGGATTGAAAAAAAGGGCCGTCATATCTTTACCGCTCGGCTTCCCTCCCGCCTGTTTCCATGATCCAGCCTTTGGAGAAACGCTGCGCGGGAAGCAGGGAGCCTTCCGAAACTTGGCGGGGAACACTATCGCTGACGGGGAAGCCGTATATACCCATGCCGCGGATAAGGGCTTTGATAAAATCGGCCGCGTCATCCGATCTGCTTTCGTCCATATACAGGGCTTCATCCTGAAGGGTTTCGGCGCCGGGGATAGGGTGCGCCCAGGCAAGGAGGAGGTCGAGGATAGGGCCGCTTACCAGGCGAGGATAGGGCGGAAGCTCCGGTGCAAGACCGAGGATGAAGACGGATGTTTCGCCGTTGTAGGTTTGGTAGTAAAAGCCGTCCAGCTTGATGGAACGGTTTCTGTTTTCCCCTATTGTCCAGGGAGCGTTTCGCAGGCCGGCGTAACGTACCGGGCCGTCGGGGATAAGGGGCTGGATTCCGCTGTCGACGGCCGCATTCCAGGCCGCAAGGAAACGCCTGCGCAGGCCGGCCGGGGTTTCGGGGCTTTGCGGCGGGTAAGCGCCGCTATAAAGACCGGCTGACGGCGGCGGAGTTTCGCGGGAAGACGGCGCTTCTTCGGCATGGAAGGCGCTTTTCCCCGAGCCGTCTACCGTGATAAGGCCGTGAACAAAACGCTGGGCTATACCGTCCCCAAAAAGGAATTCCCCGGTAAGAGGAACGCCGTAGCCGGGAACCCCGTTTGTCCGGTTTACCCCGCCGCTTTTGCCGTATTGATCCAGAATGGGGCCGGAAAGCGCGTAAACCTTGTCCCGTGTAAGGCCGCCTACCGCTAAAACCAGGGTGGGGAGGCCCCAGGAATTGGCCGTGCTCCGGGTAGAACGCCAGTTCTGTACCCAGCCCAGGGGAGCGGAGGCGGGCCAGCCGTGGACAAGATCGCCGCCGAGCGCGCCCCTAAGCGGCAGGTCCCTGATAAGGGCATCCTGATACGCGGCGCGGAAAGCGCCGGTCAGCTCGGCCTTCTCGGCAGTGCTGAGGGACGATACCCTGTCCCCGGAGGATGTATTGAGATAGCCGACGCCGGGCATTGAATGGAGCGCGGGAAGGGGTGCCGAGCTAAAGGTAAGACCGGACGGGGGATCGATCTTTTCTATGACAGGTTCCGGTTCCTCGACCGGAGGTTCCTCAACAGGCGGTTCTTCCGCCGGCGACTCCTCGGCAGGAAGTTCTTCGACCGGGGGTTCTTCTGACGGAGGCTCCTCGGCAGGAAGTTCTTCGACCGGAGGTTCTTCTGGTGGCGGCTTCTCGGCAGGCGGTTCTTCGACTGATGGTTCTTCCGCCGGCGGCTCCTCGGCAGGCGGTTCTTCGACGGGGGGTTCTTCTGGCGGAAGTTCCTCGTCGGGGGGGGCTTCGACCAGAGGTTCCTCCGCCGGGGCTTCCTCGGCAGGAAGTTCTTCGACCGGGGGTTCTTCCGGCGGAGGTTCCTCGTCGGGTAGTTCTTCCGCCGGGGGGTCCTCGGCAGGGGGTTCTTCCGGCGGTGTGATGGCGGGGGGTTCCGGCTCGTCGAACGGCGGAGTTACGGCCTCCGACGGTTTTTCCCCGGCTTCGGGCATGGTCTCCGGCTGAATTTCAGGCTGCTTAGGCGGAGCGCCGGTGCAGGAAAAGAGCAGGCAGCCGAGAAGGATGATCAATAGATAAAGATAAACGTAAAGAATGAACCGAGGGGAAGGGCCGGGATGGGCGGCGCCTGTTTCATTTTTAATCTTTACATTATTTTGCCTTTTCATACGCTCCCCCTTAAAAAATATGCAAATATTATTATCAATATGAAGAAAGCATCTATTAATATTCTCTGTTTTATGTTACGCTAAAAGAGAGTCGGTTTTTCTCGGTTATTCATCGATTATTAGAGAAACATACTCCGAAATTTCACGTTAAAACAGAAGTTTTAACGTAAACGGCTTTAAATTGACAGAGATTTAATTTAAGCCTCTATCTTATTTTAAAAGGAATAGGATTTTTATGCAAGAATTGTTTATTGGTTTTACCTCATTTACCTGGCAGGCGGCGGTGATGATAGGCGTCGGACTATTACTCATCTTCTTGGCGATCAAAAAGGAATACGAGCCTATGCTGCTGCTTCCAATCGGTTTCGGGACCATACTGGTGAATCTTCCCCTCCATGCGGTTTGGGAATACGCGGGGGAGCCGGGATTTTTGCAGCTTCTGTTCAAGGCCGGTATTGCGACCGAATTGTTCCCGGTGCTTATCTTTATCGCCGTAGGGGCCATGTGCGATTTCGGCCCTATGTTCAAGAATCCGGTGATGATGTTCTTCGGCGCGGCGGCCCAGTTCGGTATCTTCGCAACCATTATTCTGGCGGTAATACTGGGCAATACGATTCCCGGCCTTGAAGATTTTCGGGACCTCCGTGTCGCAAGCGCTATCGGTATAATCGGCGCGGCGGACGGCCCTACCTCGATTTTTGTGGCGGCGCGCTTTGCCCAACAGTACCTGGGGCCTATCTCCGTGGCGGCCTACTCCTATATGGCCCTCGTACCCCTGATCCAGCCGCCTGTTATCCGGGCAATCACCACCAAAAGCGAACGTACCATCAAGATGGTAGCCAGGGACGAGGAAACGCCCAAGAGCCTGCGTATATGCTTTCCTATTATAGTTACCTTTATATCCGGCGTCGTGGCCCCGATAAGCGTACCCCTTATCGGCTCGCTTATGTTCGGCAACCTGATAAGGGAATGCGGCGTGCTTGAACGTCTTTCCCGTGCGGCCCAGAATGAGCTTGCCAATATTGTAACTATTCTTTTGGGGATAACTATCGGTTCCAGCATGAGCGCGGATCGTTTTCTCCAGCCTACAACCATAATGATACTTGCAATGGGGCTTGTGGCCTTTGTTTTCGATACCGCGGGCGGGGTTTTCTTTGCCAAATTCCTTAACCTTTTTCTTAAAGAGAAAATCAACCCGATGATTGGGGCCGCCGGGATTTCCGCCTTCCCCATGAGTTCGCGGGTTATCCAGCGCCTGGCTACGGCGGAGGATCCCCATACCTTTGTGATCATGCACGCGGTCAGCGCCAACGTATCGGGACAGCTTGGTTCGGTTATTGCGGGCGGCATTGTGCTTGCCCTGGTACCCCTCTTGCTTGGAGTATAATTGGATATAAGGAGATAATCATGGATACAATGTTAAATGGTTTTATTCAAAACGCCACCACCATACAGAAGAGTCTTTTCCTCATGGTATGCGGGGTACTTTTTGTCTTTATGGTGCAGGTAGTCTTTTATTTAACGGTAAAACTCTGGCCCCGAAAGAAATGAGGTACCGCCGATGAAGCAAATTGTGATTATTGACGAAGCGCCGCTTTTTCGGGACTACCTAAAAGAAAAATTGCAGGATACCGAAGAGGAGGTTGAGGTAAGCGTTGCGGTAAACGGCCTTGACGGTATCTCAAAGATCAGAAATCTCTATCCCGATCTGGTAATATTAGACTATCATCTAAGCCGGAAGGGCTGTTTCGACATACTTCAGCAGAAAAAGGCAAACCCCAATACGGTAAATATTCCGGTGATCGTCCTTGCGGAGAAAATCGATCAGAAACGTATTATTCAGCTTGTTCCGTATAATGTCAAAAAGGTCTTTACCAAGCCGGTCAAGGTAGATGCGCTCTTTGCGACGCTTGAGGAGATGCTGGGGATTACTTTTCACTTTGACGATAGTCCGGGCATAGTCGAAGCGCATGTTAATGACGATATCGTCTTTGTCGAGATAGCCCAGGGGCTTAACCTCGACAAACTTGATCTTTTGGGGTTTAAGGTGATCGAACTTATCAATCTTTACGAGATAAGGGTGCCTAAAATTATCATCATGTTGAGCGATATGCGCCTGAACTTTACCGATGCTCCAAATCTGGAAAAACTGTTGACGACCATAATCAATTCCTCAAAGGCCAATCTCCGCCATATACGGGTGCTTACCAGGGACGATTTTACACGCAGGTATATCGCAGGTCAGAAGGCTTTCAGCGAGATCGAGGTGGTGTCTAATTTGCAGTACGCGATTGACGGGCTGCTCGCCGACATAGAGCCGTCTATGCAGTACGGCGAAAGGAAGGCTGAGATTATCGGGGATAAGCTCCTGAGCGTGCAGGAAGCGGCGGGCGGGGAGTCCGTTACCCTCCGCCTTGAATCTGAATCCAGGGCCGCCCCCCTTACCATGACGACTCTCAAGGAGTCGCTGCAGAATATGCATATTGCTGTTGTGGATGACGATTTTGTCATCCATGAACTTATCAGGAGTACCTTTAAAGAGACCGGGGCTCTGGTCTTTTCCTATTTTAACGGGGAAGAGTACCTTGCCAATCTTGGACGTATCAGGTTCGATCTTATCTTTCTTGATATTATGATGCCCAAAGCGGACGGCTTTCAGGTGCTGAGAACCCTGGAGGAACGGGGCCTACAGCAGCCCATCATAGTCTTGACCGCGGTTACCCAGAGGGAAATGGTGATCAAAGCCTTCAAAATGGGGATTAAGAGCTATCTTATTAAGCCCCTCAAGCCGGATGAAATTTTTAAAAAATCAATTGAAATTCTGAAACCTCATTTTTAAGGTTCTTAAGGTTCTTTATGAATAATGCAACAATAGAAGCCAAGAGCCAGCTACTGGCAAACATGAGCCACGAAATACGGACGCCTTTACAGACCATTATCGGTATGATAGAGCTGCTCCAGGATACACGGCTGGATCACGAGCAGGCCGAATATGTCAGACAGGTTAAATTCTCCTCCGACGTGCTTTTAAGCCTTGTCAACGATATCCTTGATTATTCCAAGATAGAAGCGGGCAAGATGGAGCTTGAACACATTGAATTTGATCTTGCCGAAACTGTGGAGCAGGCCGTAGAGATGATATCCCTTGAGGCCCACAAAAAGGGCCTGGAGATAGTTGTGGATATTTCTCCGGATGCCGCTCTTATCGCGGTAGGCGATCCCAATAAATTCAGGCAGATTGTGATCAATCTGGTAAAAAATGCGGTTAAATTCACCCCCTGTGGGGATATCATTATAAAGGTTGCCCTGGTCTGTCTTTCCGAAGACGGGGTATCAGGGGAAGCCGTACCGCACAAAGAGATTCCGCCTCAAAGAGAAGCGGTGCGGGTTTCCGTGGCGGATACCGGCATAGGCGTATCGGAAGACAAGCGGACGCAGCTCTTCACCACCTTTATGCAGGCCGATGCCTCCAATTCCAGGCGTTTCGGGGGTACGGGCCTGGGCCTGGCTATTTCGCGGAACCTGGTGGAGCTTATGGGAGGCGCTATCGGGATGGAGCCCAACAAAGAAGGCGGGTCCGTGTTCCGCTTTACCATACCCCTAGAGCGTTCCCCCGCGGGACGGGATATGCGTCCTGTCAAGGCCGTACAGGGAAGCACGGTACGCGCGCTGATTGTTGACGACAGCCCCGAAGCGCGGCGCATCATTGCCTCATATATGCGGGATATGGGCCTGAGCGATATTGAAACTGCCGCATCGGGCGAAACCGCCCTGACTCTGATGAGGGAGGCTGCTTCACGGAAATATCCGTTTGGCCTGTGCTTTATCGATATGATCATGCCGGTCATGGACGGCTGGCGGCTTGCGTCCAAGATACATAACGATCCCCTTATCTCCGCAGCAAAACTTATCCTGATGGTTCCCCACGGCCTTTTGAGCGCGGATACCAAGATGACCCTCCTTAAATGGTTCCTGGCCTATATCAACAAGCCCGTCAAAAGAAGGGAGCTTGCGGAAACTATCTCTACGGCGCTTTTGGAACCGGCAATGGTGGAAGCTATCCAGCCTGATGAAGGCGCGGGTACGGAGATGTTCCAGAAAACGGAGGACAAGCCGCTAATCCTTATGGCCGAGGATCATCCGGTGAACCGGCAGCTTTTTTCCCTTATTCTGGACAAGCTGGGCTATCCGGTTGTCCTGGCCAGCGACGGCATTGAGGCGCTGGAGAAGGTGGAACACAACCCTGTTTCGCTTATCTTTATGGATATACAGATGCCCCTGATGAACGGTTATGAAGCGGTAGGGGAGCTGCGCCGCCGGGGGTACAGGCAGCCTATTATTGCCGTTACCGCAAGTACCTTGGCCGAAGAACAGGAGCAATGTTTAAAGGCCGGTTTTAACGATGTCCTTATAAAGCCTTTTAAGCGTTCCGATCTGGAACAGATGCTTGTTAAATGGGGAAATAAAGATATGAACAAAGGTATGGCCGAAAACGATCAGACGCCGCCCGTCAAAAAAGGGCTATTGGCACGGACCAATTCCTTAATCACGGCAAAAGAAACGGGAATGTCCCCAGGTAAAGCGGGGAAGGGGCTGCTTTCAAAAATGACCGTACTAAAAGCACACGGCGCTTCCTCAAAGGAGCGTGAAGTAACAGCGCATGAAGCGCGGGCTTTTTCGTCCGGGGAGGTTTTTGATCCGGCGGAAGTGCTTGATACCTTTATGAATAACGCGGATATGGTCAAATCTTTACTCCGCCGGTTTCTGAGCCGTACCAGGGAACAGGTCGAGGCAATGGCAAAGATGCTTGCCGAGCAGGACTGGGAAGACCTCCAGCGCGAGGCCCACGCTATTAAAGCCAGTTCCCTGACCCTCTCCGGCAAGGAACTGGGAGAAGCCGCATCCAGGCTGGAACTGGCGGCCAGGAATCGGGATGTCCCGAATATGCAGGCGGTCTATTCCCGGCTTAAAGAGACATTTGTCCGGTTTGAGCAGGCGGCAACCGGATTTTTGGTTTCATAAATGCGTCTGTCTTCCCTGCATACCCATACAAAGTTCTGCGACGGCGCCGATGACGTGGAGACGCTCTGCCGTAGCGCCTATGAGAAGGGCCTTTCCGCGCTAGGCTTTAGTTCCCATGCGCCCGTCGGCAAAAAAACCGGCCTTGTTTCGGACTGGAACATGAAGGATGACGCGGTTGAAGCCTATCTTGACGAAGTGCGCGCGGCCAAATGCCGCTGGGCGGGCAGGCTTCCGGTCTACCTGGGTATGGAGGTTGACTTTATAAGCGGGCTTACGGGCCCCGCCGACAGGGATTACCGGGACATGGGCCTTGATTACCTTATAGGCGCGGTACACTACCTTGTCCCTCCCCGGGGCGCGCCGTTTACCGTGGACGGCCCCGCGGAGGAATTTGAACGGGGTATACGCGAGGGCTTTATGGGGGATAGCGAAAGGCTGGCGCAGGCTTACTTTGACGCCGAAGAAGCGATGATCCGCGCGGGGGGCTTTGACATACTTGCCCACCCCGACCTGATTAAAAAGAACAACGCGGGGGAAAGATGGTTCTCCCTGGAAAGCGCCCCCTTTATCCGCCGCTTTGAGGGTATCGCTTCCCTGTGCGCCGCGCAGGCCCTGGTGGTAGAAGTCAACACCGGCGGCCTTAACCGCAAAAGAACACGGGAACTGTACCCGGGCCCCCGTTTTCTGCACCGCTTTCAGGCCGCCCAGGTCCCCGTCCTTATCACCGCGGACGCACACCGCGCCGCCGACCTTGACGGCAACTACGGCACGGCCCTCAGCGCCCTCCGCGATGCCGGCTACACGGAAACCGTCCTTTTTGAAGGGAAAAGCGGGGCGTCCCGCTGGAAGCGGGCGCCCCTATAGGGGGTGCCTGGCACCAATCTTGTCGGGTCTTTTTATTCGGGAACTCAAAGAACACCATTTTTCCTTTTTTATTTGCGCATTGCTCATGTGGCCGGGAATGCGGTATACTGACAACAGGAGGTTAAATATGGATACAAAACAAACGATACCGGAATGGAAAGCCGCCGCGGATGAGATATGGG
>JAISNI010000006.1 GCA_031276295.1 Treponema sp.
GCCGTGAGCCGTGAGCCGTGAGCCGTTGGGTGTTTTCTGTCTTCATGCTTGCCGTTGCTTTGAGCATAAAGCTATTGTAACCAGTATGGATATTTTGCGCAAGGCTTTTTTCAAAAAAATCCACAAGTGTAACAGGCTGCTAGGGCTCCTGTCCGCCTATCCCCTGCTAAGGGAATGGCTTTCGGCGGTAACGATACGGAAGCTCCTTACCCATCATAGCCCGGGGATAGCCCCCTGGTATCCCTTTTATGCGGAACCGGGCGGTTTTGCCAAAGTCCTCTCATGCGCCCTGGAGAGGACAGTGAACGCCTATGGCGCCAGGCGCCTATTCCGCGTCATATTTCACCAGGCTGGTAAAAGACTTCCCGTCCCTTGAACCGTATATGGCAAGGGCGTCGAACTTTTTGGGAAGGTCGAATTCCAACTCGTATTTGTTTGACGGGAGTTTCCTGAATAAAGGGGAAAACTCGTCGTCAATAATCAGCGCGAACTGGGTGTAATCCCTCGATGTCAGCGCAAAGGTTACGGTTGCCCCGGGTTTTAAGGCGCCGTTTAAGGGCGATTGTAGTTTGGTATTGGCGGCATCCTTAAAGGCCGAATAGGTAAAGGGGTATTTTTTTGCGGAACCGCCATAGCCTGAATATTCCGGCGCGGCTTTGATGTTAAAGCTGAAGATTGGGTCCATCCACACCGAGGGTAGTTCCAACTGATCGTGTATTTTGGCTATCGCCTTGTTTTGCAGCCCGTCAAACTGATCTTCAATAAAATAGTACATTTTATTTTCATCAACTTTTAAATAGGAGTTTTTGAAAATTTCCAGCTCTTCTTCCGTGATCTTTTTATCGGCTAAAAGTTTTTCAGCGCCCGGCAGCCATGATTTCTCAAATGTCGTAAAATCGATTTTTGCCTGATAGCTGGCATCTTTTTTCACTTTTGCAAAGATGTATCCTTTATAATTTTTTGTATCGGGCACGTCGAAGTAAAAGGTAAAATCATTGCCGGCCCTTTCAAGCCAGGAAGCGCCATCTACATTCTGGTGGTTGTTTGTCATTAATTCGCTTGTGAGGGTAAGATTGGCGTTCTTCGCGCTTATGCCGAAAGAAAGCGCATCCTCAATAGAATTGTTGTAGAGCGGACGGTCTTCTTTCAGTTCAAGCCCGTACTGAAAGAAAATGCCGGCAATAAAGGCTTCTTTTTGAAAGTCTTCCGCACTGACGACCGGTGCATAGAACTGCTGTTCCGGCTTTTCCGGCAAATGTGAATAGAGGAACGCGCGCGAATCGAGGAAAAGATAGGCGCTTGAGTATTTTTTAATGAAGGTTTTGATATCAACATAACCGGCGTCCCAGGTAACGTCAACAAGATACCATTTATTGTTCAACCTGACCGCATTCCAAACATGATCGGTATAACTTTCCAGCGCGCCCCGGTAACCGAAGCCCTTTGAGTAACCGTTGATCACCATAGATTCGAGGCCGGCAATTTTACACATTTCGTTGTAGAGGTTTGCATAGCCCTCACTGACGGCGGCTTTCTTTTTTAGGACCGAGATATAGTCCTGCGGATAATCTTTTACGGAAAAAAACATCTCCGTGTCGTAAACGATGTTGTCGCAGATCCAGTCATGCAGCGCCTTTGCTTTAAGGAAGGGATCGGTTAAGCCCTTGACCAGAGCGCCGGCTAATTCGGGGAGCGTTTCCTCCGGCGCGATAAACACCGCATCCATAAGCTCCCCGTCCAGCTTCCTTATGCGTGCGTCCATAGCGTCGTTACGGTACCTGGACACGGAATTGTCCGTTTGGGTGTAACGTCTGAGGGCATTGGCCGCGCTTGTAACCAGCCTGGGCTCTGTTTTTGTCTTGTCCTGATTTATATACTCGTACAAACTTATGCAGTCGCCCGCATTGACGGCTTCCGCTATCGCATCGGCCATAGAGGTATCCTGCGCCGCAGCACAGAATACACAACAGCAGAGCAGAACACCGGATAGGTATTTTTTCATCGTTTAGCCTCCCTTCAAATAACCGCCTTTCCGCAGATATGAGTTTGTTATATGCTGTAAACGGTACATCTATAAGTATAGTCCTTGTTTTTTTACAGATCAACCGAAGGGGAATCAAAATTCATGCCCATGCCGAAACGCACCCGCCTTCCAATCAGCCCGTACCGTGCGGGCAGGTTCACGTTTCATGCAAGTTCATGAGGGACGCAGTTCCGCGCCGATAGTTTCAAGAAACCCCGGGTAGGTAACGCCGGCGCTTTCCGCTCCGTTTATCTCCGCCGCGCCCGAACCGCCCAGAGCCGCGGCGGCCAGCGCCATGACAATACGGTGATCGCCGTGTCCTTCAAGGCTTATCGTAGCGGGCTTGTTCTTTTCCGCCGCCCGCTGTTCCCGATCCCTGCCCCGGATGACAAGGGCGTCAGGGCGCTCGGAGGTTTCCACGCCCAGCTTTTTCAGTTCGGCGGCCATGACTGCGATGCGGTCGGTTTCCTTGATGCGGGCGTGGGCAACATTACCAAGGACCGTTTCCCCCCGGGCGTAGGCCGCTGCGGCGGCCATTGCCGGAAGCAGATCGGGCGTTGCATTGAGGTCGAAAATACCCGCACGGAGCGTCCCGCCAGGGGAAACGGCAAGTTCCCATTCGGTTTTTTTCTGCCATTCAACCTTGCAGCCCATCCGCGCAAGCATGTCGAAATAGGCTTTGTCCCCCTGCGGGTCTTCGGGATCAAGGCCCAGTAGCCTGACGCTGCCCCCGCTTACCGCGGCGGCGCAGGCGGGAAACGCCGCCGATGAAAAATCCCCGGGAACGGGGCCGTTTACGGGCTTGTACGAGGAGCCGCCCCGAATGCGGAACCAGGAGAAATCGGGCGCCGTCTCGATAGGGACGTGTTGTGCGCTGAGATAGGACAGGGTAAGCTCTATGTAGGGCCGTTCGTTCAGCAGGGGGACATCGATCTCCGTTGTTACCCCGGACGGCGCAAGGGGCGCCGCAAGGAGTAGGGCGGAAAGGTACTGGCTTGTCGGACAGGGCAAGCTCGCCCGGCCGCCCTTCCAGGGGCCCTGGATGGTGATGGGGACGCAACCGTTCCCCGTTTTTGACACGGCCCGTACCCCCATGCGCGAAAGGGCCTCCAGCAGGGGGCCTGCACTGCGCCGCCTGAGCTGTTCATCGCCGGTAAACGCTATCTGCCTGTCCCCCAAAGCCGCAAGCGCAAGGCCCAAGTACAATGTGGTGCCGGAATTACTCGCGTCAAGCTGTGGACAGGACGGGTTGAACTTGGGGGCCTGTCCCTCATTCCCCATTCCGTACACGGTCCAGCCCAGCAATTTTTCGCCCTTATCATCGGGAGGATTGGGGCATTGGGCGTCCCGCCCGCGGTATTCTTCGATGGATGCGCCCAAGGCGCGGCATACTTCCAGGCAGGAACGCGCATCCAGGGAATCCAGGGGATAGTCAATTTGGGAAACCCCGCCGGCCATAGCCGCAATGAGCAACCGCCGTATGGTGTGGGACTTGGAAGCGGGAATCCGGTACACGCCGGAAAAACGGCGGGGGTGTATGAGGGCGCGCATGATCATACTGTATCAATATTACGGGATGGCCGGCAAGAGGAGGTGCAACAATTTCAGCAATTTTACATTTAGAAAAACGGAAGCGGTATACCCCCGAAGAAAAGATTTTGGTACTTCGGGAAGTCGTAGAAGACGGAAAGGCGGTAAGTACCGTGGCGAACGAACACGAACTCAACCCGAACGTGATACTCTATCGGCCGGTTCTTCTGTTGCTCCCGGGTATGCATGGTGTTCTTCCGCTCGGCACGGTTAAATCCCATCTGGTCCAGTACACCGAGTACTAAGCCCTCGGGGGTTACCGCCAGACCGCTCTGGATATTGACCCCCATGGTCTTGTCGCCGATATATCCGTTGCCTTCCATTCTCTGCCGGCAGTCATAATTGACTGACGTGGTGTCCTGTACCGCTAAAATCAATGGATGGCCCTCCATACGCCGGATTGTTGCAGCGCGATGAGCCCGCAATATTTCATCCTTGTTAAACTTATCGTTACCGAGCAGGTTGTAGATAGCCTTGGCTTCAGCCCGGTTCGCGCTGCTGCCATATATTGATTTCTGCGGGTCTTTCGCCAAGGTTTCCATGGTTTTTCTGAACCGCTTCTCAAGGCGTTTTTCGTTAAAATTCACCTCGGCAAACTCTTCCGCTATGGTAAATGTGTCCCTTTCGGTCATTTTCCCCTCCCGGAGCATAGATTTTCAGGATATTATAGCATGATTTTGAAAAAGTTGTGGGTCAAGTTTAGCTCAATGCCGGGTCTCCCTTCCACAGAGCGCTGGTAGACCCGCTTCGCCTGGCGGTAGCTTATTCCCAATTCCAGGGAAGCCGCCTTCAATGTTTTTTGTCTCCGTTTCACCATTTCCATAAGTTTGCCTCAGAGCCGTATGCTCCCCTCCAGTAGTTTATTCGCCATTTTTCTTCCTTCCTTATTCTACAAAAAGGGGACATTTCTATTGTGGCTTGACATAGACAATTCGCCCCCCGTAATGAGACATTTCAAAATGTAACCATGCGTAAGTCTAATTCCTGTATGGACTTAGACTTACAATATGCCTATTTAGGCCTCCGGATACTTTTGGATCTCTTTGTAACTCTTT
>JAISNI010000022.1 GCA_031276295.1 Treponema sp.
GCCGTGAGCCGTGAGCCGTGAGCCGTTGGGTGTTTTCTGTCTTCATGCTTGCCGTTGCTTTGAGCATAAAGCTATTGTAACCAGTATGGATATTTTGCGCAAGGCTTTTTTCAAAAAAAGAGATAAACATGGAAAAAACTTTGAGAAAACTCGTACAGGAATACCGGAACCGGAATTTTTTCCCCTCCGCTTCTATCCGGGTGTTTAATACCAAAGGTACCCTCTGCGCCCTGTGCGTTGGGGATGCCGGGCCGGATACGGTTTTCGATCTTGCCTCCCTTACCAAGATAGCCTCCGCCGCTCAGATCCTCTTTGCGGTCTTCCGGGGCCTCCTCAGCCTCGAAAGTCCTGTTCTGGGACTCCTCCCCGCCCTGTCCGCCTATCCCCTGCTAAGGGAACGGCTTTCGGTAGTAACGATACGGAAGCTCCTTACCCATAGCTCGGGGATAGCCCCCTGGTATCCCTTTTATGCGGAACCGGGCGGTTTTGCCGAAGTCCTCTCATGCGCCCTGGAGAAGACCGGGCCGGTGGAGGGAACGGTCTATAGCGATATTAACTTTATGCTGCTGGGCATGGTTCTGGAAGCCCTGTACCGGCTTCCCCTGGACCAGTGTTTGAAGCATAATCTGACAACGCCCCTGGAACTGGGTAAAATGGCCTACCGCCCTCCTGCCGCCTGGGACACAGCCCCTTCCGGTTTTGGGAACCCTATTGAGGAGGATATGTGCGCCGAAAGGGGCATAGTCTTTTCAGGCTGGCGTCCCCATGAACCCCTCCGGGGAGAGGCGCACGACGGGAACGCCTACTATTTTTTTAAGGGTATTGCCGGGCACGCGGGGCTTTTTGCCGACGCCCTCTCCTGCGAAAAACTCTGCCGCTTGTATCTTGAAACGGATATACCCCTTTTTATCGAAGCCCAAAAGGAACAGGCGCCGGGCCGGGGCCTCGGCTGGCAAGTGGGGGAACTCTACCCCGACGGCTGCGGACATACGGGCTTTACCGGGACCAGCCTCTATATTTCCCGCAAACGGGACATCGGTGTTGCGGCCCTTACCAACCGGCTCTTTTGCCCCGCACCGAATCCCAACCCGCTTAACGAGTTCAGAAATTCCCTCCATCGTGCAGTTTTGGCTTGCATATAAATGAATAGTAGGTTTAAAATAAGAAATCCTGATAGGGTAGAGCCTCTTAATTTTAAGGAGAAATAGATGAAAAGAATCTTTATGTTGTCCCTTGTTGCCCTTACGGCCCTTGGGATGATCTTTGCAAGCGGCCAGAAGGGAACGGGAACGTCCGCTCCGGCACAGGGTCCGGTAACCCTAAAATTCGGCGCGGATGCGGAGCCCGTTGGTTTTGATCCCCATACCATTTCGGCGGTGGCTTCAATGCGGGTCATCGATCAGCTTTACAATACCCTGGTTGACGTGGACGATAACCTCAATGTAGTGCCGGAACTGGCGCAAAGTTGGGAACAGCCCGATGATCTGACCTATATCTTTCATCTGCGGAATAACGTGAAATTCCATAACGGACGGCAGATGACTGCTGCGGATGTCAAGTACAGCTTTGAACGTATCCTGGACAAGAACCTGGGCGCATTGGGCAACAGCGCCAGCTATGCGGGGAATATTGAATCGGTGGAGGTGCTGGACGACTACACCGTAAAGATCAAACAGAAGTCTATCAACGCCCCCTTCCTGGCAAGCCTTTCCAGCAGCTATTGTTCCATCGTGGCGCGGGAAGTGGTGGAAGCCAACGGCGGGAGCCTGCTCCGGGCGGACGGCGGGACCGGGCCCTTTACCTTGGGGGCATGGGTTCCCGATAATATGGTATCGGTACATAAGTTCCCCGCTTATTTCAATCCCGGGGAGCCTAAAGTCGATACTATTGAATTTTATATTATGACCGATAGTTCTGCCCGGCTTGCGGCCCTCCGTACCGGCGCCGTGGATATTATCGCCGCCGATACCTCCATGATCCCCTTGGTGGCCCGGGATGCCAATATCAATACTATTTCCTATCAGTCCCGGAATTATTCCGCACTCTTCCTCAACATCAAACTGCCCCAGTTCCGGGATGTCAGGGTCCGGCAGGCTATTTCCCTGGCCCTGAACCGGAAGGAGATCATCGACATGGCCTATAACGGCGAGGCGGAAATTTCCGGGTTTGTACCTGCCTCTATGGGACACTGGGCGGTGGATGTAAAAAACCATCCCCTGTACCAGCAGAACATAACCAGGGCAAAACAGCTCCTCTCGGAAGCGGGCTACCCTAACGGCTTTGAGGTAACCATCATCGTGGGCCTTCTGGACAGTCTGAGGGATATAGGGGCGGTGGTTCAGCAGGAACTGGCGGCTATCGGCATTAAGGCCAATGTGGTGAACAAGGAAAATGCCGAATACGTGGCCCTGTGGAGCGCCCACGACTTCGAGATCATGGTCTGCCAAAACGGGGGCGGCTCCGATCCAAGCCGGGCGGTGGCCTTCTTCTTTAAGACCGGAGCCGGGGCCAATATTTCCGAATATTCCAATGCCCGTGTTGACGCCCTCTGCGATCAGGGCGCCGCGGTTACCGATGACGCAAAACGGGAAGGCTATTACAAGGAAGCCATCAATATTATCCTGAATGAATGTCCCGCCATTGGAATCGGGAGCCCCAAGGAATATCTTATGGCTGCCTCTAAACTCAGGGGTTTTGCCCCCAGCGCCGCCGCTCCCTATGCCTTAGGCAAGGCTTATTTCGCGCCGTAAGGACGCCGGGGTGTAGGGATGCGCGATTATATCATCAGGAGGCTGCTCCTCCTTATCCCGGTGCTGATAGGCATTAGCCTCTGCGTGTTTTTTATCATGCGTCTTGTACCGGGGGATGTGGTGAGCGGCATCCTTGGTATAGAGCAGACCCCTGAACTCCGGGTTATGTGGGAGCAGAAGCTCGGCTTGGACCGACCCCCGGTGGTGCAATACCTGTTCTGGATAGGCAATGTGCTCCGGGGGAATTTCGGCGAATCTTTCAGAACCGGCGCGCCGGTATTTCCGGAGATACTCAAGCGTTTCAAGATCACCGCCGAGCTTACCCTGCTCTCCTGCGTCATTTCCCTTGTCATTGCTATCCCCTTGGGGATACTTTCGGCATTGAGACGCAACAGGCCCATTGATAAGGCGGTCAGGGTAATTGCCCTTTTGGGGGTTTCGGCTCCCAGTTTCGCTTCGGCGACTCTGATCATCCTTTTTTTATCCAAGACCTTTAACTACTTTACGCCGGTAAAATATGTTTCCGCCCTGGAAAATCTGGGGACCAATCTGGAGATCATGCTTCTCCCCGCCTTTATCATGGGAAGTGTTATGTCCGGTTCGGTGATGCGTATGACCCGTTCTTCCATTCTGGAAGTTTTACGGCAGGATTACATCAAGGCGATCCGGGCCAAGGGCGCGCCGGAACGGATAACTATATTCCGCCACGCCCTCAGAAACGGCTGCATACCCATCATCACCCTGGTGGGTATGCAGATGGGCGGGCTTCTGGGGGGCATGGTGGTGATTGAGCAGATCTTTTCGATCCCCGGTCTGGGCCAGTTTGTGTTGACCGGTATATCCCAGCGGGACTATCCGGTGGTTCAGGGCTGCGTCCTCTTCATTGCCTTTATCTATGTGATGATAAATCTTATCGTGGATATCCTCTACACCTACGTGGATCCCAGAATTCAATACAGCTAAGGACAGGGAAATGGCGGACAGGGCAGTAAAAACAAAAAAGCGCCTGCTTTTCGCAGGGATGTTTTGTCCCTTTAGGGCGCGGCGGAAACTTCCAGGACAGGAAGGGCTCCTGTCCTTGCTGCTGGGGGATTCTCTGGGCAGAATCGGCTTCCTGGGTATCCTTTTGATTGCGGCTATGGCGATCCTGGCCCCGGTTATCGCGCCCTACGATGTGGCGGAGATGCATACCAACGCCAAGCTCGCCCCTCCCGGAGGGGAATTCTTCTTCGGTACCGATAACTTCGGCAGGGACGTGTTCAGCCGTATCGTGTATGGGGCCCGGGTGTCCTTGGTCGTGGGTATTGTTTCGGTCTGCATAGCCGCGGGGCTGGGTTATGTTTTCGGTATTACCGCGGGTTTTTTTGAAGGCAAATTTGAAAGCCTTATCATGATGATCATGGATATTATTTTTGCCTTTCCTTCAATACTTCTCGCCCTCTTTATCGTTTCTGCCCTGGGGCCCAGTATCGTGAACACGATGATCGCCATCGGTATCGTTAATATTCCTGTTTTTACCCGTACCGTGCGGGCCTCGGTCAAAACCGTCAAGTCCATGGATTACATCAAAAACGCCCGTTCCATCGGTCTTACGCAGGGAGCGGTGCTTTTCCGGCACGTTACCCCAAATGTTATGGCCCCCTTCACCGTACAGGCAACCCTGGCATTAAGCGGGGCTATCCTAACCGAGGCTTCCATGAGCTTCCTGGGATTGGGTATACAGCCCCCCAATCCTTCCTGGGGTTCTATGCTGTCCGACTCCCGTAAGTACATGGAAGTAGCGCCCTGGCTTGTTATCTTTCCGGGTCTTTTTATCATCCTGACGATCCTGTCTTTCAACATTCTGGGGGACAGCCTTCGGGATGTGCTGGATCCCAAACTGAAGTTGTAAGGGTGAGGGGACTATGCCGAAAACCAAAACCGATGACGGGCTGCTTGAAATAGAAGGATTGAAGATAGAAATTGAACGGAAGAAGGGCGCCTTAACCTTGCTGGACGGCGTGAATCTTGCGGTAAAAAAGAAACGCAGTTTCGGCATTGTGGGGGAAAGCGGCTGCGGCAAGAGCATTGCCGTAAACGCCCTGCTCGGCCTTTTGCCCTATCCCCTGCGGGTAAGCGGGGGACGGGCGTTGTTTAAAACCGGGGAAACGGAGCGGGAACTCCTTAGCCTTCCCGCGGAGAAGCTCCGGGAAATCCGGGGCAAGGAAATCGCCATGATCTTCCAGGAGCCAATGACCGCCCTGGACCCGGTTTTTAATGTGGAATTCCAGATGGGCGAGGCCCTGGAATTCCATTATCCGCTTATGGGCAAAAAAGAAAAGACCGAAGCCTGTCTTGAGATGCTGCGGAAGGTAAACATACCCCGGCCTGGAGATACCCTTAAAAGTTATCCCCACGAGCTTTCCGGGGGCCAGCTTCAGCGGGTGATGATAGCCATTGCCCTTATCAACAGCCCCCGGCTTCTTATTGCCGATGAGCCCACCACCGCCCTGGATGTAACCATTCAGGCCCAGATACTGGACCTGATGAATTCCCTCAAGGCGGAGCGGGATACTTCTATCATTATGATTACCCACGACCTGGGGGTGATTGCCGAAACCTGCGAGGAGGTCGCCGTGTTTTACGCGGGGCAGGTGGTAGAGGAGGCGCGTGCGGTGGATCTTTTCCACAAAACCGCCCATCCCTACACGATGGGCCTCCTGCGGGCGGTTACCTCCCTGGGCGGAGGGAAGCGGGAACTCTACACCATCCCCGGCATGGTTCCCGCCGGCGGGGAATGGAAAGCAGGCTGCCGTTTTGCCGACCGTTGCGAACAAAAGATGGCTCGATGTACCCAGGCCATGCCCGCTCTTATGGAAACCGGGGAAGCGGGCCGCCGCTGCCGCTGCTTCCGCTGGGGGGATGAAACAGAAGCCGTCGGAAAAACCGGAGCCGCCGGGGCGGTACAGGCGGAGGAAGCATGAACAAAACCTTGCTGGATGTCCGGCATTTACGGACATGGTTCCCGGTAAAAAGCGGGATTCTCCGTAAGACCGTGGGGTATGTGCACGCGGTGGAGGATATTAGTTTTACCCTTGAGGAGGAGGAAGTCTTTGCCCTGGTCGGGGAAAGCGGCTGCGGCAAAACCACTGCCGGGGCCAGCATACTCAGGCTTATTGAACCTTCAGGAGGCGAGGTCTTCTTCGGGGGCCTTAACATAACAAACCTGAAGGCCGAAGAAATGCGCCGCCAGAGGCGGGATATGCAGCTTATCTTTCAGAACCCCTACAGTTCCCTTAACCCCCGGATGAATGTCCGCGCCCTCCTCTCCGAACCCCTCAGGGTGCATTTTAGTTTGAGCGAGGGGGAAATAAACGAAAAGGTGGCGGACATCCTGTCCCTGGTAGGCTTGACCAGGGATCAACTTGACCGTTATCCCCATCAGTTTTCTGGAGGTCAAAAGCAGCGAATCTCCATTGCCCGCGCCCTGGTCAGCCGTCCCCGTTTTGTTATCGCCGACGAACCGGTTTCAGCCCTGGACGTATCCATCCAGGCCCAGATACTCAACCTTCTGATACGCCTGCGGGAGGAAATGAAACTTTCCCTGATCTTTATCTCCCACGATCTCAACGTGGTACGCCATATCAGCGACAGGATCGCGGTCATGTACCTGGGTCTCATCATGGAGCAGGGGGATACGGAACGTATATACCAAAACCCCCTCCATCCTTATACCCAGGCGCTCCTCTCCGCCGTGCCCTCCCTTGACCCCCTGGAAAAGAAGCGGCGGGTGGTACTCCAGGGGGATGTACCGAACCCCGCGAACCCGCCGCCGGGCTGCCCCTTTGCCCCCCGTTGTACCCAAGCCACGGAACTGTGCCGGGAAAAGCGGCCTAAAATTCGCTCCCTGGAAAACAACCACGATGCGGCCTGTCATCATATATAAGCAGATATGCGGCATTTTTTGAATTTTCCGGGAAAAAATATAGACAAAAATATTATACAAAGTATAGAATAATGTCTGGAGGAATTCTATGAAATTACAACTGTATAAAATATTATACATTGTGTCGATTTCCCTATTGGTTGGATGTGCATCTCAACCGTCTTATGCAAAACAAAAGGATTTAATTCACCCTTTGCTTCAGACTGAATTCAAAAACATAATAGACTCAGCTCCGGAAGGTTCAAGAGTTGGAGTTGACTGGTGCTTTGATTTTAGATTTGATTTTGATCCTGAAACTGAAGTTGGAGCTATATCGGCAGTTTCTGATTGGGTCCAACGGCAGATAGAGAAACTTCTTGTTGATTCTAAAAAATTTATTATGGTTTCGCGCCGGTATTTAAAAAATATTCTAAGAGAACAGGATTTGCAACTCTCAAGCCGGATTGATGAAAAAACGGCGGTCTCAATTTGCCGTAATCTTGGATTATCATATCTTGTAATACCTGAAATAACCCAAAAAGGAACATTGAGCATCCAATTAATTGACGCGGAAACGGATCAGATTTTTTACGTAAACCTTGTTGATTTTTATTAACGGAGGGAAAACATGAAAGAAATAAAATGGGATGAAGATAGACAAGGATTTTTTGATATAGACGGAAATGAATATACAGAGCCAGAGGCAAGAAGACAGTTATACATAGATACTCATTTTAATGAAGAGATTACTGCTGAAAGGCAAAGCGGGGAATATGATGCAACACCGGGTAGTGCGGCAGGAGGAATTGGGATTATTGTTTTGTTAATTGCAATCTTCGGAATTGGATATTATGTTGGTCATTCAACAGCGGAAGAAAAAATTGTCTATCAACCTACAACAGAATATATCAAAGATCCTGATAGCGTATCAAAATCAACTTTAAATTCAGAGGTTTCTAACGCAAAGAAAGTTTCTTATAACGAGGGTTATGCCCAAGGGTTAAAAGTTGGAAAGGGCGAGGGTTATGCTCAAGGATTGGAAATTGGAAAGGATGAGGGCTATGCCCAAGGATTAGAAGTTGGAAAGGATGAGGGGTATAAATCGGGTCATATTCAAGGAACTGAATATGGTAAAAGTCTTATTCTTAACCAAATCGATCTGCGAGTGCAGGAAGCTGAAAGGACAAATAAAAATATCCCGCTTTTTAAGGTCAAACGGGAATGATATTTAAGGAGTAATCATGTCATACAATATCGGCCTGATAAGCGGCACTTCCCTGGACGGCTGCGATGCGGCATTGATACGCATTGAGGGGGAGAAGGTTGAACCGGCGGCCTTTGTAACCCTACCCATGGACGAGGCCCTGCGGGACAAGATACTTGCCTGCTGTTCTCTCGAACAGTCCGATGTCAGGCTGGTTTGCACCCTGAATGTGGAACTGGGCCGCTGGTTTGCCGAAGCCGCAAAAACGGTATGTAAAGCCGCCGGAGTTTCCCCCGGGGATGTGGAGTGTATAGGCTCCCACGGTCAGACGGTTTTCCATATTGCCGAGGACGAGGGGGGCTACCCCGCTTCCACCCTGCAACTGGGGGAGGCCGCCGTTATCGCTTGGGAGACAGGGATTCCCGTGGTATCAAATATGAGGGCTATGGATATGGCCGCCGGGGGTAGGGGAGCGCCGCTGGTACCCTATGCCGAGTACCTCCTCTACCGTTCCGATAAGCCCAGGGCATTGCAGAATCTTGGGGGCATAGGCAATGTTACCGCCCTTAACGCCAACTGTTCCTTGGAGGATGTTTTTGCTTTTGACACCGGCCCCGCTAACATGATCATTAACGCCCTGGCAAAACACTTTTACGGCTTGGATTACGATGACGGCGGCAGGATCGCCGCTTCGGGCCGGGTGCAGGAAAGGCTTCTTGCCGAATGGATGGCTATTCCCTATATCGGCGCTCCCCCGCCCAAGGCCACAGGCCGGGAACTCTACGGGGCGCAGTTCGTGGAAGCAGCCCTGGCCTCCCACCCCGGTATGAGGCCGGAAGACTGGCTCGCCACCGCCACCCGCTACACCGCCGCCGCTATCGAGCTTAACTATCGCCGCTACGTGTTCCCCCGCTGTCCCGCCCAAGAAATAATCGTAGGCGGCGGTGGCGCACATAACAAGACCCTGCTTGGAGAAATCGGCGCGCTGTTACCAGAATGTAAGGTGATGACCCAGGAAGACCTGGGCTGGAACTCCGATTCCAAGGAAGCGGTAGCCTTCGCCCTTTTAGCCCACGAAACCATGCAGGGACGCCCCGGTAATGTCCCCGGCGCCACTGGGGCTAAAAGGAGGGTGATATTGGGGAGTATCACCCCCGCCCCTTAACGCAACAGACTACGAGATTTTGATTGGAGGGCCGGGTGTATACCCAAGAGCAGCCCCGATAATCGGGATTTTTTGCATAATGCGGACCAAAGGTCCGATGCAAAAAATCCACAAGTGCAACTGAGCATTGGGGCTTTCTATCTTTTTTTAAGATACTTCCTGATGTCCAGCGCGACTGCTGCAATGATAATGGCTCCCTTTACGATCTGTTGCCAGTAAGGCGACATATTTATGAAGGTAAGGCCGTAATTGATAACCGAAAATATCAAAACCCCGATAACAATGCCCGGTACGGTTCCTATACCGCCAAGGTTTGAAACACCGCCTACAACACAGGCGGCAATAGCATCCAACTCGTAACCGTTTCCGTAATTGTTGGTTGCGCCTCCGGTCCGGGCTGCTTCCAGGGTTCCCCCCAAGCCGTACAGAACCGCCGCCAGGGAATACATCATAATCAGGGTCATTTCCACATTGACGCCGGAAACCCGCGCGGCTTCCGCATTCCCCCCGATGGCGTAAAGATTCTTGCCAAAGGTTGTTTTATTGTAGAGTACATAGATAAACAGGGTAACAACGGCGGCGATGATAACAATATAGGGGATAGAATAGAGGCCGTTGAATCCGACATACCCCGATCCAAGGGCGGTAAAACGGTGATCAAGCCCGCCTATGGGCTGCGCCCCATAGGGCGGCCGGTCAAAGTAGAGGGAATTGACCCCATAGACGGCCACCATGGAACCCAGAGTGGCGATAAAGGCCGGAACTTTAAGTTTTGCGATAAAAATTCCGTTAAGAATGCCGAAAATCCCACAGGCAGCCATAGCAATAAGGATTGGCAGTATAAGGGGGAGGATGGGCATATCCGGGTACATACGCCGGGGATACTCCATCGTTTGCAACAAGGACGCGGACAGTACCGCCGCCAACCCTACCATGCGTCCTGCGGCAAGATCAACCCCGCCGGTAATCAGGATTCCGCCGATTCCCATAGCGATAATAATGCGGGTCGCCGACATAGAAAGGATATTCCTAAAATTATTAAGCGACAGGAATGAAGGCTCTTTTATGGTAATGACCAGGATGAGAACCACGAAAACAAGATATATGGCATACTGAATGCCGAAAGTTTGTATTTTTTTCAATCTTAAATTTGAGCTGTTTGACAACTGCTTTTCCATGTTTTATCTCCCTGATTTAAAGCTATTACGCAAATTGTGCCGCCAAACGCATTATCTTTTCCTGGCTGGCTTCTTCTCTTTCCAGAAATCCGGTAACTCTTCCCTCGCACATAACCATTATCCGGTCGGAAATACCCAACAGTTCAGGCATTTCCGATGAAATCATAATGATACATTTCCCCTGCTTTGCCAGGTTTAGGATGATGGTGTAAATTTCATATTTAGCGCTGACATCTATACCTCTGGTTGGCTCGTCAAGGATGAGGATATCAGGATTGGTAAGAAGCCACCGGGCAACAAGTACCTTTTGCTGATTTCCCCCGGAAAGATCCCGTATAAAGGTTTTACTATCGGGCGTTTTCACGTTGAGGGATTTTATTTTTTCGTCCGTGTCCTGTTCCCCTTTACTTTCATTGATTAGTCCGCCCTTTCCTACATACTGTTTTATATTGGCTATTATCATGTTGTCCATGACCGACCGCATAGGAATAATCCCCGTCGCCCGCCTATCTTCCGTAAGAAGGGCAAATTTATGGTTCTTTGCCTGAATAGGATTCTTGATGTCGATTTTTTTGCCGTTAATGAGTATCCGTCCGTCCGCTATGCCCCGCAATCCAAAGAGGGATTCCACTAATTCTGTACGCTGCGCTCCTACAAGGCCGCCGATGCCCAGTATTTCTCCTGCCCGCACCTTAAAACTTATATTCTTAAAGGAATTTTCTACCGTAGAGGAAACATCGTTTACCTCTAAAACAACTTCTCCGGGAACATTATCCTTAGGCGGGAAGCGGTTGCTTAAATCACGGCCCACCATATATTTTATTATCTTATCTGTTGTAAGCTCTCTGGCGTTGTAGGTTCCGATATGCTGGCCATCCCGCATGATAGAGACCTCATCGGATATGACAAGAATTTCCTCGATTTTATGGGATATATATATTATCGCAACACCCTGACTTTTAAGCTGTCGGATTATTCCAAAAAGATGGGCAACTTCATGTTCCGTCAACGAAGATGTCGGCTCATCCATGATGATAACTTTCGCCTGGTAGGATACGGCTTTGGCGATTTCCAGGGACTGCACTTTCGATACGGAAAGATCCCGAACCCACATTTTAGGAGGGATGTCCATATTGAGTTTTTCAAACAGTTCCACCGTGTCCTGATACATCTTTTTGTGATCGACTAACTTGATCGGGCCGACTGAATATTGCGGAAAGCGTCCCAGCCATAGATTTTCCATAACGCTCCGGTAGGGAATCGGCAATAATTCCTGGTGGATCATTGATATCCCCGCGTTCAGGGCCTTACGGGAATCCGTAAAGTGAACGGGTGTACCGTCTAAAATAATTCCGCCCTCGTCAGGTTCATAGATGCCGAACAGACATTTCATCAGAGTTGATTTACCGGCCCCGTTTTCCCCAATTAAGGCATGAACGGAACCGGGTTTAAAATTGATCGAAATATTATCGAGCGCGTGAACTCCGGGGAATGTCTTTGAAAGATTTTTTACCTGTAGGATATACCCGTCCTTTTCCATAGATGATCCCCTATCTGTCAACCGCAACAATAAACAAGGCAAAGAAGGAAAGACCAACATCTAACCTTCCATGCCTTCTCTATCTAAGGGTTACGGTTACATTAAAAATTTGACATTGCTCATACTTCCGTTACAGCACAGTTTCTTACTGGAAATTCTTATAATTATCCCGCGTAACTTTTTGATAGGGAACCCACACGTATTTGCCATCGGAAAGCGTCCAACCAGCACTGCTGACATTCCCGCCGACAGCCAAGGCATAGGCAATGTCAAAGGTTGCTTTTCCCTGGTTTTGGGCATCGTTCAGCACCGTCCCGAGAAGCGTTCCCTCGGCAAGGGCCTGGAGAGCGGGAGCAGTGGCGTCAACCCCAACTACGGGAAGGTATTTTCCGCCGGTAAAGAATCCGGCTTTTCTCAAGGATTCGATAACCCCCAGCGCCATATCGTCGTTATTACAGAAAACGACTTCAATCTGATCGCCAAAACGGGCATAGAACGCATCCATTTTTTCTACCGCGCGGGGCCTGTCCCACATGGCGGTGTCTTCAGCCAAAAGCTCAACCTCGATCCCCGCCGCCTTTACCGCTTTGATAGAATATTCAGTCCTGAGTTCAGCATCCTGATGGCCAGGCTCGCCTTTGAGCATGATGTACTGAATAACGCCGTCGCCGTTCTTATCCGTTTCGGGGTGGGCCTTCCAGTATTCGGCCACAATTTCACCCTGCATAGTACCGGATTCTTCGGCCTTGGCGCCTACATAGTACACCTGATCCCACTTTGCCATATCCTCTTTGAAGGGTTCCCGGTTAAAGAAGACCACCGGAACTTTACCGACCTTTGCCTTGTCAATGATGGCACCAGCGGCGGTTCTGTCTACCGGATTAATAGCGATAGCATTCATCTTTTTAGAAATGAATGCGTCCACCTGGTCGTTTTGAGTTGGCTGGGCATTTTGGGAATCCACCGTTTCTACAGCGGCCTTGCCTTGGGCATTTTGTTCGATAGCATTCCGGGTGTAAGACATAAAGGTATCGTCAAACTTGTAAATGGCTACCCCGATTTTCGGCTGTCCGCTTCTGCTTTGCTGACCGCCGCCTGCGGCGAATACCGTTGCGGTAAGCGCCGTCATAGCAAGAACTAAAACCAACATCTTCTTCATGCTTATTCCTCCTGAAATATAATTTGTAACTATTCATTCTGATAACGGCAAACCATTACCTCCACCACTATATGATGGATTGAATAATTACAATTTTAATCATTGTACAACAAGTCTTTTAAAATGAAAAGAGAAATTTTACTTTATTGTGAAACTGGTTAGCTATTATCTGTTCTTATGCCGAGCCTTTTTAGGGAGATCGTTTTCCGTGTAGAACTGTCAATTTCGGCAATAATACCTTGAATGACGCCTGCGCCTTTGGCGCATTCCATACGGTAGAGCACCTGGTTCCGGCTCCTGTCAAGGCATATTTTTGTATCCATACCGATAACGCTGTCTACAACACCGCTCATTCCAAGGTCAGTGATATAGCCTGTTCCTTTGGGCAGGACACGCTCATCGGCGGTTTGGACATGGGTATGCGTCCCAGCGACAAGACTTGCCCGTCCGTCCAGGTGGTAGGCCAGGGCTTCTTTTTCCGTGGTAGATTCCGCATGAAAGTCCACCAGGACGATTAAGGCCGGATCAGGAGCGGCCGGTATACCATTATCCGAAACAGATGGGTAGAAATTTTCTAAAATAGCGTCAAAACTTTGAAAGGGACAGTCTATAGGGATCATGGATTCACGGCCCTGAAGATTAATGACAAGCCACGACACAGTCGATCCACAGGCAGCTTCTTTTTCCAGCTTGATCCAGCCGCGCCCGGAACTACCTTGAGGGTAATTGGCAGGCCGGAGAATCCGGGGCTCGGCATCAAGAACCGGCCAGAATTCACGCTTTTCCCAGACATGGTTACCCGATGTTACAACATCAGCCCCCGCGGCCAGAATTCGCTTGAGGTCGGCTTCCATCATACCGAAGCCCGCGGCCGCATTTTCACCGTTTACTACAATAAAATCAGCCTGCGTTTTCCGGATAAGCGGCGGAAGTTGTGCTTCCAGAGCCTCAAGACCGGGATCGCCCACCACATCGCCTATCATGATCACCTTCAGATTTGCCATAGCTTTTATCATACAGTATCAAACAGGATAGTCAAGGCTCCGCATCAAGTCCCCGGGCAACAGCACTTACTTTTGTGACTTTTGATATATCCTAAAAATCACCATTTTTTTGAAGAAAAATTAACCACGAACCTCTTGAACCATCACGAACATAAGGGAAAATCGTAAATATCGAACAAAAAGTTCGTGTTGCTGGTGTGCTTCGTGGTAAAATTCTTGAATTTCTGGTGATTTCCCGTGATTGAAAAGTAAGTGCTGTTGCCGCAAAGAGCCCTTGACGATACCTGTTCGGCGTAATATGCTATAAACTAGAGGTATACTTGGGTAATAGTTTAACTATAGTTCTTGACAACCGGGATATCCTGTCTGGTGTCTGCGGCGCCAACGATGGTAATCTCCGTGTTATCGAATGTTCTTTGGGCGCCCGTATTGAAACACGGGGGAATGAGATTCGGTTGGAAAGTGCTTCGGAGGAAAGCTGTCGGCGGTTTAAATTGATGATAGACAGCCTCATTACCGCGGTACAGGAAGGGGAAAGCCCTTCGCCTGAGTATGTCTGCGCCCTGGCAGGCGGGGGTTTTCTAAGCGATGGTATGAGTTACCGTGATGTTTCTGCGCAGTCCCCCCGTGAAGTCCCGGAGGGGAATGTCTCCGAGATTCCATACGCACGTCAGGACAGGTCTTGCCCCGAAAATGTGTTCAGGAGCGGGGATTCTGCGGGACCGGGACCGGAATTGCGGGATATGTCTGATCTTACACAGACGGAGGCGAACCATCAGGATATGATGCGTTCATCAATGATACAGATACCTCACGGCTTTAACCGTGTTTTCCCCAAGAGCCGGAACCAGGCGGCCTATATTCAGGGTATGCGTTCCTGCGATATAAGTTTCTGCATTGGGCCGGCAGGTACGGGTAAAACCTTTCTGGCTATTGCGGAGGCCCTGTGTATGGTACTCTCCCGGAAGATGCGGAAGCTCGTCCTTACCCGTCCCGTAGTCGAGGCGGGAGAGAGTTTAGGCTTCCTGCCGGGGGATCTGGCCCAGAAAATCAATCCCTACCTGCGTCCCCTCTACGATGCTATGGAGACGCTCATTCCCTACGAGACAATACACCGCATGGAAGAGAACCATGTTATAGAAATTGCCCCCTTGGCCTATATGCGGGGCAGGAGCCTTAACGATTGCGTGGTGATCCTGGACGAAGCGCAGAATACCACGAAAGAGCAGATGAAGATGTTCTTGACCAGAATAGGCTCAGGAGCGCGGGCGGTAATCACCGGAGATACCACCCAGATCGATTTACCCCGTCATACTGCTTCAGGGCTTCTGCACGCGGTGTCCATACTGTCAGGGATTGAAGGCATCCATTTTGCCTACCTCCACACCGGGGATGTGGTCAGGAATCCCCTCATCAAGAAGATAATACAAGCCTACGATGCCGAAATACCGGCGTCAAAAGGAATCAATGTTTATGAAAAAAGATCATAACCTTTCGGATATTCTGAATATCCGGGGTTTTTGGGAGAAGATACGGTTTTATAAATTGAGGCGCGGGCCCTGTATCGTCATTATTACCGCGTTTATCGCCTGCACGGGCATAATATCGGCCTATATGAATTTCGGCGCGGGATACATCAGCGATATAGGGGAATTCGAGGCCGGCAGGGTTGCGGAGCGGGATATTATCGCGGAGCATCCTGTTTCTTATGTTGATACCGAGGCAACCCGGCTTAAAATCAAAGCACGGGAACGGATGATGCCGGCTGTTTTTAAGTATTCAGGGCCTGCCGATGCGGATATGTACAGTAAATACGATCGCTTTGCATCGCTTTCCCTGGAGCTTTTTGATGCGGAGGTTTCACTTGATGCCTACAAAGAGGCAATTCAGGGTGAATTTCCCGATTTTTTCCCCGGAGAAACCCTTGATGTTCTCTATTCCGATGAAAACCGCGATAAATTCCTTAATTTCGGCGCATCAACCTTAGAATATCTTATCAATCAGGGTATATTTCATATCCCCCAGGCGGGTCTTGAGCCTTACAATCCCGATAAACTTGAACTGCTGGACCCTTCAGGCGCAAAGGAGGAGCGGACGCAGATCAAGTATTCCCAGGTTATTACCCTGGATAACCTGGATACGGCGGTTAACAGGTATATACGGGAAGGTTCCTTTACTTCCAATTTTGCCGTTATAGCCTTGGGCCTTATAAAGCCTTTTATCCGGGAGAACATCTTCTTTTCGCAGTTGGATACGGAGAATATGCTTGAAGGGATTAAAGGGCAGATCGAACCGGTCGTTAAGCATATTGAAACCGGCAAGAAAGTTATCCGCAAAGGTTTTATCGTCAGCGAGGAAGAACTGGACGAACTTAAAGCCCTCAATATGTCTATTCTGCAAAAGGATATGCGTATTATCGTAGGCCGTATCGCTATCTTTATACTCCTCGGCGCCCTGCTGATTTTTCTTGGGGGGAAGCGTATAGCGATAGCGGGGCGTCCCCTGCACGATGCTGAAATCTACCTTTTAACCGCTATCTCGGCCCTCTATGTGATAGGGGGCGTCCTCGTCAAGGATCTTCCCTTCAATTCCGATTATTTGCCTATATCCATCATTCTGCCGACCGCCCTGGTTGTTATACTGCCCGCGATCCTGATCAACGCGCGGCTTGCCACGGCCTATGCCCTTGCCCTGCCCCTCTGCGGTTTCCTTACCGGATCTTTCGATACGCCGGCCCTTATCTTTGCGTTGATATCCGGCATGGCGGGAGCCTGCGTCCTGCGGGGCGTGGAAACCAGGATGGATCTGGTCAAGGCCGGCATCGTCATCGCCGCGGCTAACTGCACCGCCGCCATTGCCATCCTGCTGGTTCAGCGTTCAGGCATTGGGGCGTATCCCCTGATTCTGTTCTGGTCCGCCTTTAACGGGATTGCCTCGGGTATGCTGGTACTGGGGATACTGCCGCCTCTGGAAAAGGCCCTTGATGCCGCCACTCCGTTTAGACTTATTGAACTTTCCGATTTAAACGCACCGATACTGAAACGACTCTTTAGCCAGGCGCCGGGAACTTACAGCCATTCGCTGATGGTTGCGGCCCTTGCAGAAGCGGCCTGCCAGGAGATAGGCGCAAATTCCTTGCTTGCGCGGGTAGGGGCATACTACCACGATATAGGCAAAATGGATCAGAGTGAATACTTTGTGGAGAACCAGACCGATTATAACAAGCATGATGAGCTTACCCCCCGTCTTTCGGCTACGGTTATTCGCAGTCATGTTAAACTGGGGGTTGAAAAAGCCCGCAGCTTGGGGCTCCCCAAGGCGGTTATAGACATCATTGCCGAACATCACGGTAATTCCCTTATCACCTGGTTCTACGGCGAGGCTTTAAAGCGGGATGCTCATGTCAATCAAGAAGATTTTATCTATCCGGGGAATCCCCCCCGTTCACGGGAATCCGCCGCCGTGATGCTTGCCGATATTGCCGAGGCCGCGGTCAGGACCTTGCAGAAGCCGACGGCCGCAAGAATAGAAAAATTCATTCAGGAGCTTTTTGACACCAAAATTGAACACGGCCAGCTTTCGGAATCGGAAATTACCTTTAGGGATATGGAAACCATAAAAAAAACATTTGTCAGAGTCCTGGCGGGGCACTATCATTCCCGTATCGAATACCCCAGGCTGCACAAAGACCCGTCCCCGAACCCTTCCGATAAGTTCCCCGTAGCGAGCAATGGATGAATCAGGTCTATATTGATGTACCGGATATTGAGGCGCCCCCCTGGTTAAATTCCGTTAAAAGTTATATTCTAAAGGTATTGGATATTTTAGACCGGGATAACTGGGATCTCTCCGTGGTTTTTTGCAGCGACGTATTTATCAGGCGCCTCAATACCGAGTACCGGGGGAAAGATGAAGCTACCGACGTACTTTCCTTCCCCTTGGGAACGGTTCTGGAAGGAGAGGATGGGCAAAGCCGTTATCTGCCGGGGGATATTGTGATCTCCCTTGAAACTCTGCGGGAGAATGCCGGATACTTTCAGACGCCGGAGGAAGAAGAACTGCGGCGTCTTTTAATTCACGGTATTTTACATCTTGACGGCATGGATCATACGACAAACGATGAAAAGGAGCCTATGCTGCAATTACAGGAGAAACTTTTAGTCAGCCTGGCCGGGGAGAGGATACTTCCATGAGTACGGGGATATTCAGACGCGCAGGACGCGCGGCTGCGGGTATTTTTAGAAAGAACCATGACGAGAAGATGCGTAAAGCTCTGGCCGGTCTGGAATCGGAACAGCAGGAGATGATAAGGGGGGTGGTGGAACTTTCCGCAACCATCGCCAAGGAAGTGATGGTTGCCCGGACGGATGCGGTATTCCTCTCCGTGGACGCCTCGCAGGAAGATATCTTTGCCCTCATCTCCGAGAGTGAACATTCCCGCTTCCCGGTGTATAAGGATACGATAGATAACGTGGTCGGTATCCTCTATGTAAAGGATCTGCTGAAAAGTCTGATCCGCGGCGATACGTTCGATATTCAAAAACTTGTACGCAAAGCTTTTTTTGTCCCTGAATC
The DNA here is from genome assembly GCA_031276295.1 of Treponema sp. Lineage (GTDB taxonomy): Bacteria > Spirochaetota > Spirochaetia > Treponematales > Breznakiellaceae > JAISNI01. The sequence continues at coordinate 18,480 of JAISNI010000022.1, forward strand.
CAAGCATATAGACGTACTATTGCGGGAACTCAGGCGGCGCAAGGTGCATATAGCCGTGGCGGTCGATGAGTACGGCGGCGTTTCCGGTATCGTCTGCATGGAGGACATTATCGAGGAGATTATCGGGGAAATTCAGGATGAATTTGACCATGAGACCGAGGAGATATCCAAAATTGGCGAGGGGGTCTACCTCTGCGATGCTAGGGTGAACCTGGCAGATCTATCGGAAAAGATAGGTATAGAGCTTCCGGTTCAGGATTTCGATACTCTGGGCGGTTTTATCTTTGATATTCGGGGGCAGATACCGATAAAGTATGAAAAAGTAGTGTACGGAGGAAACGATTTTATCATTCAGGATATGGAAGGACATAAAATAAACACGGTAAAGATCATTATTAAAAAAGAATGAAGAATAGTTGCAGGTTGAGGAGAGTTTGAAGCATGGAAGAAGGCTGTTTTTCGGTTAGGGATAAAGCGGTTTTAAAGCGCAAAGTGTTCTTTTTTATTATGTTGATTCTCGCCGCCGTTCTGCAGGCCCAGACGCCGCGGAGCGCCGGTTCATATTACGAGCAGGGCAGGCGGAATATGATCAATGAGGACTGGTATGCCGCGGCGGAGGATTTTCTTGAATGTCTGCGCCTCAGTCCCGCCCATGCCGAGGCTACCGACGCCCTTGCAAATTGCTACTACGAACTGGGCGAATTTGACGAAGCCCTTGTCTGGGTACGCAAGGCCAGGGCCCTGGCCCGCGGTAATATGTCCCTGGCTAATCTGGAAGCCCTTACCCTTATTGCCCTGGGGCAGCTTGACGCCGCCTCTTCTCTTATCGCGGATATACTTATCAGGGAACCCTACAACCGCGAGGTTCTCTTTACTTCCGCGGAGCTTGATATAGCGGGCGGGCATTCTTCCGGCGCGGTAAGCCGTTACCAGGAGGGCATACGGCGTTTTCCCGATGACAAGCGACTCCTCATCTCCCTGGCACTGGTACTGGGTAGCATGGGCGACCAGGGGAAGGCCCGTATTTACATTGAACAGGCTCTGGTGCAGCACCCCGATGATTTCCGCGTCTACTATTATGCCGCCTACCTCGGCGCCCAGTCGGGGCAGGTACGGGAAGCCATAGCCTATGCCGAACGATCCCTCCTCCTTAATCCCGATTATCATAATGCCAAATTTCTGCTGGCCTGCCTCCGTTACCGTGCAGGCCAGTACGAGGAAGCGGCCCGTATTGCCGAGGAGATTATCGAAAAGAACCGGAACACTGTATCGGCTTGGTATCTTAAAGGGCTCTCCTATGCCATGCTGAAGAGGAGAAGTGAAGCTCTGGTCATCCTCAGCACGGCAATTTCTATTGACCCTGATGATGAATTCGTCAGGGTCGCCCTGGAAGAACTTATCATGTCCGAGACAAACCTGGAGGATAAGAGCCGTGAACGCTGGGCTGCCTGGCATTTTGACCGCGGCAAGGATTTTGCCAGCAGGAACCTTATCGACCAGGCTGTTTTTGAGTATCGGCGCGGACTGCGCATAAACCCGTATTCGCCGAGACGCCGCGAGTATGCCGACCTTCTGCGTGTTCAGGGCTATCCTGCCCGTTACCTAGAGGAACTCCGGTTTATCCAGAATCTGCCGGAAGAGATAATAAACGGGTCAATGAGGGACGAAGAAGCCCGCGCCTTTAGGAATTCGGTGGAAGATGCGGTAGAGACCTACAACGCACTCCTCGGCAGCGCCCTGTTCCGCCGCTGGTCGGTTGATCCCATTGAGATTGCCGCGTCCCACTGGAACATAGCCGTTTTTTCCCTCAGTTCCCAGTCCAGCTTTTACCATACCGATGCCGCCGGCCTCTCTTCTTCCTATATTAAAGACATACTCATCCATGAACGGAATATACACGTTATGCCCTTCGAGACCAGACAGCCTGGTTTTTCGCAGGCGTTCAGAACGGCGCGGGAAGGGGGGGCGGACTATTTCCTCATTGTTTCGGTTACTGAAAGCGAGCGGGACATGGCAATCAAGGGCGAACTCTTTGTGGGCCGTACCGGCGCTCCTGCCAGAACCTTCTATACGTTCCGTACCGGATCGGAACGGTTGAGGAATTCGGCCCGCGGCATCGTGGAATCTCTTGCCAAGGCGTTGCCTTTCCGTGCCAAACTTATACGCCGCGTCCAACCGCAGGGCCTTATCGACAAGGGCCGTGTAGACGGGGTCGATACGGGTACGGCCTACGAGATAGTCAAAAAAGGGCGCTTCAGCATACAGGCTGAAGGCATCGGCCTTTCCTATGCGCCCGAAGATGTGGTCGGCAGCCTTACCGTGGAAAATGCCGATGAGGAAGTCTCATCGGGATTACTGAGTCGCAGCGGTTTCTTTGACCTTATCTCGGTTGGAGACGAGGTCTTCCTCAAGGTTGAAAAGGAGGAAGGTGAAGCGGCCCTTACCCCCATAGACCCGGAACTCCGCGCCCTATTGAGGAGCGTCCGATAGGTGCAGGCGGTGGTACTTTCATGGGGAAGTGGGCTTGCAGTTGTTCCGCCGTCGGTGTATATTAAAAAACATGGATGAAAAAAAAATTACCCTCTATATATCCGAGGGTGGTGATGACTCGAACGAGGGGACGGTTGAGAAGCCCTTATGGAGTGTAGCCGAGGCCCTGGATAGGATACGGGGAAAGCTCTACCGGGAGGCTTGCCTTATCATAACGGGCTCCGTTACCGAGGTTTCCGCCCGTGATGCAATGATCGATATAGCAGGAAAGGGCCTCCCCGTAATTTATATGCAGGGCGGCGAACGGCCCGGGATACTCAATGCGAAGGGGCTTAACAACCGTGTCATGTATATATCGGGCGGCAATAAAGTATACCTGGGGGAAAATCTCGTTATCCGCGGCGGTATTACCCAGGGTAGCGGAGGAGCGGGCATTACTATTGAAGACGGAGCCTTGTTTTTGCAGGGCGCCGAGATATCGGATAACGATGCCGGTTTTGGTATGGGCGGCGGTGTGTACGTGAGCGGACGCGGCGAATTCGTTATGGAGAGCGGTTTAATTACACGGAACAAAACCAAAATGCACGGCGGCGGCGTGTTTCCGGATGACGGCGGAAAATTTATAATGCGCGGCGGTACAATTTCCTATAATGAAGCCGTTCTTTCGGGTGGGGGTGTTTTTGTAGGAGTAGACGCCGAATTTACGATGTCAGGCGGCCTTATCGAAAAAAATCAAGTGGGGGGCGAGAAGATCGTAAAGATTGCGGGCGTATCCGTCCCCTACGGACAGGGCGGCGGCGTGCATGTCTGTCAAGATGCTCGTTTTACCATGCTGAACGGCAGGATATGCGAAAACCGCGCCATAGCGGTTGGAAGGGAAGATAGCGCCGGTTCGGGGGGTGGCGTGTTCGTCGCAACCGACGGCATCTTTATCGCCGAAAAGGGTAGCATCGTACAAAACGGTGTGATGAATTGGGGCGGCGGCGTATACGTCAAAGGCTCGTTTACCCTCGGCGCGGCGTGTACAATCGCCAATAATATCGCGCGTTTAGGCGGCGGGGGCGTTCATGTTGCCGGCAAGCAGGGCGTTTTTACGATGAAAAGCGGCTTGCTGATGAACAACTATACCGGCGGCAAAGGCGGCGCCGTCTGTGTCATGGAGGACAGCATTTTCACGATGGAAGGAGGGCTCGTAACCAGGAACAGCGCCTATCAAATAGGGAATGCCTTTGCGGTAAACGGTCTGCTTACCGTAAACGGAGGTGCCGTAATTGACAACGTATATCCTCCGCCAGAAGAATCTAAAGAAAAAGATGCTGAAACCGATACGTCCCAGGAAAAGGCCCAGTGCGTTGTCGTTATAGACGATACAGGAAAACTCGTCATACACGCCGGTGAAATTGACGGCAAAATAGCCATGAAAAAAGCAAACCAAATGGAGGATCTGCGCGAGAAAAAAGAGGAAGAAGAAACCTCATGATCTGCGGACCCGGTAGTTTGCTGCGTTCAAGCGCGGCAAACTACCGGAAGGCTGAATATTTCATATATCGGTAGTATGTGCAATTTGGCCCTACCGTCTTTGTTACGTAATGAGACATTTCAAAATGTAACCATGCGTAAGTCTAATTCCTGTATGGACTTAGACTTACAATATGCCTATTTAGGCCTCCGGATACTTTTGGATCTCTTTGCAACTCTTTATCCTGCCTAGAATTAGCCCGTTGAGTAATTTTTTGTAATACAATAACTTAGGTCATTTCAGTTACATTTTCATAATGTCTTAACCCCCTCTTTTCGGTTACATTTTCGATGTCTCATTGCGAAGTATTGACTAAAAAATCAAAAAAGTATATTCTTAATGAACTATGGAAAAACCAAGAATATTTACAACCAGTTTTTCAAGTATCTATCCGTTTTATATTCAAAAAGCGGAGAAAAAGGCACATACTAAAGCGGATGTTGATGCCATTATTTGTTGGTTGACAGGATATAATCAACAGACATTACAACAACAAATTGATAAGAATATTGATTTTGAAACAT
>JAISNI010000176.1 GCA_031276295.1 Treponema sp.
TTACAGGAAATTACACAATGAGCTAATTCCAGACAGAATAAGGAGTTACAAAGATGCTCAAAAGCCATCCGGAAGTCTAAATAGGTATATTGTAACTCTAAATCTATACAGGAATTAGAGTTCCGTATGGTTACATTTTGAAATGAGGCATTTCGGATTATCAACGGTATTCAGAACATCTGAGAATTATGCTTCTTGCCGTATGATTCTAAAAGAATAGATGCGTTACAAACTGATCTACAAGCACCAATATCCCCAGGATAGCAGTGTAAAGTGCAAATCCACGTAAAGAACTTCCCTGTATTATACGGAGCATAAGGTTTATCGCAAAGAAACCAACCAGTGCTGCCGTGATGGTTCCCGCAATTATAAGAAGAAAAGGGAGGCTTTCCGGGGCTTGGCCTGAGGCTATATCGTTTATTTGGAGAACCAAAGCGCCCAAAATAGCAGGGATTGAAAGGAGAAATGAAAAACGAGCTGCAAAGTTACGGTCCAGCTTACGCGAAAGCGCTCCCGAAAGAGTAGAGCCAGAACGGGACACGCCCGGAATAATAGCAACCGCCTGCAAGATGCCTATAATCAAGGCATCAAGCCGATTCATGGATTCCTGGTTTTTAAGCCAACCGGAACGGCGGCGGGAGAGAAATTCTGAAATAATAAGCAATGCTGAGGTTATAAGAAAGGCAAAACCTAAAAATGATGCGGTACTAAAAGCCTTTTCGATCTGTTCCTTAAAAAACAATGCAGCAACAACCGCAGGTATCGTAGCTAAAATAAGGTAAAATGTGAGAGGCTGAAAAGGTCGGCGCAAGATAGACCAAATATCCTGCCGGAGAACAACAAAAACCGCTAAAAGGGTTCCCACATGAACCATAGTATCGAAAAGGAGAACCGGCTCGGAAATACGGAAGATTTTTTGCAACAGAACCAAATGCCCGGAACTGCTTACCGGTAAAAATTCGGTAAGCCCCTGTACTGCCCCCAGGATTATCGCTTCGAATATGCTCATAACTGCCTCTTTACATAATTAACCGGTATTCAGCTATCAGAAAAGACGAAGCGCCACCGGAATATTCTCTATATTATCGGTGTATATCGGTCTTTTTCAAATTATTTGATGAATTTTCGTAACTATTCAGCCGATTAGAGGGAAATACCGGCTTGCCAGGGTAGCTCGAAATGAAGATACTCAGGGGATTAAACTATATCATCGAATAAAAAGGTCCCGCAAAGTGGGTTTGTGTAGGGGCTGCCCTGCTGAATACTTGTGATGATATTTTGGAGAATATTATTGTAATAATTTAAATATTGTGGTATGTTAAAATATATATTATTTTTCTCAGGATCTGCGCCCGGCAAGGTTGTTAGAGTGCTTATCGGGTATACGGAGATGGAAAATTTTGTATTTATGCAAATGCAGGGTAGTTTGAAGGGTACAGGTAAGATATGGTGAGGAAAATTGTATTCCGCCTGCCGGCGCTTTTGATTTTTGGCGGTATATGGTGGCTTTCTTCCCAAACTATCTTGCCCCAGCCAAAGGGTGTTTTAGGCTTTGATAAGGTGCAGCATTTAATCGCGTATGCCGCTCTGTCTATGAGCCTTGGACTTTGGTTTTCAGGAAAACAGTGGAAGAATAATGCCCGGGGTACCATGCTATTGCTTTTCAGCATTGCTTCTATTTATGGAATTATTGATGAAGTACACCAGTACTTTGTTCCAGGGAGGGACTGCAATGTTTGGGACTGGGCGGCTGATGTTTTAGGTGCAATACTGGGAGCGCTGGGAGCAGTATGTATTGCCGGGAAAATTTGTCAGCACGATGATTGATACGATGGAAATAGAGAAGAATAGGCAGAAATTAGGTAGGTATTGATGTAATGATAGATGTTGATATACAGACTGATTTGGAAAATGGGCATAATCCCGGCAAAAATAGGGATACCGATGAGGACGAGATAAGTCTGATCGATCTCTTTGCTGTTCTTTGGAAGAGAAAAGTAATGATTATTGTCATTACACTGATTGCTGCAATCTCAGTAGTTGTTTTTTCAGTAGTATCTTTGATTCTTCCCCCTGAAGAATCGCCTTTGCCCAATCAGTTTACTCCTGAAGCGCATATGCTTATTAATAATCAGAATTCTTCCGGTAATTCGATATCTTCTATGTTAAGTTCCAGCGGACTGGGGAGTCTTGCAGGGTTTATGGGTTTAAGTTTGGGAGGAGGGTCAACGTTTAGCCAACTTGCGGTTTATCTGTGTTCTACGAACACTCTTTTGGATAAGCTGACGGATGAATTCGATCTTATTACGAGGTATAAGATAAAAGAATCTCCGCGTGCTACAAGCCGGAAAATATTGAAAGAATTGCTGATAGCCGAAAATGATGCTGAAAGCGGCGTCTTTACCGTTAGTTTTTCCGATATTGATCCTGTTTTTGCCCAGTCGGTGGTAAATTTTACGGTGGCCTATCTTGAGAAATGGTTTGATGAATTGGGTGTTGATAAAAATAAAATCCAAAAAGAAAATTTAGAGACAAATATTGCCAATACCTACAAGGCGATTCAGGGGCTGGAGTTGGAGACCCATGAATTGGCCAGGACGGTAAACTCTGGCCGGAATATACCATCAATAAATCTGGAATTAAGCCGGCTTGAGTTGGAACTGCAAGCGCAGAAACAGGTGTATGCCCAACTCAAGGTACAGTATGAAATCCTTAAAATAGACATGGCAAGCGAAAGCCCTGTTTTTCAGATTCTGGAACTTGCCGAAGTGCCGGATCAAAAATCTAAACCTGGGAGGGGACTTATCTGTGTAATTGTTACCTTTGCCGCCGGGTTTTTCGCGGTGTTTCTTGCATTCCTGCAAAATGCAATTTCCAATATCAAAAAAGACCCTGAGGCTATGGCTAAACTCAGGGGGGAGGCCCCGTGATAAGGCTGAATTGTATCATCCTGTGTGTGTTTTTGTTCTCGGCTAGTATCTATTCTCAGAGCGAGAGTACCATCACCAGTAGTTCTCAGAGTGAAACTACCAGCCGTAATGAAAATCTGTTACCGAAGGATACTCAAATTGCACTTTCAACACAGGATTACCGGGTTACCGCCGGGGATGTCTATGCTTTGAGTTACGCTGCCGGTACCCAACCGGTACAGTACAAGATTGTGGTTGATCTTACTTACCGAATTCGTGTTGCTAATCTAGGCGTTGTTGACGGCAATAATAAGACTTTTGCCCAGCTTAAAACGCAGGTAGAAACAATTGTGAATAACAACTATCCTTTGGGCGGGGTTCAATTTACCTTGACTCAGCCTGCCTCCTTTAAGGTACTAGTTACGGGTGAAGTAAAGAATTCACGCGAGGTGACGACTTGGGCACTAGGCCGGCTTTCTAGCCTGCTGGATGATAATTTGACCGATTTTGCATCGTTGCGGGATGTAACCGTGCAGCCTGCTGGCGGCAGGGCCAAAACATACGATCTTTTTTTGGCAAGCCGTACCGGCGATTTTACCCAGAACCCATATCTCAGACCCAACGATACTATTACGTTTAACCGTGTAAAGCGGATGGTAACTATAAACGGAGCTGTGGAGCGGCCTGGTACTTATCAGCTTAAAGATGGAGAGAATATTAAAAATCTTATTGAATTTTACAGTAGCGGTTTCACCCCCAATGCGGATAAAACACGTATTGAGTTAGTGCGCCAGGTAAACAGCGATTCGCCTTCGGGTGAAAAAATATTCCTTACCGATAAGGAAATAGCGGATAATTATATACTCGAAAATTATGATACAATAATGGTACCCCAGATAACCAGTTTGAAACCGGTTATGTTTGTAGAAGGGGCTGTAGGTAGTTCCGATCTTGCAAGCCCAACGGTTGCAACCAGGCTGGTTGTTCCTTTTAACCGGGGGGAAAACTATGCATCCCTTATACGAGCCAACAGAAGTTGGTTTTCAGCGGTTTCGGATACGAAAAATGCCTATATAATACGGGGTGAGGAGCAGCTATCGATTAATCTTAACCCTATATTATACGATGAAAATTATTATAGCCCAAATCTTATAGAAGAAAACGATACTTTAATTATCCCTTTCAGGCAGTACTTTATTACCGTAGCCGGGGCAGTGGTAGCGCCTGGAAGGTATCCCTATATACCCGATAGGCAGTGGGATTATTATATTGCCCTTGCCGGCGGTTTTGTTCCGGGCAGGAATGCCTATGAAGCGATTGTTATTAAGGACATAAACGGTAAAACTATGAAAAAAACAGATATAATAGTACCTGAGACAATTATAACTGCCAAAACTAACGATTTTCTCTATTATTTTAACCAGTACGCGCCGATTATTACTACTACACTGTCTATTCTTTCAACATCGCTTGCGTTATATACGGCATTAAGGGCTCAATGATGAAAGGCATAATTCTTGCAGGGGGCTCTGGAACCCGTCTTTACCCGATAACGAGGGCGGTTTCCAAACAGATACTTCCCCTATACGATAAACCTATGATCTACTATCCTCTATCGGTATTGATGCTGATGGAGATACGGGAAGTACTGATCATCTCAACGCCTCGGGATATTTCATTGTTCAGGGAGTTATTTGGAACCGGTTCTTGGCTGGGGATGCAATTTGATTATAAGGTACAGGAGAGCCCCCGGGGTTTGGCGGATGCCTTCATTGTGGGTGAGGATTTTATCTCAGGCGATACCAGTGCCTTGATTTTAGGCGATAATGTGTTTTACGGCAGGGGCTTCAGTCAGACCCTGCGTAATGCAACGCAAAAGGTAAAAGAGCAGGGAGGCGGGGCGATTTTTGGCTATTATGTGAAGGACCCAAGTTCCTACGGAGTTGTTGAGTTTGACGCAGAAGGTAAGGCAGTTTCGATAGAAGAGAAACCCCTCCAGCCCAAATCTCATTATGCCATACCGGGGCTTTATTTTTATGATTCTCAAGTGATAGAAATTGCAAAAAATATCAAGCCTTCGGCCCGGGGGGAAATTGAGATAACCGCAGTGAATAACGTGTATCTTGAACAGGGCAGGCTTTCTGTGGAACTCCTTGGACGGGGCATGGCTTGGCTGGATACGGGTACCTATGACGGCCTTCTTGAGGCGTCTAATTTTATCGAAACTATTCAAAAACGGCAGGGTATGTATGTTTCCTGTATTGAAGAAATAGCCTACGCCAATGGCTGGATTTCCCGGCAGGATCTGCTTGGATTGGCGGATTCGTATAAAACAGACTATGGCCGATACCTGAAATATATTGCGGAAGAAGGTATTTAATGCCGATTACCATAACGCCGTGCCCGATTTCGGGTTTGTACGAAATACAACCCAAGGTTTTTGGTGATAAGCGGGGTTATTTTTTTGAATCTTGGTCGAGGCGTGATTTTACTGTCGCCGGCCTTGATCTTTCCTTTGTACAGGATAATCAGTCCCGCTCAATGAGGGGTGTACTCAGGGGCCTTCATTTCCAAAAAACCCATCCCCAGGGTAAGCTGGTACGGGTAATCGAAGGTGAAGTTTTTGATGTAGCGGTGGATATACGTCCGGATTCACAGAGCCGGGGTAAGTGGTATGGCGTAATATTAAACGGCGAAAAACAGAATCAATTTTACATAGCCCCTGGTTTTGCCCACGGCTTTTTGGTTTTAAGCGATACGGCGGTTTTTGCATATAAATGTACCGATTTTTATTATCCTGAAGACGAAGGGGGGATCATCTGGAACGATCCTTCTATTGGTATTACGTGGCCTGATCTGGGCATGGAATATCTGCTCTCTGAAAAGGACAAAAAGCTGCCCCTGTTTGAGCCGGAGACACTTTCCACAGGAAAATACCAATGATCTGGCTCATCGGCAATAGGGGTATGCTGGGAACGGAGCTTTCTTTGGTTCTGGAAAAGCAGGGACTTGCCTGCATGGGAACCGACAGGGAAATAGATATCACGCAGCCTAATGCTTTGACTTTTTTTGCGGAAAGACAGGCCGTTACGGGCGTTCCGATCAACTGGATTATTAATTGTGCCGCCTATACTGCGGTGGATAAAGCCGAAGATGATGGAGAAAACTGCTACCGCCTCAATACCGAAGGGGCCGGTAATATTGCCGTATGTGCTAAGAGAATAGGAGCGCGTATGATTCATCTTTCTACCGATTATGTCTTTAACGGTTGCGGCGTTAAAGACACATCCGGGGCGATTCGTCCCTATCGGGAGGATGATGAAACCGATCCTATTGGAGTTTATGGCCGTACAAAACGTGATGGGGAGCGGGCGGTACAGGAAAATACATCCGACGTTTACATCATCCGTACAGCATGGCTTTATGGAAAATACGGCAACAACTTTGTACATACTATGCTCCGGCTGATGAAAGAGAGGGATACCGTTACCGTGGTGGATGATCAGCGGGGAAGCCCCACATGGGCTTTCGATCTGGCTCATACTATTACCGCATTTATTATCGCTTCGGAGGCTGGTAAAACCATTCCCTTTGGTATCTATCACTTTTCCAATGAGGGGAACATGAGCTGGTTTGATTTTGCCCGGGAGATATACGACGAGGGCCGTAACTTGGGGTTATTAACAGACGGCTGTACTGTTAAGCCCTGTACCAGTGCGGAATTTCCTGCCAGGGTAAAACGGCCTGCATATTCAGTGTTGGATAAAAGTAAAATAAAGGATACTCTGGGGATAACCATTCCATTCTGGAAGGAAAGCCTCAGCATCTATCTGCATACACTTGTCAAAGGAGCTATATGAGAGCCTTAACTAATATTTTAGTTACCGGCGGCGCCGGATTTATTGGATGTAATTTTATCCATACTCTTTTGGAAAAAAAATCGGATTTTTCAGGTCGAATCATCAACCTTGATGCCTTGACGTATGCAGGGAATCCGGCAAACCTTAAAGATATTGAAGATCGGTTTGGCGGCAGCCGTTATTTCTTTGAACGGGGTGATATTTGCGATAGATCTTTTGTGGAATCGCTTTTTAAAAGATACGATATAGATACGGTGGTTCATTTTGCCGCCGAAAGTCATGTTGATCGTTCCATTTTGGGACCGGAAGCCTTTATTAAAACGAATGTAATGGGCACCTTTACCCTGCTTGATAGAGCCCGGAATGCATGGCAGAATGCTTCTGGAGCTATGCGGCAGGATGTACTTTTTCATCACATCAGTACCGATGAGGTGTATGGCTCCCTGGGAGATACCGGTTATTTTACCGAAAACACCCCCTACGATCCGCGTTCACCCTATTCGGCAAGTAAGGCTGCAAGTGATCATCTGGTAACGGCCTATTATCATACATACGGCCTTCCCATTACCTTATCTAACTGTTCGAATAATTACGGTCCTTACCAGTTTCCTGAAAAGCTCATTCCTTTGATGATCCTTAATATGCTGGAAGGAAAGCCCCTGCCGGTTTACGGTGATGGGAAAAACATTCGTGACTGGGTCTATGTTGAGGATCATAACAATGCAGTCTGGACTATTATGCAAAAGGGCAGGGCCGGAGAGAAGTACAATATTGGCGGTGAAAATGAATGGGAGAATATCAAACTTCTCAATGTGCTGATTGCTATTGTATCGAAACAGGCGGAGCTTAACCCGGACAAGGTCCGGGCGGCTATTACCTTTGTTAAAGACAGACCCGGCCATGATCGCCGTTATGCTATTGACTGTTCAAAAATAAAGCGGGAACTGGACTGGAAGCGAACGGTAAATTTTGACGAGGGCCTCTCAAAAACTACCGCTTGGTATCTTTCCCATCAGGAATGGGTAGACAGTATACGGAGCGGTTCTTACCAGAATTGGATAGCGCTGAATTACGGGGCACGGTAGATGCTGTTGCATCCCGAGTATTCCATTAGCACTGGAATATTTATTCCATTAGCACTGGAATACTTTGAGGATTTCGTATATATTTGATATATGAAGTTGTCAGAAATTCTGGATGTGGTGGAAACTCAACGGGTAGTTCTGAAGCGGCAGGCGCAGGGACTTCTCCGTAAGGCTTTGGAATCTCTGCCGGATATACAAAGTTATGCCTTGGTGATAACCGGTATACGGAGATGTGGAAAAAGCACCCTCTTGCGGCAGTTTGTCCAAAAACTTGGTAGAGAATTTATATACCTGAGCTTTGATGATTTAAGGTTTTGGGATTTTTCCCCATCGGATTATCAGCTTTTGGATAAAATAATAGAAGATGCCGGATGCGGCCTTCTTTTTTTTGACGAAATTCAATCTGCCCCTCAATGGGAGCTTTATATACGGCAGAAGCTGGATCAGGGCTTCCAAGTGCTGGTTACCGGTTCTAATGCATCCCTGTTAAGCCGGGAACTGGGGTCCCGTTTGACAGGCCGGCATATCAGCCGGGAACTTTTCCCTTTTTCCTATGGTGAGTATTGTCAGTTTACCGGTCAAACTCCCGGTGCGGCCTCGCTTGAAAGGTATCTGGAGCAGGGAGGTTTCCCTGAATACCTTAAAACCGGAAGCGAGGAACTGCTTGCGCAATTGCAGACCGATATTATCTACCGGGATATTGCAGGACGGCACGGATTGCGGGATGCAAGCTCTTTATTGAGGCTTTATACATATCTGGTATCCAATGCAGCCCAGTTGGTATCTCCCAGCAAACTTGCACCGGCGGTGGGAGTAAAATCTCCTACAACCATATTGGAATATTTTTCTTATTTTGAGGCTTCGTACCTGATAGCGTTGATCCCCTGTTTTTCCTGGTCGGCTAAGGCCCAAAGTTTGGCCCCGAAAAAGCTCTATATTGTCGATTCTGGTATCATTAAAACCGGTTCCCGTTCTTTTACCAGTAATTATGGGGCTTTGCTCGAAAATTTTGTTTTTAATAGTCTACGCTTGCAGACCAGCGATATTTTCTATTTTGCCGATAAGACAGGGGAATGTGATTTTGTTATCAATCCTCATAGCGTTGCTCCCCTGTGCATCCAAGTGTGTTGGGAACTTGATACAGATAATCAGGACCGGGAAATTCAGGGCATTTTGGCAGCTTTGGACTTTTTTAATAGAGATGAAGGGGTTATCTTGACCTATAACAGCCGGGACCTGATCATCAGGGAGGGAAAGCGAATTAGCGTGATTCCCGCTTGGGAGTATAGTTATGAGACCGTATGAAAGGTATACCCCGCGAGCTAAAGGGTGAGCTCGTTCATTTCACCGACCCCAGGACGCCTGCAACAAAACGCCTTTGCTGGGTAATGAACAAAATAGCGGTCGGCAGGGTGTAGACGCTGACCGTTACCATCAACATCCCGTAATCGGTGGTGTAGCCTGCAATCATGCCGCTTGTCAGCAGGGGCATGGTTTGGCTTTGCTGGCTCTGCATAATAATGAGGGGCCAGATATAGTTATTCCAGTGGTTCATAAAGGTAACGATTGCCGCCGCCGCAAAGGTCGGGGCCATAACCGGAAGATATATCCTGACATAGATGCCGAATTCGCCAAGCCCATCCACACGCGCAGCCTGCACGATTTCATAGGGAAAAGACGCCGAACTCTGCCTGAAAAAGAATATAAGGAATGCGGTAGAAATGGAAGGAAGAATAAAGCCCATCGTTGTATCCAAGAGTTTCGCCTGACTGAACATTCTGAAAAGCGGCACCATTATAGAAGCGAACGGCACCATCATGGAAAGAAGAAGAATACCAATGAGGCGATCCTTGCCCTTGTCGCGGTAAATTTGAAAACCATAACCGGCCATCGAACAGATAAAAAGACTTGTCAGCGTTCCTGCCACGGAATTTCTCATGGAATTCCAGAAAGCCCTGCCCAGATTTACCGTTGAAAGAGTTGTTTTGATATTTTCAAGCAAATAGGTTCCAAAAAAAACCTTGCCCTTCACTATTTCTACGCTTTTGTTGGTTGCCGCGGAAAGCATCCACGCAAAGGGGAAAGCCGAAAAAAAGCAAACAATAATAAGAAAGATGTAAACGAAGACCCTGGAAATTGCAATACGTTTTGTTTTCATGCCTTATCCCCTATTTTCATCTGCACAAATGACAGAATTGCTACCATGATAAGTATTGAGTATGAAACCGCCGCCGCATAGCCGAACTGCGGAACCCCTTCAAAGGACAGGTTGTAAATATGAAGCGATAAGGTAAGGGTGGCTTTGCCCGGCCCGCCGTCGGTGATGTTTTTTGGTTCCGCAAAAAGCTGAATGGTACCGTTGGTTGACATGATGGTCGTTAAAAGTATAACCGGCCTTAAAAGAGGAATGGTTATTTTAAAAAACTGCTGTAATCCCGAAGCCCCGTCAATACGGGCAGCTTCATAAATTGAGGTATCAATATTCTGTAATCCTGCAAGGTAGAAAATGGTATTGTATCCGGTCCAGCGCCAGGTAATGACGAGGATAATGACAACCTTAGCCCAGAGGGGGTGAGTCAGCCAGCTAATGGGTTCGGAAAGAACACGCAAGTTGAGAAGAACACTATTTACAATACCGTCTATGGCAAAAAAAGAGCGGAATAACAATGCCGAGGAGACCAATGCTATGGTGCAGGGTAGAAACACACAGGTTCTGAAAAAGCCGCGAAATTTTAATTTTTCATCGTTAAGAATGGAAGCCAGAATGAGGGCAAGAAAGAGCATAATGGGAACCTGGAAAATAAGGAATATAAAAACATTCCCAACTGACGCAAGGAACACCCCGTCCTGAAAAAGCCGCGTATAGTTTCTTAAACCAACAAAGCGAAGGTTACTACCCCGTCCAGATTGCAGGGACATAAGGAATGCGGAGACCATAGGGTAAAAACAGAGAACAAAAATAAATAGAGCAGCGGGAACGACAAAAAACCATCCCCACCATTTGTACTTTGCGGTTAAACTAATCTGCCTCATTCCGACCTCCCTATAAGCCCCCTCCGGCAATCTGGCAGGAGGCTGAGGATCCGCGCACGCATAAAATGCCCTGCATTTTATGCTCATTGCGTACGCAATACAGAAACACCACGACCAAACGGTCATGTTGTTTCTGCGCGGTCCTGAGTATCAAAGCCTATTCATTTATAATATGTTCTACTTCCTGTTGAGCGGTAGCAAGCGCCGCATCAATGTTCTTGCCGTTCATGATGTCCGATATAGCACGGCCTACTGCGTCGCGCGCTTCGTAGTTATACACACCATACTTTACCAGCGGAATTTTTTCCGCATAGCTGAGGAGATCGGCGTAGATCTTCTGCCCGCCGAAGTATGCTACGGGCTCCCCGTAGGTTGGGGACTGCCCAGCGGGAAGCCATGTCGCAATGGCGCCGGAGGAGACCAGAATAGTAGAATAGAACTCAACGCTGCCGGCAAAGGTCTTGTTCAATAAGTCCATTGCCACATCGGGATTCTTGGAGTTAGCCAGCACCATCCAGCCTGAACCGCCCTGGCTTGAGTAGTTTACTGCGCCGGGGATGGTCTCAAAGCGGGGCGTACTCACCATAGCCCATTGGCCGGACTGCGATTGTTCGGCAGAGATGGAGCCGATGATCCAGCAGCCCTGTATGGTTCCCGCAACGCCTCCGGTATTGAGCGTAGCGATATAGGCATTCCAGTCCGCCACCAAGGTAAGGATATTGGCGGCACGCATCTCGCCCATAAGTTCAATGCCCTTTTTGAGTACCGCATTGTCCTTTATGTCAAGGCTGCCGTCCGGTTTAAAGAACCATGACCCGGTACTTTGCAGCATGAGCATTATGTAGTCAGGGGAATTGGCAACGGTAGAAAGTAGCGGAATGTTGGTTTTCTGTTTAACGATTTTACCCAGTTCAATTATTTTTTCCCAGGTAGTGTCGTTAAAATCGGAAACCTGCAACCCTGCCTGCTCGATAATGTCCTTGCGCAGGAAGAAGCCGGTCGCGCCGTTATCAAAAGGCACGCCGTAGTTTTTGCCTTTGTAGTTGCCAAAGTCCAGCTTGAACTGCGCAAATTCGCTTAGATCAACCTTACCGTTAAGCGGGAGGAAAGCGTCAGGATAGATCGTAATATTTTTTTGAATGGCGTTATCCTGCATGAGTATAATGTCGGGCAGATTGTCTGTTTGCCCGGATTCAAGGGAAGTGATAAGTTTCTGCTGCACATCATCCCAGGGGGTTTCAACAACATTAATCGTTACATTGGGCTTATCCCTGTTGTAAATTTTTGCCGCTTCATTCATCGCGTAAATATTGAAAGCGGGGTCCCAACACCATACGGTAAGGGTTACCGGCGCATCCGGCGCGTTCGCGGCTCTTTCCCCTGCCTGCGCCCCAGATGTCTGGCTTGCCGCCTCCTGCTTTTGGCAAGCGGCAAACAAGGTAAAAATTAACACCGCTATCAGTAAACTGATGCCGATCTTCTTCATAAAAACCTCCTCACGGTTAATAGTTGCGGTTATTCATGGCTCCGCCTGAACAACCAATATAATGATAATAACTCCAATTTTTTTTCCTGTAAATAGATTTTTACGCGATCTTGTGGCAAAAACCGCCGGAGGGCTTTCGGCCCCTGAGTCTGTCGAAGGGAAAAAATATCCGTTATTGCGGGTTTTCTCCAAACGTGCTATACTCTCTTAACCACAATAAGTAAGGAGTTTTTTATGAAATCAAACGGTGTCAAACTATTCTGCGCGGCGGCGCTGCTCCTGGGCAGGGCGCTCGCGGCGCAATCTGCGTCCCAGCCGCCCGTGCCGGACGGTTTTGTACGGATACCGGCGGGAACCTTTACGATGGGCAGCCCGGCCACGGAAGCGGCGCGTGCTGACGACGAAGTGCAGCACCAGGTAACGGTAAGCGGTTTTTACATGGGGAAGTACGAGGTAACGGTAGGGGAGTTCCGGCGTTTTGTAAACGCGGCGGGATATAAGACCACGGCGGAAACATCCGGCGGGGGGATAGTATTGACTGATAAGGGTTGGGACTGGAAGAGGGATGCGAACTGGGATAATCCGTATTTCAGCCAAGGGGATAATCAGCCGGTGGTACTGGTAAGCTGGTACGATGCGGTAGAGTACTGCAACTGGAGGAGCCGTGAAGAAGGCTTGACTCCCGCATATATGCGGAACGGAGACAACGTAACATGGAACCGAGGGGCCAACGGGTACCGGCTGCCAACCGAGGCGGAGTGGGAATATGCGTGCCGTGCGGGGACAAGCGGGCCGTTCAGTACAGGGAGCAATATCACGACAAACCAGGCGAACTATAACGGGAATTATCCATACAACGGGAATGCGAAGGGAGAGTATAGAGGGAAGACATGGAATGTGGGAAATGGAACTGCAAACCCCTGGGGTCTGTACGACATGCACGGGAATGTGTATGAATGGTGTTGGGACTGGTACGGTGAGTATAGTGGCGGCGCCCAGACCGACCCGGAAGGGCCCGCGTCATCGGGTACGAACCGCCTTAAACGCGGCGGGAGCTGGTTCTACGACGCGCAGTACGTGCGTTCTGCCGACAGGAGCGGCAGTACCCCGTCCAACAGGTTCTACTACCTTGGCTTCCGGCTCGTGCGCCCTTAGTTTAAAGGCTCAAGTGAGGACGAAGCAGCGAAATGCCCCCCCCCTTCGGCCTCATTCCCGGCGGCGGCCTTTGTTAAGCCCTCCGCAACTAAAATGTCTCCGCCATGTTAAACCACAAAACCATATCCGCCATTGCAGGTTCTCTCCAAACGTGCTATACTCTCTCAACCACAATAAGTAAGGGGGTTTCTATGAAAACAAACTCTGTCAAACTGCTCTGCACGGGGGCGCTGCTCCTGCTGCTACCGGCGTTGGTATGCGCGCAGCGGAAGTACGCGCTGGTAATAGGGAACGCGGCCTATACCCAGGTAAGCCGGTTGCGGAACACGTTGAACGATGCGGCGGATGTCAAGGCGGCGCTTGAGGGCATGGGCTTTGAGGCGGAACTGTTGACGGACGCGACCTTGCAGCAGATGACCGATGGGGTTGACCGGTTTGCGCGGCGCTTGGGCGCGGCGCGGGATTCCTACGGCTTTTTCTATTATTCGGGCCACGGGGTACAGTCGCAGGGGGAGAACTACCTGATACCGGTGAACGCGAATATCCGGCGGGAGGCGGATCTGGCCTACCAAGCGCTGAATGTCCAGCAGGCGCTGGACTACCTGCAAGAAGCGGGGAACCACCTGAACATGGTGGTGCTGGATGCGTGCCGGGACAATCCGTTTGGGTGGGCGCGGAGCGGGGCGAAAGGGCTGACGGTAACGGGGCGGCAGCCGCCGGGGAGCATCGTGGTGTATGCGACCAGCGCGGGGGAGACGGCGTCCGATGTGTCCGAAAGCGGGACGGGACGTAACGGGCTGTTTACGGGGCAACTGTTGAAACACCTGAAGACGCAGGGTTTGGATGTAAACGAGATATTCAGGCGGACGGGAGCGGATGTACGGAGGGTAAGCAACGGGCGGCAGATACCGGCGGTATATTCGCAGTTCTTCGATACGGCTGTCCCGTGGCCGGGATCCACGCCCCAGTTTGGGCCGATAGCGGCCGCCGTGGGGAACCTTGAAGTGGCGGCGGTAACGGCCGGGACGTTGAACATACAGGGCGGCGACCTTAACCGGGACGTATCCTTTAGCGTCGGAGGAACGCTGCCTATTAGCGGCCTGCAAACCGGGACGTACCGCCTGAAGATGAGCTACCGGGACGGGAAGACCGAAGAAAAGACGGTGGAAGTGGGAGCCGGACAAACGGTAAAGGCAAGTTTCAGCTACCGTATGCCGCCCCCTGTGGGGAACCTTGAAGTGGCGGCGGTAACGGCCGGTACGCTGAACATACAGGGCGACGGCCTTAACCGCGATGTTTCCGTGGGCGGCGGGAGGGCGGCGCCTATTAACGGCCTGCAAACCGGGACGTACCGCCTGAAGATGAGCTACCCGGACGGGAAGGCCGAGGAAAAGACGGTGGAGGTGGGGGCCGGGCAGACGGTAACGGCAAGTTTCAGCTACCGTATACCGCCCGCCGTGGGGAACCTTCAGGAATATTTAAGCGGATACTGGAACAGCAATGATGTAAAAATTGTCTGCGAGGATATGGTCAACCAGTGCCTTGCTTCGCCAAGAATTATTCAGGCAATTGATGCATTCGGAAGAGTTCCCCGTATTATTGTCGATCCTTTCAGGAATGAAAGTTCCGAGCATATCAATACGGCGGAATTGGCCAGCCTGATGGAAATTGCGCTGGATCAGAGTGGCCGTTTTTCTACGGTAGCAGGCGTTGCGGTCGGCGCAGAACTGGACGCCGAATTCAGGCTGAGCGGAACGGTAAGTGTCAATGTAGACAGGGCCGGCAACCGGACATCTAGGGTTTATATGGTAAGGGTCTATCTTTCCGATATAACTACCACCGAACGCCTGTGGAGCGGATATAATGATAGTATCAGAAAAACTATGCGTCCGCCTGAGCGCCCAGGGCAACAGCACTTACTTTTTTGACTTTGATATATCCTAAAAATCGTCATTTTTTTGAAGAAAAATTAACCACGAACCTCTCGAACCATCACGAACATAAGGAAAAATCGTAAATATTGAACAAAAAGTTCGTGTTGTTGGTGATTTCCCGGGATTGGAAAGTAAGTGCTGTTGCCCTGCTGAGCCGTCCCGTACCTGACGGCTTTGTGCGTATAAACGGCGGGACCTTCCTGATGGGTAGCCCCCCTCGGAAGCGGGGCGTGATGGCGATGAAGGGCCCCAGCATAGCGTAACGGCAAGCGGCTTCTCTATGGGTAAGTACGAGGTAACGCAGAAAGAATGGACGGCGGTGATGGGGAGTAACCCCAGCAGGCGTTGATTTTGGAACCCTGGCGCTCCCCTGCGAACTATTGCCCGGCATTCAAAGATGGGCTATATTTTTAACGGAGACA
>JAISNI010000189.1 GCA_031276295.1 Treponema sp.
GCATCGAGGTCGAGGAAGGATTTTTCTCCCCGGTTCGTTTGAACGGTAACGTGATGCACACCGTTTTCTTTTTGTTCACGAGGTTTACGCATAGTGTATTATTGGGGGCAAGGTGCTGATTTGCTTTAGTCTGGGTGAAAAAAAATGAGGGGGAGATGAAGGAATTTTGAAAGAGGACGGAGATGTGAAAGACTGATTACAGGGGACAGGCTTATAGGGGCAAGAGGCGAATAACCAGTTAAAGGGGCAGGCTTGTAGGATGAGGTACATATCTATCATAAGTTCGCTGGAATACCGTCAGCCTGTTGTACTTGAAGGCCCCCAAGTCCGGGGACAGGCTTCAGAGTCTCAGTTCCCTAAAGCCGACGTTTTTTCTCCCCGTCGAACTCCCATTTTTTAGACACTCCAGGTAAACGAAAACATCCGCACCCGGGAGCCGTGTACGGAAGCCCCGCCACAGAGAACCGACGTATTCTGCCAGGGCCGGAAGCCCTTATCCTCCATTACGTTGATAGGCGGCAACGTATAGAAGCGGAGATTCACAGCCAACCATCACGGGTTAAAAGACAAGTATTGGGATTGGGGAGGCTTCCATGCCCGGAAGGAACTTGGGGTCTCAGGCAGCTAGCAGCCTGTTGCACTTGTGTATTTTTTTGCATATTCATGCAAAAAAAATCCCGATTATCGGGGCTGCTTATGCAGTTTGCAAGGTATAAAAATTCACTTTCGTGAATTTTTATACAATTTTACGCTGAAGCGCAACAAACTGCTTGGAGGGTTCCGCCGCCGCCGCCCGTCCCCTCCGGCAAGCCCCTGCTCCCGTATATGATACGTTGAATAGTTATCCCGCGTCTTCGATGAGGTTCTTCATGATGTATTCCCTGCGCTCGGGTGTGTTCTTGCCCATGTAGAAGGTCAAGACCTGGGGGACGGCTTTAAGGGTGTTTACCGATACCGGCACCAGGCGTATGTCCGCGCCGATAAACTGGCCGAATTCCTTGGGGCTGATCTCGCCCAGCCCCTTAAAGCGGGTTACTTCGCTCTCTTTGCCCAGGGCTTTAACGGCATCGTCCCGTTCTTTTTCGGTATAACAGTAACGGGTCTCCTTCTTGGTACGCACGCGGAAGAGGGGGGTCTCAAGAATATAGATACGCCCGCCGGTTACCAGTTCTTCAAAGTAGGTGAGGAAGAAGGTGAGCAGGAGATTGCGGATATGGAAGCCGTCAAAGTCCGCATCGGTGGCGATGACGATGCGGGCATAGCGGAGACCGGTTATATCGTTCTCTATACCCAGGGCCATCATCATATTGTAGAGTTCTGCGTTTTTATAGATGGCCGCCCGCTTCTTGGCATACATATTTTCGGGTTTACCGCGCAGGCTGAAGAGGGCCTGGGTCATCACATCCCGGCTTGAAACCATAGAACCCGCGGCGGAATCGCCTTCGGTGATAAAGATGGTGGAACCTTCCCCCTTTTCCTTATCCTCCAGGTGGTACTTGCAGTCCTTGAGTTTGGGTATCTTGAGGGCTATCTTCTTGGCCGCTTCCCGCGCTTCCTTCTTCACCTCGTTCAGTTCGGTGCGGAGCTTTTCGTTGGCTTCGATCTTCTGCTCAAGGAGCTTGGCGGCATCGGTGTTCTTATGGAGCCAGTCCTCAACGGCCTCCCTTACGGCCTGCACTATCCAGGCGCGTATATCCGAATTCCCCAGCTTGTTCTTGGTCTGGCTTTCAAAAACCGGATTCTTGAGCTTAACGGCAACCGCCGCAATCGTACCTTCCCTTACGTCCTCACTGCGGTAATCCTTTTTAAAATAGGCCTGTATCCCTTTAAGGAAGCCCTCTTTAAAGGCTGAAAGATGCGTACCGCCGTCGCTTGTGTACTGGCCGTTTACAAAGGAAAAGTAACCCTCGCCGTAATTGTTGGTGTGGGTAAAGGCAAATTCAATCTGATCCCCCTTGTGGTAGCCGATAGGGTACAGGCAGTCCTCGCCCGTCTCCTCGTGCAACAGGTCGAAAAGGCCCCGTTCCGAAACAAAGGTTTGCCCGTTAAAGGACAGGCTCAAGCCCGTGTTAAGATAGGCGTAATTGAGTATACGCCGTTCCACGAATTCGAGGTTGAACGAGTAATTGCCGAAGATTTGGGCATCGGGGATAAATTCAACATACGTACCGTCCGTATACCCCGCGCTGTCGTTCGGTTCCTTCCGTCGGGCGGAAGCCTGTGCCGCGTCAATTTTCCCCTTACGCTCGCCTGTAAGGGCGCCGCGCTCAAAGATCGCCTCGGCAAATTCTCCCTGCCTGGCGGATACAACACGGAAGTAGGATGACAGGGCGTTTACGGCTTTGGTTCCCACACCGTTAAGCCCTACGGAGAACTGGAATACGTCGTCGTTGTACTTGGCGCCGGTGTTGATCACCGACACGCACTCCACCAGCTTCCCCAGCGGTATGCCGCGCCCATAGTCCCGAACCTTAACCATCCAGCCGGAATTGCCGGCGCCGGACTGTTCCTGCACCTCGACCTCGATAAGTTTTCCATTTCCCATGATAAACTCATCTATGCCGTTGTCTATGATCTCTTTAAGGAGCACGTAGATTCCGTCGTCAGGATTAGCCCCGTCTCCCAAACGGCCTATATACATACCGGTACGCAGGCGTATATGTTCAAGCGAAGAGAGGGTCTTGATCTTCGATTCGTCGTATACGGCAGCTTCCTGAGAAGCGGCATCGGGCGGGGCAGCCGTTTTTTGCGCGGCCTTCGTCTTGCCCGCAGCTGCCGCGCCCCGGGCCTTTCCCGCTTGCGCCGCGGGTTTCTCCGGGGGCTTAGACTTACCCGCCGCGCTCCGGGTTTTTTCCGCCTGCGCTACGGGTTTCTCCTTTCCCGTCGCCACCGCGGGTTTCTCAGGGAGCTTAGACTTACCCGCAACCGCGTCCCGGGCTTTTCCCGCTTGCGCCGCGGGTTTCTCCGGGGGCTTAGACTGCTTCTCCTTCGTCCCGCTTTTGGGTTTTCCAGAAGTACCTGTCAATTCCGGTTGAAGCGATGGTTTTGTTTTACCTGTATTAGCCATTTTTTACCGATAACATCCTGTTTTAAGTAAATGAACTTCCCGGCAGTCTGTTGCGTTTCAGCGCGACAGGCTGCTAAAGAAGCAGGCTCAGTTCCTCAATCTTCTTCTCCGACTGGGCTATCTGCCCGCTGAATTCCTCAATGGCCCTTTCCGCATTACGGATACGCTGCCGCTGTTCCCCTATCGCTTTGTTTAGTTTTTCGATTTCAGCCTTTTCATCGTCGATTGCCAGGGATGCTTTAAGACTTTCAATCCGGGTCTCCAGATTCCGGACCGCATCCTTTTCTTCGTTGATCTTTGTAATAATCTCCGTATCTTCCACGGAGAGAAGATCGGTAAAGCTCTCCGCTTCTACAGGATCCGAAACCACGGCGCCGAAAGCCGCAAATACGCTGAGGATCTGGTGCCTGTCAAGGACTATATGTTTCTCCAGCGCACCCGTCCGCTTAACGGGATTCCCTTCCGCGCCCAGAACGTCGCCTATCTTCCGGCGTTCGCTACGCAGTTCGGCCAACTCCGCCGATACCTCTTGGAAGGCATGCCTTTTCTCCTGTATCTGTTCAAAAAGATCCTCTACATCCGGGTTGGAGCTTGGTTCACGGGTGCTGGAAAGGACATATTTTTCCCCCACCGTCCGGTAGATTCTTTGCAGATTTTCCTGGTTTTTGTTGAGAAATGATCTGAGGGCTAGTCCCTTGGCGTTTCTGCCCAAACGATGAAAAACATTGCCGTCGGCTCTTATCTCAATTTCTTCAAGCTGGTTCTCAAGCGATCTGATCTTGTTGACAATATCGTCGGCCTGTTTTTCATAAGCTGAAACAACGGCAGAAAAATCAGGATCGTTAAAGATAAGTTCCCCTAAAGCGGTAAAATTACTGCTCAACTCCCTGCTGTAATCCTTACCGATCTTCTCTTTTACGGCAATATCCTCTTCAACAGCCTTTAGACGGGCTGTATCCTCTTCTATTTTGAGGATAAGAGCCTCGGTATCGGCAATATCCTTGAGTAGTTTGAGGTATTCCGCTGCGTTCTTGGCATTGCGCACGGCTTCCGGAACATCCTCCCTTTCGGCAAGGGCGTCTGCATCGGGGGCGTGGCTTTCCCCCAGGTTTCTTTTCAACAGGGAACCGCCCACTTCCCCCTGGAGGGTGGTAATGGCGTCAAGCGTTTCCCTTTTCTTTAGCCCGAGTTCCTGAATTGCTCGTTTTCGTTCATCCATTTTCTTCACCGCCTTCATAGCTATAATAACTTCAATTCGGAATATGCAAAAGGGGGGAGGGAGGAAGCCGCGCACCGCCGCCTTTTCATCCCCACGCTCCATACCCGTGCGCGGCGTGTATTCCGCCGTTCCCCAGGTAAAACGCCCTCTATACCGAATTGAAGAAGTCAAGATTTTTTTCTTGACAATCTGTTAAGGTAGATTGATTATAGTATAGCATATACTATAAATATATACAGGGAAAGCATAAAATTGTGTGTTTTCATATTATAATTGAATATTTGTAACTATTCAATTTTTAAATTTTATAATACAATTTTATTCGAGGGGGGTTAATACCCCGCGGCATTCATTATTTCCTCTCCATCGGTAGATTTTTCGTAGAAAAATCTGATACCTTGTTCTTTAGGGGGAGGTAGTTCTCTATACACTTTATTAAAGGAGCCTTGGCGCTCCTTAAGAGGAGTGCCTGATGGCCTACACAACGGATCTTATCAAAAATGTATCCATTGCCGGACACGGCGGTACCGGCAAGACGACCCTGTTTGAACACTTGCTTTTTGCCGGAGGGGTTATACCCAAGGCGGAAACGGTGGAATCCGGCAGAACTGTTGCGGATTCAAGCCCCGAGGAGATCGAACGGAAGATATCGATTCATGCGGCGCTGGCGCATATTGAGAGAAACGACAGGAAGATAAATATATTTGATACACCCGGGTCGTCAGATTTTACCGGAGACGTGATACTTACCATTAGGGCTGCGGAACTGGTCATGCTTACCGTGGATAGCCGTACCGGGGTACAGATAGAAACGATCAAGCTCTGGCGTACCCTTGCGGGGAGGAATAAACCCAAAGGTTTCTATATCACCAGGATGGATGAGGAACGGGCGGATTTTGACCGGACGCTGGAGGATTTAAAAGAAAAATTCAAGGTTGATCCGGTACCCCTGGTATTGCCTATGGGTAAGGGGCCCGATTATAAGGGTATTATTGACATACTTAACGGGAAAGCCTGGTTCGTCCAGGGCGGCGGATCGGCGCTTGAAAAGGAAGGCCCGGTTCCCGCTGAATTTCAGGATGCCCTCGTCGCCGCCAAAGAGCGGTTGATAGAGGCCGCCGCCGAAGGCGACGACGAGCTTATGGAGCTTTACATTGACAAAGGCGAACTTTCCGCAGAGGAAATGCGCAAGGGACTTATCGAAGCGCTGGCGGCGGACAGGATAGTTCCGGTGTTTACCGGTTCGGCCCTGAAAAATTCCGGCCTTATCCCTTTCCTCGATTTTATCGCCGAGGCAGGGCCCGATCCCCGCAACGCCAAAGACATCGGCATTACGGCGGACGGCGGACGGCAGGAAATCCCTATCGATCCTGAAAAGCCCCTTTCGGCCCTGGTAATAAAAACCACCTTTGACCAGTTCTCCGGTAAACTCTCATGGGTAAAGGTTATAACCGGCAAACTCAGCGCGGATTCCGATGTCGTCAATGTTTCTGAAAACAAGAAGGAGCGGATAGGGAAGATCTACACCTGTGTGGGGAAAAAACTTGAGGAAACGCGGGAACTTTATGCGGGGGATGTGGGGATTGTTGCCAAGGCCGTCAGCCTTAAAACCAACGATACCATCAGCGCGGGCGATACAGGTATTAACTTCCTGCACTTACGGCTTCCCGAACCGGTACACTCGGTGGCGGTAAACGCGCTTGCAAAGAAGGACGACGACAAGCTCGGCGAATTCCTTGTCAGGGCGGCCGAAGAGGACAAGACCTTCCGTTACGAGTTCAATTCCGAAACAAAAGAGACCGTCATTTCCGGCATGGGTGAACTCCACGTGAACATCATCTTGGACAAGATCAGGCAGAACCAGAAGATCGATGTAGAGACGCATGTACCAAGGGTTCCCTACCGCGAGACCATCACCAAAAAGGCCGGCGCGGAATATACCCACAAAAAGCAGACCGGCGGCCACGGCCAGTACGGAAGGGTTGTTCTGGATATAAGCCCCCTCCAGCGCGGGGAAGGCTACAAGTTTATCAACGCCATTTTCGGCGGCGCGGTGCCCAAGAACTACATCCCCGGCGTTGAAAAAGGTATCGTAGAAGGTATGGAACGGGGAACCGAAGCCGGCTATCCCGTTGTGGATGTCGAAGTGAGCATAGTGGACGGCAAGTACCATCCGGTAGATTCCTCGGAGCTTTCATTTAAACTTGCAAGCCGCAATGCTTTCCGCGAAGCTATGCGCCAGGCAGCGCCCACCCTGCTTGAGCCTATTATGAACCTTACCGTTTTTGTAGAGAGCAAGTACCTGGGCGACGTGATGAGCGACCTTTCCGGCAAGCGCGGTAAGATACTCGGCCAGGACTCCATAGGCGGCGGCATTGAAGAGATACGCGCGCAGGTTCCCCAGGCGGAACTCCTCCGCTATTCCATAGACCTGCGATCCATCACCAGCGGTACCGGTTCCTTCAGCGTTGAATTCGACCACTACGCGCCTATCTCGGGCCGTATCGCGGACGATGTGAAGAAAGCGGCTGAAGCCTTCAAGGTTAAGGAAGAAGAGGAATAAACTATGAAGAACCCAGGAGCAATATCTTGGGTTCTTTATAGCAGTTTGTTGTGCTTCAGCGCAAAATCGTATAAAAATTCACGAAAGTGAATTTTTATACTTTGCAAACTGCCAAAGGAGTCCGATAATCGGGATTTTTTGCATAAAGTGGACCAAAGGTCCGATGCAAAAAATCCATAAGTACAACAGGCTCCTAAAAGAGGATCGCACACAACAAACGCCCTTACCGCAGATGTCCCGTTCAGGGGCATTACTGATTATGTATTTATTATGTAATCGACACCCTTGAGAAGAAATCGTTCAACGATCAATACCAAAGAGCGGCTCGTAAGCCGTCGGAGCCTGGAACTCATCAAGTAAGGAACAGAACATACAGGTCGGCAGCTCGGCCGTTGTCGAAACCGCCGTGGCCGTAAGGCTGTATTGTCGGCTGAAAAACGGTAACCTTGGGTGCGATAACGTCATTGGAAACCGGTAGGCTCAGGTTCAGCCGACAGCGGCGTCTGAACCTCTGTTGAACCCTGGCGGCATATCCCATATCCCATATCCCTTGCCCTTACAGGCTTTCGATTACCTCGCGGGATAAACTGGTAACAGATGCTATATTCTCAGAAGGCTCCCCCATCGCCTTTAGCTTACGGGCTATTTCCCGTATACCCACCCTCCCGTTTCGCCTGCACCACCTTGCTCTGCGTGTCTACCTCATACTTGTACCGCTCATCAGCCGCGTCCGCTCTACCTCGTCCCGGCTTATCCTCACTTCTGACCATCCGCCGGAGGCTTCCCTCCGCTTGTAAGCCGCTCTTTGATCGCATCAAGGGAATATCCCGCATTGATAAGTTCCAGTATTTCCCTTTCTCTTTCCCTCATACCCTCCTTCCTCCCTTCCAGTAAGCCCTCTTTCCTCCCCTCCCGTTTCGCCTGTACTACCTTGCTCTGCGTGTCTACCTCATACTTGTACTCGCTCATCAGCCGCGCTCGTTCTACCTC
>JAISNI010000198.1 GCA_031276295.1 Treponema sp.
ATCGTACCACATCTCTCATCTTTCGACTCCTTATGTGTCAACTTTAAACCAGGACGAGACAATTGTCCACGCCTTGGACATGGTGCTGACAAAACTCCCCAAGGGGGTGTTCCCTGTCCACCATTCAGACCGCGGCTGTCAGTATTGTTCGCACCGATATGTTGAAGCGCTCAAGACCCACGGGCTTTCGGTAAGCAGAAATGAGGAACTACACTGCTACGAAAACGCCCGTGCTGAAAGGGATATTGAAACAGGAATACGGTCTTGGCTGTTCGTTTAAGAGCAAGAAGCAGGCGTTGGTGGCGGTTCGTGAGGCGATGTTTCTGTACAACACCAGGCGGCCTCATCTGGCCCTTAACTATGAAACGCCTGAAAAAATGTACCGTAGGGTTGCATAAAAATCTGTCAACTTATTTCAGGACTTGACATACTGCATATATCAATCGGAAGGCCTTTTGGAAAAACCTTGAGGCTTGTTCCTCCTTATAAGCGGACCCCAAAAAGTCTAAGTTTCAGTTGAAACAGTATAGTCCGTAATTATTGCTGTGGCGGTTATGCTGTGTTCAATAGGTATCTGCAATACTATAGGTTTTTGGAGCCTGATTTTTAACTCCAGGCAAAGCAGGTACGCCCCTCTCTTAACTTTTATTCTCTTTTCAGTTATATTAATTTCATGGCAACAGTTGATGATAAAAAAGTAATCTATTCTATGTATCGTGTCTCTAAAAGACATGGTACCAAGCAGGTACTTAAAGATATAAGCCTTTCCTATTTCTACGGGGCCAAAATCGGGGTGATCGGCCTTAACGGATCGGGAAAGTCGAGCCTTCTTAAGATACTTGCCGGTGTAGATAAAGAATTCTCAGGGGAAACGGCCGTCAGTCCGGGCTACACTATAGGTTATCTGGAACAGGAACCCTATCTTGAACAGGGAAAAACCGTTAAGGAGATTGTTTCCGAGGGTGTGCAGGATTTGGTGGATATACTTGCTGAATTTGACCGGGTAAGTGAAGCCTTTGCCGATTCCAATGCCGATTACGACAAGCTGGGGGAAAAGCAGGCTGCATTGCAGGAGAAGATCGAAGCCGCCGACGGCTGGAACCTCGACAGCCGCCTCGACTTGGCTATGGATGCGCTCCGCTGTCCTTCCCCAGAGCGGCTTGTGGATCAGCTTTCCGGCGGAGAAAGGCGGCGTACAGCCCTCTGTCGGCTTCTCCTTAAAAACCCGGATATTCTCCTCCTTGACGAACCCACCAACCACCTTGACGCGGAAACGGTTGCCTGGCTGGAAAGGTATCTCCGCGATTATGCCGGAACGGTAATAGCCGTTACCCATGACCGCTACTTCCTTGACAATGTTGCAGGCTGGATACTGGAGCTGGACCGCGGCGAAGGCATCCCCTGGAAGGGGAACTATTCAAGCTGGCTTGAACAGAAAGAAGCGCGCCTTGCCGTAGAAGAGAAGGGCGAAAGCGAGCGGCGCAGAACGCTGCAACGGGAACTCGAATGGATAAGAATGAGCCCCAGGGGACGCCATGCCAAAAGTAAGGATCGCATAGCCCGTTATGAAGCGCTTTACCAGGATAGCGAGCGGGAAAAGATACGCGAAAACCGCATCACTATCCCCTCGGGGCCCCGTCTGGGGCATCTTGTCATTGAGGCAAAGGGCTTGACCAAGGCTTTTGGGGAGCATCTCCTCTTTGACAAGCTGGACTTTACCGTACCGCCGGGAGCCTGCGTGGGGCTCATCGGCCCGAATGGTGCAGGCAAGACTACCCTTATGAGGATAATTACGGGTGAAGAAAAGCCCGACGGGGGGAGTATCAGGCTGGGGGAAAGCGTCAAACTGGCCTATGCCGACCAGATGAGGAAGAATCTTGACGGCGAAAAATCGGTTTGGGAGCAGCTTTCCGGCGGACAGGACACTATTAAACTGGGCGGCGTTAAAGAAGTCAACTCGCGTTCCTATTGTGCATGGTACAATTTTTCCGGCGCGGATCAGCAGAAAAAAGTTAAGGATCTTTCCGGCGGCGAGCGGAACCGGTTGAACCTGGCCCTTATGCTTAGGGAAGGGGCGAATGTGCTCCTCCTTGACGAACCGACCAATGACCTGGATGTGAATACACTCCGTGCCCTGGAAGACGCCGTTAATACCTTTGCGGGGGTAAGCATGGTCATCAGCCACGACCGCTGGTTTCTGGACCGGATCGCCACCCACATACTCGCATTTGAAGACGGCGATGTAATCTGGTACGATGGTAACTGGACGGAGTATGCCGAATGGAGGAGGCAGAAATTCGGCGCCGTAGGGGACAGGCCGCACCGGTATATATATCGAAAATTAGAAAAATAATTGTTGTATCCTTTGCACAACAGTATTGAAACGGTTATAATAGAAGATATGAAACTAATACTCGGCAGGAAAAATGATATTTTTCTTATTGAAATAACAGGAAAACTGCAACTGTTTGATTCTAACGAACTCAAAGGGTTGATTCTCAAAATGATCAAAAAGAAGATCGAATATTTCATCCTCAATATGAAAAATGTCAGGGCGGTAAATTCAAGCGGTATCGGAGCACTCATTTACCTTTCATCAACGGCAAAAAAGATGAATCTCCAAATAGCAATGATCAATGTTAGTGAAGGTGTCCAAAAAGCCTTTGAAGTAACAAAATTGGAAGATTATTTTCCAATTTTCCCTGATCTGCATACGGTACTTGCATTATTTGAGAATCGTTCAGAACTGTAGCCACACCCCCTCGAGACTGTGGGCCTCTGCTATATTTTCGTGTGAATATCCAGAAAACACCGTGGTTTTGGTCTTCTGACAGTTTGTTATGCTGAAGTACAACAAACTGCCATCGGACCAGAATCCTAGCAGTTTGTTGCGCTTCAGCGCAAAATCGTATATTTTTGCAATAAATTGCAAAAATATACCTTACAAACTGCCAAAGGAGCCCCGATTATCGGGGCTGCTAGACCTGACCGGCAAGGAACACGGCGTCGGTATCGGTAAAAGGCTTACCGTAAATATATTCAAAGAGAAAACGCATGTCCTCCGGTGCCATATCCAAAAAACGGCAGCCAAAATACCCTATAGCATGATCCTTGTAACGACGGACTATTTTGGCGTTTGCGTTGATAATACGTTTAGGGGCAATGAGCTTTGCTGCAAGTTCGCTGTCGGGTAGCAATGATGAGGAAAGGTTCGAGTGCGGATAAGCAAAGAGAAGCCCGGATGCGCTTATATCGACAACTCTACCCGCGAAAGGTTCATTTTTTAATCGGCCTTTTTCAAAATAACCGTTCTGTTTAAGGGAAAAGGCTAATATCTTGGCAAATTGATAGAGGGTGTCGATTACTCCGTAATCAAAGGGAAGTTTACCCTCTTTATTTATCCAGATATGGATATAACCGATTACATACTCCTGAAAGAGCAGCGGAACCCATGCAACCGAAAAAAAATTGGCGTCAAATTTAGCCTTCAAATAACGGTTTATTGCTTCATCTATATAAGCAATATCAACACCGGTACTTTCCAGGTATCGTTTGAACATTTCAACCGTAATTATCCTTCTTTTAGGGTAGGGGTCCACATCAGGAAAGCTGGTTTGGGTAGATGGTATATACAAGGTCTTGCCTGTTTCAGATATAATGCGCTCTTCAGTGGTAGTAGGCTTTACATCCTTAAAAATAACCAGTTTATACCCATTAGCGTAACCTTTAATCCAAGCGGCCATTTGTGCGATAAGGCCGCTTAGATTCTTGGGGTCCAGGTTGGTCATAAAGTTCCCTATTTCTTCCGGTTCATATTCAGAAACGCGGGGATAGTTGAGGGCATAACGATCACCCCGAAAGGTAAGCAACACCTCCATATCAGGAGGTGTTGTAACCCGCGAAAAAGAACGATCCAAATTTTTATAGAGAAATTCCGGCGCCTCCGCGATAATATACTCGTCTTTTGCACTTACTATTTCCACCACAAAAGATATGATCTGTCCCCGGTAATCAAAAATGAGGTCCAGCTTTCTCCTTGGCTTAAGCCCAGCTATAGGTCTATCCACCTTCAGATACATCTCTGTTTTGGCTGGTTTTTCCACATGCAGGATATACTCGGTACGGTTACGGAGGTACATAAGTGGAATCTGTTCATCATAGAGTACCTTGAGTAAAAAATCCTTTTCTATTCGTTTAATTGGTGTTGCCATAATTTATTCCTAGAAAAATCTTTCATAAGGAGAAAATTCGTAGGGATAGGGATCCTTACTTACAGTTGTATCCTGAATCTCTTCCAGTACCAGATCATCCACCTGCCAAACAACCATTTCAGATTGCTCCCCTGCTTCAAATTTAAGGTATAACTCACCACTTATCCACTTTTCCCGCCCGATAAAACGTACAAGAAAGGAAACTCCCCCGTCCGCTTCTTCCCGTCCGCCGCCAATCCTGAATTTTCTTGGGCTTATCGGTTTTATCCTGCTGAAAAGAGATTCGGAAAGGGTTTTATCCAGGGAAGTGATAACCGGAGCCGTTTTATTATCCGCCGTCAGAGCGGCTAAAAAATTCTGCGCCAGAATATAGGCATTTTCCGGCGTTTCACCCCTACCCAGCGCCCCAATAACCACATCCTGCGGATACCGGGCGGCTTCCCCTCGCTGGGGTCTGTGTATAACTTCGGGAACCGTACCATTCCAGACTTTTTCTTGCTGGATACCATCGGTATCGTCCTGTACATCCGTTCCTTTTATGTCGTCAGGAGCCGTCTGTGATGTGAACAAACATATTATCGGAAAAAGAAACACTAAAAAAAGAATAAATCTACTGTATTTACAAAACACTCGCATCATTTATCAACCTTTTCAGTAACTATTCAGTATAAATCTTTTGCTATTTTAATATGCTCTTACGGAAAGATCAAATGGATTGAAGGGCACATCGAGAATATACCGAATAGTTACAAGGAATATTTCCATGTCAAGTCTGAATGCCGTTTACGACTTTACGAGTTTTGCGAGCTTCCGGCCTTTTTCTTCCAGAGTAGCAAAATCGTCAGCGGAAGGGTAACCGGCCCATTCAAACATTTCAAGATTATTCCATTTAAGAGCTGCAATTGCGGTTTCATATTCCTTTCTGGCTCCGCCGACCCAGCCCCAGGAACCGATTCGGAGCACGTTTTTACCATAAATATGCTTACGGCGGAATATATCAAGGACGTATGCCATAGGCGGGAACATAGCATATTCATAGGTAGGCATAGCAAGGACAATGGCAGAGCTTTTATAGGCGGATGCAAGCGCATAGGAGACGTTTTCGTCAGGTATTTGATGGATAGAGTAGAGCGCCCCTTCGGCTTCAATACCTCTGATGAGCGCATCAAGACCGGCTTTGGTATTTCCATACATAGACCCCCAGATGACAGCTATTTCCTTTTCCGCCGGCCCTTTGGCATAAGAAGCGTATTTCTGATAACGCTCAATTATTGTGTAAGGATTTTTCCGCCAGACAATGCCATGACTGGGGGCCACGCATTTTATATCAAGTCCGGCAAGTTTCTGTATGGCCTTTTCCACAAAACTTGAGAACGAAGAAACGATATTGGCATAATAGCGCAAACATTCCTTTTCAAAGTAGACATGCTCTTCACCGGTGAATTCATCGTCAAAGACCTTGTCCCCCAAGGCACCGAAGGACCCAAAGGCATCACAGGAAAAAAGGCAGCCGGAGACAGGCTCCCAGGTAACCATCGTTTCGGGCCAGTGGACATTAGGGGTTTCGTAGAATCTAAGGACCTTCCCCTTACCCAAATCAAGTGTATCTTCATCTTTAACCGCCTGTAGACCTGTATCTATTTTAAAAAACGATTTTACAAGCGCTATGCCTTTCGCGGTAGAAAAAATTACTACATGGGGATTTTTTTCCCGAAATTGTCTAAGCCAACCTGAATGATCCGGCTCAAGGTGGTTAAGGATAAGGTAATCAATAGAAGAAAAATCAAGACCGATGGAATTCAAGGCATCTTCCAACTGTTTAGGGGCATCGGTCCACTCCCGTACCAAGTCTATAAGGGCTATTTTTTCACCCTTGACGATATAGGTATTAAGGGAAACCCCATCAGGAATAGGCCAAATCCCTTCAAAGAGGTCATCAGTCTGTATATCTGCATGAATACAGTAAATGCCCTCTGAAATAGGCTGAGCTTTCAATATATCATCCATAACAGGCCTCACTCGTTTTATAGACACAACCTCCGCTCACCTTGCTACAACAAGATGAAAAAGTGAGAAATCTCCTTCTTTATTTACTAATATGAAGGAGTAGATACGGCTTATTTGGTTCTCCTTCTTAAAAGAAGAAACCAAAACTTACCGTTAAAATATTTATCGCTTTAGGACAGAAACAACCCTTTCGAGAACCTTCTTCCGATCCAGCGGTTTAACAATATAGCTTTTTGCACCCATTAAGAGAGATTTCTTAACCACATCTTCCTTTCCCAGGGCGCTAACCATGATAACTACCGCTTCCTTATCGAATTCCAGTATCTTTTCCAGAGCAGAAACTCCATCCATTACCGGCATGGTAATATCCATCGTTACAAGGTCAATATTAGGATACAGTTCTTTGTATTTTTCTAACCCCTGGGCTCCATCACCGGCAGTGGCCGCGACTTCAAATCCCTCTGAAGTGAAAATTTGACCAAGCTGCTTTGCTATAAACATGGAATCATCAACAACAAGAACCCGATAAGAACCACCTTCAGGTTTCTGCCCTTCCGGTGGTTTATCATTAAGGCTGGGCATATCACTCTTTGCAATCATGCAGACGCTCCTCTTATTCCTTAACTGTACGTTAAAGAACATTACAAGTCAAGGCTCATTTAACTTCAATAATAACAAATTTTTCAATATTAATATAGCCTCCCGCACATAATAAATGCTTAATTGAGGGTAATTTTTACCCGACCGAATAAGACGTGTAAAAATTACTCTGATTTTAGTTGTTCATAGAATATAATAATAGGGCATATTTCAATTTTTGACATTTTGAAATGGCATTACCTAGTAAATTCTGCGGTTCCTTTCTTCTTTTTATGTGTTTCTCCTCATTATTCCGAATATGTTTATACTTGGCATGATTTTTGCAATATTCTTATGATGGAGTATACCCCATGAAAAGAATTTTCAAGCCGTTTCCTTATTTCTTGTTATTCCTCTTGCTTGCCGGAACAAGTTATCTTTCCCTTCTCTGCGCTGGCTTTATCGGCTGCGCCGTGAATAAAACGGGTAATGCCAAAACTTACGAATTTGCGTCCGTCAACAGGGGGATGCTGGAAAAAACGGTTTCCGCCTCCGGTTCCCTTAAACCGGTTGCTACCGTCAATGTGCTGCCCCGGATGAGCGGTAAGGTAGAGAAGATACACGCCGATTATAACGACGAAGTACGCAAAGGAGACATACTTGCGGAACTGAACACCGATATGCTGCGGCTGCAACGGGAACAACAGGCGGCCCAGGTGATAAAATCCAGGGCAAACTATGAACTGCAAGAGATAACTTTTCAGAACCAGCAGCGGCTGGCGGAAAAGAACCTTATA
Source organism: Treponema sp. (assembly GCA_031276295.1). Lineage (GTDB taxonomy): Bacteria > Spirochaetota > Spirochaetia > Treponematales > Breznakiellaceae > JAISNI01. Next base: position 7,595 of record JAISNI010000198.1, read on the forward strand.
TCCGAATACGAACTAAAAACCGGTAAGACTAACCTTGAGGTGCAGAAAGCCGAGCTTTCCGCTGCGGAGGCAAGCCTGCGCGTCATCGAAACGGAAATCAACCAGTACGCCTTTATCACTTCGCCTATAGACGGCATTGTGCTTGCCCGGAATATCAGCGAGGGGGACACGGTGGTGGACAGTTCTTCCAACAGTAATTCGTCCAGCATCTTTGTCCTGGCGGAGAATCTTGAGGAGATGCAGATTGAAGCCGCGGTGGGGGAACTGGATATAACGTCTATCAGCAAAGGCCAGGAAGTACGCTTTACCCTCGAAAGTCTGCCGGGAAAAACCTTTTCAGGCTCCGTAGCGACTATACGGCTAATGCCCTCTACCCAGGATAATGTTGTCAGTTATACGGTAATCATAAATACCGAAAACCGGGACGGCTCCCTTCTACCGGGCATGACCTGTTCGGTGGAATTTATCGTAGAACGAAATGAGAATATCCTGCTTGTACCGAACGCCGCCCTGCGTTATCAGCCTACTGTTTTGAGCGAAGAAGAAATCGCTGACCGTGTTTTTAATGCATCTCTTGCCGGTATGGACGAAGCCCAGAGAAAGGCCGCTGTTGCGGCGCGTTCCAGTTCGGGTACGGGCTCAAATACAAACGGGACGGGTTCACGGGCTTCCCAGGGCGGCTTATCCGGCCTTATAGGTATGCCGGGCGGCGGAATGCGCCCTCCGGGCGGAATCGGCAGACCGGGTGGAACGCAGAATGCAAATGCAGTGGGGAGGAGCGGAAGAGGGGCGCCAAAACCGCTTTGGCATATCAATAATAACCGGATCGAGTGTATTATGGTATGGGCCGGATCGAGCGATGGTTCATATACCGAGGTAATTCCTGCAAACCAGACAGGGGGCATAATTGAGGGTATGCAGATTATCCTGCGGGAGAAGATATAGATGGCGGTAATCGAGATGCGCGGGATAAAGCGGATATACCGGATGGCAGGAAAGCAAAAAGAGGCGGTTGTGGTCCATGCCCTGCGTGGCCTTGATTTTTCCGCCGAAGAAGGCGAATTTGTTTCGGTGATGGGACCTTCCGGTTCGGGAAAATCCACGTTGATGAATATACTCGGCTGCCTGGATAAGCCCGACGAGGGCAGTTACCTGCTTGACAGTATAGAAACGACTCAATCCAATTCGGATACCTTTGCCCTTATCCGCAATAAAAAGATAGGCTTTGTCTTCCAGGCTTTTAACCTGCTTGCGCGGACCACGGCCCTGGAAAATGTGGAGCTTCCGCTGTTTTACAACAGACAGAACCGGCGGCTTGACCGGCGTGGCGGAAGCCGTACAAAAAATCAGAAGGAGCGCGCCGCGGAAATGCTGCGGGAAGTGGGGCTGGGTGATCGCATGGGGCATCTACCTTCCCAGCTATCGGGGGGCCAGCAGCAGCGCGTGGCCATTGCGCGGGCAATGGTGAACGATCCTGCATTCATACTGGCGGATGAGCCCACCGGCAATCTTGATACCAAGATGACGCTGGAAATTATGGGCCTCTTTCAGGCTCTTAACGATCAGGGTAAAACTATCATTATGGTAACGCACGAGCCGGAACTTGCCCTGTATACCAAGCGGACCATCACCTTGAGGGACGGGGTCTTGGTCTCTGATATTACCAACCATCAGAGCCGTATTGCACTAAGCTGAGGGCTGCCATGAATCTTGTCCCGCTTTTGTTTACCTGCTTCCGCAATATTTTCCGCAATCGGATGCGGAGTCTCCTCACCTCGCTGGGCATAATCATCGGCGTAGGCAGTGTGATCATCATGGTAGCGATTGGGGAAGGAGCCCAACGGGAAATAGAAAACAGGATAACGACTATGGGAACCAACCTTATCCAGATTATGCCCCGGCGTTTTATAGGCCGGGGACAGGCAGGCGCGCCCCAGGCCAGGCCCGTAAGGATAAGCAAGGCGGATGCCGTCAAACTCAAGGCGGAGGCAAGCTACGCTATGGCCGTTTCGGGGATAAGCCAGCGGAATCTTACGATTTCCGGGAATGGGGTGGTCTGGTCTACCACCGTTATGGGGGTTGAGCCGGGCTACCTTACCATACGAAGCTGGGGTGTTGCGGAAGGAATTTTCTTTGACGAAGATGACCTCTCGGCGCGGAACCGTGTGGCCGTTCTTGGGGCAACGGTTGTTTCCCAGCTTTTCGGAACTTCAAGCCCCCTTGGGCAGCAGGTACGGATAGGAGCCAATCACTTTACCGTAATAGGCGTACTTGAGAAAAAAGGCGCGGGAGGGGGCGGTAACGATCAGGATGACCTTATTATGATCCCCCTGGATACCTGCCTGACGCGGCTCCTCAATACCAAGTACCTCAATACTATTGCGATGAGCGTCGTCAGTAAGGACTACATGGAGAGCGCGCGGAAGGAGGCGGAGCTGATACTCAGGGAAGCCCACGAACTCAGGGAAAACGATGCTTCAGACTTTGAAATCATGAACAGCGCCGATCTTATTGATATGGCCTCGGAAACAACGAGGACGCTTACCCTACTTTTGGCCGCCATTGCCGGGGTATCGCTGCTGGTGGGAGGCATTGGTATTATGAATATCATGCTGGTTTCCGTTACCGAGCGTACCCGCGAAATCGGCATACGGATGTCCGTAGGGGCGCGCCGCCGGGATATACTCTTGCAATTCCTCTCTGAGTCTATCATATTGAGCCTGATGGGAGGGCTGATCGGTATTGGTACGGCCTTCCTGGTATGCCGCTTGCTCGAATTTGCAGCTATTCCTACGGCAGTCAATCCGGTAATTGTCCTGGCAGCCGTCATGTTCTCCGTCTTTGTCGGGGTCTTCTTCGGTTTCTACCCCGCACGGAAGGCGGCGGGAATGTATCCTATTGACGCATTGCGTTATGAGTAAGCTGAACAAGAGGTAGTATGAAAAAGGTTACGCTTATAACCGTCTTGATGTTCTGTACGGGCATTGTTTTTACGGAAGAAAACGCGGGTGCGTTAATCAGCCTGGAAGATGTCCGTAGTCTGGCCTTAACCAATTCACGGAGCCTTGCAAAGTACACGATGGCTGTGAAAAGTGCCGGACTGGACGAAAAACTCCAGGGTTACACGAATCTGCCGTCCCTGTCCCTGGGGCTTTCCGCGGGGACAACGGTTTGGGGGCAGGAGGGCTTTACGGCACAGGGCTTGCAGGATAATTTAAGCGCCGGGGCCAGTTTCAGCCTGTCGCAGCGCATCTGGGACGGAGGGAAAGGGGCGGTACTCAAAGTTATTAACGCTATCAGTACCCACATGGCAAGGCTTGATGCGTTAAAAGACTACTTTTCCGTGATCAATGCCGCGGATACTGCTTATTACGGGGTGTTGGAAGCGGCGGCGGCTATGGAATCTGCGGGAAAGAGCCTTGAGACAAATGTTCTGAGCCTTTCTATTGCCGAGATGCGTTACGAGAACGGGATACTCAACATCGGCGATTACCTCCAGGCTCAGGCCAAGAAAGAAGAGGCCGAAACCGCGCGGAATCAGGCGCGGCGCAATCTCCTCGTAAACCGCTCCAAACTTGCCGCTCTTATCGGTATGGATGTGAAAGACCTGCCAGGGCTTGTTCCGGCGGACTTTTCCGGTTACGCAGAACTGTTGCAAAGGCTTGCGGCGCTTGATGACTCGCGTATCGAGGCCCTGGGTTCCGGTCTGTGGAAAACCGCCAGCGCCCAGAACCCCGACTACGTGAAGGCCGGCCTTACATCGCGGCGTGCAGACGAATCGGTACGGCTTTCCAAAAAAGACTATATGCCCAGCCTGAGCGCATCTCTGTCTTCAGGGCTGAACTATTCGATTGCAGGCGGCCTTGAACCTTCGTCGGGAAGGCTTTCGTTGAGCGGTAGCATCCCCCTTGATTTTTGGGTTACCGCGGCCAATGTGGAAAAAAAACGGCTGGCAAAGGATCAGGCGGCGCTGGACTACCATGAAGCCGAACTGAACCTTGCCATAGAGCTGCAAACCATCCTGCTTGATCTGAGCGCCGGCGCGGGTTCGGTGCTTTCTTCACAGAGAGCCTGCCAGTATGCGGAAAAGCATCTTGAGTATGTCATGGAACTGTACCGACTTTCGCAGAATTCATTGTCGGAACTTTCCGATGCGGAGACTCTGGTCAGTTCTAACCGCCGTCAGTTTATTCAGAATCAATACGCTTTTCTGCTCAATCTTTCCAAATTGAGGAGCCTTCTGGCTATAGAATCCGAAGACGAATTTATCGGCCTTTTGTCTTGATGATATTTGGGGAAATAGCCTCAAATTTGAAATGGCTTGCAGTAATGTAACATTTACTCCAAGAATAGGTTGGATGTATAATGAAGATCGGTCTAAAAACTTCATCCTTGATAGCCGCCCTTCTCTTGTGGGTTTTGCTGTCATTTTTGGCTTTTTTTATCATTTATGGAATGAGGGACAGGGCGCGGCTTATCCGCGATAACGATAACGAGCGGATACTCAACATGCTTTTTGCAAGCCTGCGTTCCTATGATAATTTTGGGACGGCTATTGAATCGAATGCGCTGTTCAGGGAACGGATACTCGGCCTTGCATTCTACCGCGATGATCTTAGTCTTGAATATTCCTGGGGCGCTGTCCCTCCTGTTTTTGATAAGAATATACTGAAAGATCTGTACCGTTCCCGGAACGGACGTTACACCATTCCCAATATGAACCGGCAATCGGTCTGCTTTGTTCTGCACTTTGAGCGTCCGGCCCCGCCGCCCATGCAGCCGGGTATGAGGCAGCAGCGGACTTTTACCCAGAACAGCGTTCGTACCAATGGGGAACGGCAAACAGGGGACACGCGGGGAGAGCCGAACGGGACAGGGCAGACGGGGACGCCAGGAGAAAAAAACCTTGAGGGTGAAGACGGAAGTAGCGCGGAAATGCAGGAACGGAACAGCGGCGGGCAGGGTTTCTGGTTTTTTAATGCGTGGGTACGGGGAATGTATATCTATATAGATGTCTTCCATCCCGCCTATTGGCGCACTCAGATACTGACAACCGCTCTCCTCCCCTTTTGTATAGTGCTTATCCTGGTTCTGGCGTTCTATATCCGCAGTTTATATCTGCGCAACTACGAATACCGTGAACGTATTGAAGCGCAGAAAAGCCTGGTGGTTCTGGGAACCGCCGCAAGTACACTGGCGCATGAAATAAAAAACCCTCTGCTTTCCATACGGCTGCAAACCGGTATTCTCAATAGAATTCTCAACGATACCGGGAAAGAAGAAATCGCAATAATAAACGAGGAAGTGGAACGGCTTGCAGCCCTGATCTACCGCGTGAATGATTACCTCCGCGATCCGGCAGGGAATCCTGAGCCTGTCAACTGTTGCGGCATCCTCAGTGAAATAAGCCTCCGGCTTTGCGGACGCGACATTATTGCTGAAGATGCCTGCCGCGGCGGTCTTGCCTTTATAGACGCAGACAGGTTCCGTTCTGTTTTGGAAAATGTTATCCGTAACGCGCTTGAATCGGGAAGCGGTATTGAAGATATAGGCGCGATGATAAGCCGCACCCAGGTAAGCGGCGGTACAACCGGAGAGCACATAGTTATAAGCATCTTTGACCGTGGCAGAGGCATAGTAAAGGAAGACCTGCGGCGGATATTCGATCCCTTTTTTACCAGAAAAAGTACCGGCACCGGCATAGGGCTTTCCGTCAGCAAACGTTTCGTGGAGGCCGCGGGAGGGACTATCTCTATTGAAAACCGGGAAGGCGGTGGAGCACTCGTAACTATCAGTCTGAAAGAATACAGCGGGGCGGTGGATGCATGAAAGTTCTAATAGTAGATGATGAACGTAATATCAGATCTTCCCTTAAAAAATTTTTAAGTTTTGAAGATATTGAAGCGGAAGGGGCCGAATCGGGAGAGGCGGCGCTGGCCTTTCTTGAAAAGGAAAGTTTTGACGCGGTTATCCTGGACCTAAAACTGCCGGGCATGAACGGACAGGATGTACTGGAATGGATGCAGCAGCGGGGCATACTGTCCCCGGTTCTTATGATCTCGGCCCACGGGCAAATTGCCGATGCTGTAAAGGCGTTGAAGTCCGGGGCAAAGGATTACCTCGTAAAGCCCTTTGATCCTGCGGAACTCAGTATCAAACTACACGAACTTGTGGCCAACAGACGGAGGGAGAATCTAATTGAGGCGGGGGAACGTACTACCGGCAGAGAGAATGCCTTTATCGGTAATGCGCCGGTAATCAGGGATATGCTTACTCAGATAGGCAAGATTGCCCGTTCTGATGTTACCGTACTTATTACCGGGGAAAGCGGCACTGGCAAGGAGATAGCGGCGCGGGAGATACATGCGCAGAGCCTTAACAGCAAGGAGCCCTTTGTCGCGGTAAACATAGGCGGTATACATGAAGGGCTTATGGAGAGCGAACTTTTTGGGCACGAGAAAGGCTCTTTTACCGGAGCTGCCGCACGCAAACAGGGGCTTTTTGAACTTGCGGGGAGGGGCAGCCTTTTCCTCGATGAAATTGGGGAAATGCCTATGCCTTTGCAGGTAAAACTTTTGAGGGTTTTGCAGGAGCGCAAGATACGCCGTCTGGGAGGTATCAGCGACATTCCTATCAATGCGCGGATCATCTCCGCCACTAACCGTAACCTGGAGGACATGATCAGGGAAGGCCGTTTCCGCGAGGATCTCTACTTTCGGCTTAATGTTATCCGTATCAGTCTGCCCCCCCTGCGGGAACGCCGCGAGGACATTCCCCTGCTGGCATCTCACCTGCTGGCCCGCCTTGGGCAGCGTATGGGAAGACCCAGCCCCAGCCTTTCGGCGGAGGCTCGGGATAGACTTGAAGCGTACTCGTTCCCCGGCAATGTCAGGGAACTTGAAAATATTCTGGAACGGGCTATTATCTACTGCGAAGGCGATACTATACGCAAGAAAGACATCGATTTACATGAAACCCATGATTTACATGAAACCCGTGAAACTAGCGCAGCCAAGACGGCTGCGCCGTCCGGGACGCCGGAGGAAGCGCCTCTGCCGGAATTCTCCCCAAATACGGCCAAGGCAGGCAAACCTCTGGCAATGGCGGACATTGAAAAACAGGCCATCATCGGTACGCTTGAACGCTGTAAGGGCAACCGTACCAAGGCTGCCAATGAACTTGGCATTAGCCGGAAGACGCTTTTCAACAAGATACGGGAATACGGGCTGTAGGCCGGCTCCCCTATTTCCAAAACCTAGCAGTTTGTTGCACTTCAGCACAAAATCGTATAAAATCCACAAGTGCAACAGGCTGCTATCGGATATTGTATACACTCCGCAGCTTGAGACCCTCAGAATTCCCGCTGATGATCTTGACGTGCTTTTCCCCAGCGTTCATGTCGAAATAGTTGTCCGATAGTACAATATCCTCTTTACGGTTAAGTATCTCAACGCTTTTGGCGTAGGCTTCCGCCTTGACCGTAATGGTATCGCCTTCAACCTTGCAACTCAGTTTCGGATCAACAAAATTGAAGAATTTGGGCAACGTAAAGATAACGGTTCCCTCGGAGATAAGCTCCGTGTTTTCGTAGAGATGAAAGCTCAAGTATTCGTTGTTAAGGGTAATTTCAGGGACTTCCACCTTATTAAGCCATGTTGAGGAAAGCGGCGCGCAGGTTAGGCGTTCTGTTTTTTCTTTGATCACCCGTGCGGTATTATCCCGAATTTCCCACTTTACCGTCAGCTTCTTTTCTTCCATCGTTTCGTTGGCGGCGCAGAGCCGGAAGCTCTTTTCGAGCTTTTCCTTTACGAGCGGCTGGGCATTTGCATTCGGCTTCTGCGTAAGAATGCCTTCCTCCTGGCAGGAGATCATCACCGGCTGGAAGAAACGTTTGGCAAAATAATGCAACGCCTTCCAGCGGAAATGATAGTCGATGGATGCCCAGGAAGCGACCGGCCAAATATCGTTAAGCTGCCAGTAAATTGCGCCCATACAACGCCCGCGGTTCCGCCTGAAATGTTCAACGCCGTATTTGATAGCTTCGGCCTGGAGCAGTTGGGAGGCATAGAGTACCGTACCAAATCCATTGGGGTAGAGGAATGTCTGGTACATATAATTCATAATTTTGCCGTTAGCCGCATTGTTCCTCTGATGCCGTTCCATAATGTACGAGAAAATATTCCTGTCTTCAGGCAGGGTAAAACTTTCCACGGTTTTTAGCAGAGGGAAGGACTGAAAGCCGAATTCTGAAGCATAGCGGAAGTAGAAGTTGCGGTAATCCGAAAAGGGTTTGCCGCCGTGCCAAACATCCCAGTAATGGACATCGCCCCGGTTGGGATCGTTGGGCGCGTCAAAGCTGCCGCCCGATGAGGGGCTTGCAGGCCAGTAGAATGTTTCAGGATCGTATTTGCTCACCACCTGGGGGAAGATATACTCGTACATTTTGATGTAATCGGCCTTCTGCTTTGGATTGCTTACCCAATTATTCATGGCTACAAACATTTCCATTTCATTGTTCCCGCAGTAAAGCCCCAGCGAAGCATGGTGCCGGATCCGTTTGATATTGTCGGCAAGTTCGGCGCGTATGTTTTTATCGAATTCATCGGTAAGATCGTAAACCGCACATGCAAACATAAAATCAAGCCAGACGATAAGGCCCAGTTCATCACAAATATCGAAGAAGAAATCGTTGGGGTAATAACCGCCGCCCCAGACTCGGATTGTATTGAAATTTGCGGCGGCGCACTGTTCCAGCAGTTTCCGCGTCCGCTTTTCCGTAACGCGGCTGAGGATACTGTCTTCGGGGATATAATCGGCCCCCATAGCGAAGATCTGCACTCCGTTCACCTCGTGGGCAAAGCTCTCGCCCCATTTGTCTTTCTGCCGCCTGATGGTCATGGTACGAAGTCCGTAACGGCGCTGCCAACTATCCAACTCGGTTCCGCCTTGGCTTAGAACAACCTTTACGGTATACAGGGGCTGGGCGCCGAAACCCTTAGGCCACCAGAGTTCAGGTTTCTGTATGACGATACGCCGCGGAGAATTGTCGTACTTTGTTTCATTTCCATGAGGGTCGGTAAGGTATACGGTATAGGAAAGTTTATCCTCATCCTGCCTTCTCCCCAGCATCCAGGCTTCTTCGGCTGCGGTTTTTTCCGCCCAGGGCGCGTCCGCTTCAACTTTTATATTCAGTTCCACCGTACCCCGCTTATGCCTCTGCGTTATATACACGCTGTCCAGCCGCGCCCTCTTAATTCCGACCAAGGCTATATCCCGCCATATCCCTGCATCGGGGAGTCGCGGCCCCCAGTCCCAGCCGAACATACAATGCGCTTTCCTAATCTGGGGAAAGCCGTCAAGACAATCCTCAGAGCCGTCGGTCCTCACTTTCTTGTATGCCTCGTTGACAAATTTAATAGGAGAATGAAAAACGATATGCAGTTTATTTTCTTCTTTAAGGCAGCCCGTTACATCATACTCCCAGGTCCGGTGCATATTGTTTGCCTTACAAATGAGGGTATTGTTCAGGTAAATATCCGCAAGCGTATCCAGGCCCTCGCAGCGCAGCAGAACACGTTCGCAATTTAATATCGCCTCATTGGGTTTAAAAGTTGTCAGGTATTCATAATCATGCTCAAGAAGCGCAAAGGATATATCCTCATTATCGCGCCAGTAGGGGTCTTCCATCTTTTTATTATCAAGAAGATCGCTATACACAGACCCCGGAACCTTTGCGGGAAGCAATTCGGAATCGCCGGCCCGTTTCATCTGCCAATCCTTATACAGTTTCTGAATAATCATCGTTTTCTATCTCCTTTGCGGCTTCCGCCGGTTAATATCTCAACTACTATCAGTATAAAACACTTCTCTACTTTTTAAAAGACAGAAAATATCGGCTTAAATAATCGAATTTTTGAAAATTTTCCGTTTTGACTAAAGCATTTTAACACCTTGCCCCCGATATAGGAGTGGAGGTAATACATGCAAAAAGACTTGCCGGAACTTTTTGACAGGACGTTCAAATTCCTTATCACCCGCCTTTCCCGCCCAGCGGTCATTGCCGCTATCAATGGATTGTTCCATACCGAATATGCCGCCGATACTCCGGTGAATTATCCAAACACCGAATTTATCAATAAGGCGCTGAAAAAGAAAGTTGCCGATATGCTGGTTCACTTCGGGGAAGGAAGCGATCACCTTATTGAACTTCAACTCCATGCCGATACACAGATGATTCTCCGCCTGTTTGACTATGCTTACCAGGCATCCAAGCCCGTACCGGCACAAGACCGCCATTGTTTCAGCCTGCATTTCCCGTGGATCATGGTTATCTATCTTGAATCCGGCCCTAAAAACGAAACATTATCACTCCCGTTGCATTTTCCCGGGCAAATGTCCTATACTTATACGGTAAACAGCCTTACCCTATCAAAGTATAATTTGAACGATCTTGAGGAGCGGCGTCTGTATGTACTCATGCCGTATCTGGTAGTGAGTTTGAGGAAGAACATCAAGAAGGCTGACCATGAAACACGGGAGAAACTGACGGAACGGCTTAGAGACCTGATAAGAGAGATACACCAAACGCTCAATGCGGCGGTGAAGAAGGGATTGTTGACTGATGAGGACGGAGAGAAGCTGAAAGCGGCTACAATGATGATGAGTAGAGAAGTATACAGGAAGTATGAAGAATTCAAGGAGGTATTACAGATGTTTTCGTTGGAAGAATGGTGGGACAATTCGCCGTATGGGAAGCTGGAAAAGCAGAAACTAGAAGTCGAGCAACGGCTACAGGAAAGCGAACGGCGGCTGCAAGAGGAGAGACAACAACGGCTGGACTTAGAGCGGAAATTGCGGGAATATGAGGCTGCGGGAAAATAATAGCGTAAAACCTCCCGAACGAGCCTCCGTCCAAATCAACGCAACGCTCCGGTGGAAAACCGGTGCCAGGCACTCTTTTTTTGACAAAAAAGCCGCCCCCTGCTGAGGCCGGCTTTTCATACTAAGTACGTTGCTGAAAACTAGAAAAAGAGGTGTTACAGATGTTTTCGTTGGAAGAATGGTGGGACAATTCGCCGTATGGGACCCTGGAAAAGCAGAAACTAGAAGTCGAGCGGCGGCTGCAGGAAAGCGAAGGGCGGCTACAGGAAAGCGAACGGCGGCTGCAAGAGGAGAGACAACAACGGCTGGACTTAGAGCGGAAATTGCGGGAATATGAGGCTGCGGGGAAATAATTGCGTAAAGCCTTAATTGGCTTGATCGCGGACGATTCAGGCAATTGCTTACGGACCATGCACCTCACGCACGGCAATTACTTACCCAAGAGGCTTTCCCAAAACTTCAAGTTTTAGGATTGGCTCTTTTTTTGAAAATTTTCCGTTTTGACTAAAGCATTTTAACACCTTGCCCCCGATATAGGAGTGGAGGTAATACATGAAAAAAGACTTGCCGGAACTTTTTGACAGGACGTTCAAGTTCCTTATCACCCGTCTTTCCCGCCCAGCAGTCATTGCCGCTATCAATGGATTGTTCCATACCGAATATGCCGCCGATACCCCGGTGAATTATCCAAACACCGAATTTATCAATAAGGCGCTGAAAAAGAAAGTTGCCGATATGCTGGTTCGCTTCGGGGAAGGAAGCGATCACCTTATTGAACTTCAACTCCATGCCGATACACAGATGATTCTCCGCCTGTTTGACTATGCTTACCAGGCATCCAAGCCCGTATTGGCACAAGACCGCCATTGTTTCAGCCTGCATTTCCCGTGGATCATGGTTATCTATCTTGAATCCGGCCCTAAAAACGAAACATTATCACTCCCGTTGCATTTTCCCGG
>JAISNI010000012.1 GCA_031276295.1 Treponema sp.
CGCGTCCTTTCCAGGGGGCTGAACTGGTCGTCAAACCAGCGGGCAAGCTCCACATCCCAGGGAATGGGGGGATGGGAAAGGGCGCGAATATCCTCAATGAGCCCCTGGGGGATAGAGCCCCGGCCTTGTTCCTGATGATAATCAAGCCCCTCCGCCAGGGCGCGCCGGTAAAAACCGTCCAGGTTCACCCCGTCTGTCCCGTTCCAACGCCCTGCTTCACCGGGCAGTATGTCTCCCAGCCCAAGCCCCCGCAGGGTTGCGAGTTTATTGAAGCGGCGTATATCGGTTACGATACGGTCATAAACCGACTCGGCGGAAAAACCCCTGAATTGCTCATCATACAAAGCTCCCACGGGCCGGTCGCCGATTCCCATTTCGGTCAGCCACAGGTTAATCACAAAATCACAGGCGATATTCCACAGGTAGGCGTCACGCCACTGGTGGCGTATGTCATGGCGGAGGGCGGCGTGGAGTAGTTCGTGGGCGATGACAAAACGGTATTCCATTTCGGTTAGACCCGCCGAGGGGTTTATGTAGATCTCCCGTAAATACGCGGAAACCGCCGCAATGTGAACCTCCAGGCGTCCGCAGACATCCGGTTCCTCAATAATGGTAAAAGCTGCGGCGATGGCCCCCAGGAGCGGGTAATTCGATATAAACCAGTTTTTTGCCCGGACCGCCAGGGACTGCGGATTATCCTCGCGATAAATGGGTTCAGGGGCCAATCCCCCCGCCACATTTACCGCGTTCCGTACTGCCCGGGCCAGCCCTGTGGCGAAAATTTCGCTCCAGCTTTGAGGCCCTTGTCCCCAGGGAATGTACCGGAGACCATGCGATTTTCCATCGGCGAAGATCATATCGGGGCTGTTTTTGTTCATGGTTCCAAAACCGGTATACCCGGCAGTCCCGTCCCGCAGCAGGCGCTCGTAGAGCCTTACTTCGTCATTGACGCCTGCCGGTAAGGCCGGAAGGTATTCGGGGTCCTGCGGGTCCGGGGGACGGGAACCGAATTTTATGTCCTCCAGGAACCGTTCCGTCACAAGGTCGCAGGCGCAGTTCCAGAGTACCAACGAAGCCCGCTGATCGATGCCGGTATCCCCGGGGTCAAGGTATCGTAACTTGAACCGTTTCAAATCAAAATGACCCATGCCTAAATGCAGCAGGCAATGGGCGATCACATGCGCCCACTCTTTCGGTTCGGCGTACAGGCTCGTGGAACACAGGATGCCGCCATTCCGGTATACCTTCGCATAACCGTTATATCCATACTTCTCACTATCAATCGTCGCGTGGGACAGGAGCGGATAAAATATCGGATGTTTCGACACCATTTCAAGGCCCTGCCTGAAATGGCGTATCTTTTCATCTTTTTCTTCCGGCGTCTGCGGCTTGCCGTTTTTCTTTTTTGCCATAAGCCAGCCGCTCCTATTTTGCCGTCCGCTTCTCGGCGAGCCGGGGTAAATCTCTCACCAGGTCCACCATGAACCAGTCGGGCAATAAGGATTTTTCGTCCGGGTCATCCGGCGCGGCAACGGTCATCTGGGCGATCTCAAGGCTGATGTTTGCCAGGTCCCGCATCAGGGCCTTTGCCCGGACGCTGAGTTCGGCGGTATGGGAAGAAAGATTGCTTTTATCCGGCGGAAGCTCCTTAATAAGCTGAGCGCGGAAACTTTGGGCCAGAAAATACAGGGCATCCCGGTCCTCCGGTTTGGCGGGCCAACTCTGTTCACCTTCGATAATTTTGGTAAGCAGGTAGCGATTGCGGATCTGTTTGATAAAGGCCCGGAACTGGACGGCGTGCTGAGGGGAAAGGCAGCCCGATGTGAGAATCTCAAGCTGTTTGTCGCTGATGTGATCGCCGAAACTGTACAGGGCATCCGACAGGATATGCCAGGATCGGGGCGTGGAGAAAGGTTCCTCGGTCTTGGGGGGCTGCCGCCAGAGGTGATCCGGCCGCAGGCCGATATACTCAAGGATATAGTGATGGATGCCTTTGGCCCCCGCCCACTCAAGCCAGTCCCGGGGAGAAGCGATAAGCTCAACGTGGAACATCCGGTTTATCAGGGCCGATGACATGGGCTTCACAATGGCGTTGTCCTGGGCACGGTTCCCCGCGCCGATAACGATGGATCCATCGGGCAGAAAATACTCGCCGATACGGCGGTCATGAATGAGGCTGTAAAAACTTTTCTGCACTTCCTGGGAGCAGGCGTTGAGTTCGTCCAAAAAAAGGCAATAGGGTTTATCCCTGGCGATGATCCTGGGCGGGCAGAACACGCTTTTACCGTCAATAATCCGGGGCACGCCGATAATGTCCTCCGGCGCAAGCTGGCTGCCCAAAAGGGACACGCAGTCAAGACCAAGTTCCAGCGCAAACTGTTCTACTAGGGAACTTTTGCCGATGCCCGGCGCTCCCCAGATAAACACCGGCCTGACCACCGCGACGTTGAGCAATACATCCATAAGCTCCTTTTGGCTTACGGTAACCGCGATATTCATAATTGGCCTTCCTTCTTAAATCCCGATTCTCATCTGGTTTTTCTGGGCCCGCCGGCTAATAACATGAGTAGCGGTGTCTGACAAGGCGCCCTGAATATAGGAATATCTTTGTTTTCCGCTTCTTTTCCACCATTTTGTGCGGTATGAGGAGAAGGAATTAGGCGTTACAAGCCGTCCGTCCCAAAACAGCTATCTACGCGTTCCGCGCTTTGCCACCTCAGAGAATCGAACTCTAGACACAAGGATTTTCAGTCCTTTGCTCTACCAACTGAGCTAAGGTGGCGTGTTTTCTACATTTCTGTAGGTTCCGTTACGTATGTTCCTCCTTTCATATTAGCTTATTATATATAATCAAAATTAAACCGGATTGTCAAGCGTTTTTTATGAAAAAATCAACCGAGAAGGCGCACAAAGGCGCAATCCGGCATCGGGCGCCCCTGCGGGGGTCTGACCCCGGCGCTATATATAGCGATGTTTGGAACTACCGGCACTACGAGTTTTCGTCAAGACGGACAAGAAGATTGTGATCGGATTTGTGTTCCGTTGCCCTGTTTTGTGTTGACAAAAGGGGGCAGCATATATTTAATGGAAAAATAGTAGCAATAGGAGTATATATGCGGACCCTTTCGGTTATAGAAATCACGAACAAACTCATTTCTTTTAACACTTCCAATCCGCCCGGCAACGAACACGACTGCGCCCGGTGGGCGGCGGATTACCTTGACTCCCATGGGTTTGACGTTCTGCTGGTTTCCCATACTGAACAAAGAAGTTCCGTAGTTGCCTCCAAAAAGGGGCAAGCCGGCGGTGGAAAGGTCGTTTTCAACGGGCATTTGGATACGGTTCCTCCGGGAAGCGGCTGGAATACCGATCCTTACCAGGGTACTGAAAAGGACGGACGCATCTACGGACGGGGCGCCGCGGACATG
>JAISNI010000015.1 GCA_031276295.1 Treponema sp.
TTACACAATATAGAAGCCCTTTACAATCGGCCTCCCGCTAAATCCCGCTAAATCCCGCTAAATTCCCCAAAATCCCGCCTATTCTCCGCTATTTCCTAATCTATTCTCTGGCATAATCACTTCAGGGCGGGGAGCGTCATTGTACCGGGCGTGATCGACAAAACTTCCCCTAAAAACAGATGTTTCTTCTGAAAAAAACCTTAGACCCGGCTTGAACGGTGCAGCAGGATAAGGTCTGCCAGCACAAGGGCGGTCATGGCCTCCGCAACCGGAACGGCCCGCGGGATAATACATACGTCGTGCCGGCCCCGTACCGCAAGTTCGCGTACTGCGCCGATTCTGTCCACGGTCTGTTGCGGTTTTGAGACCGAAGGGACAGGTTTGAAAGCCGCGCGGAATTCCAAGTCCTGCCCGCTGCTTATGCCGCCGAGCATCCCTCCGGCGTTGTTGCTCCGCCAGCTTAGGCCCGGAACATCAGGCGGCAGGCTCCCCTTCAGCCCTGCCGGAGCCGGCAACGGTCTGTCATTCATCTCCGACCCCAGGCCGAGGGCTGCACCGAAACCCGCGCCGAACTCTACACCCTTAACCGCCCCCAACGACAGCATGGCCTCGGCTATACGGGCGTCGAGCTTTCCAAATACCGGCTCGCCAAGCCCGGGCGGCAGGCCGGTAACACGGCAGCTCAGGATGCCCCCGGCGCTGTCCCCTTCGGCGCGCAGTTCTTCTATACGTTTAAGTATCCTCTCCGCGCTTTCCTTACAGGGAACACGCAGGGGGTTCCGTTCGATCTCCTCAAAATCGAAACCCGGTTCGCCCGGCTTAGGCGTTTCTATGTCCGCAATGGCGGCCGTCCATGCCCGTATCTCTACGCCGTATCCGGCAAGAAAGACCTTGGCCACCGCTCCCGCCGCCACCCTGCCGGCCGTTTCCCGCGCCGAACTCCGCCCCCCGCCGCGGTGATCCCGGAGGCCGTATTTGGCCTCCCATGTCCAATCCGCGTGTCCGGGCCGATAGATGTCCTTCAGCGCGTCGTAATCCTGAGAGCGCTGGTTGGTATTGCGTATGATGATGGCAATGGGCGTCCCCAGGGTTTTACCTTCAAAAATTCCAGAAAGTATCTCAGGCTCGTCGGCTTCGCTGCGGGCGGTGGAAGCTCCAAGGCCCCGTCCCGCCCCGCCGGGACGCCGACGCCGCAGTTCCGCCCTTATGTCTTCCCCGCTCAGGGCAAGACCGGCGGGGCAGCCGTCCACCACACAGCCGACCGCGGGGCCGTGGGATTCGCCGAACGTTGTAACGGTAAAAAGTGTTCCAAAGGTATTTCCTGCCATGCTTTTAGGGTTTTCCTTTTTGTAGTATTGATAACCGCCGTTTTGCCGTGTTTTTATGCAGTTAAACCGCCATTATTGCAATTAACGGTCCGAATATACGGTTTTGGGACCAAGCGCGGCAGGCCGCTAACCGAGAGCCCAAATTGCGCACCAATGACAGACCGCGCCGGCAAGGACAAAAACATGCCAGATAACGTGCGCTCCTCTGCGGTTTTTCAGGGAATAGAAAAAAATTCCCAGCGTGTAGGCGGCTCCGCCGGAAACCAGCAGAACAATGCTTGCAGGCGGAAGGCTTTTTATTTTAAACCAGAACGCCGCTATAGCCCAGCCCATAAAAATGTAGATAATCACTTCAACTTTTTTTAAGGGACGGAAGTTTACGGCATGGAGGCTGATACCCGCAACGGCGAGAACCCACTCAAAGCCGAACAAACTCCACCCCCACGCGCCTTTCAAGCCCAGGAGACAGAAAGGGGTATAGGTTCCGGCGATAAGGAAATAAATACTGGAATGATCGAGTACGCGGAAAACCCGTTTTGCCTCTTCATGCCGTATGGCATGGTAAAGGGTGGAGGCCAGAAACATTGTAAACATGGAGCCGGTAAATATCAGATACGAGACCAAAGCGAGGGCGCCCGTATCGGCGCCGCCCCCGCTTTGAACACGCACGGTAAAGAGTACCAACCCCGTAATCGCAAAGATAACACCGAAACCGTGGAGAACGGCATTGGCTATTTCCTCCCCCGGAGTCTGAAACGGCAGGGGAGGCTTTACCGGATATACTTTAACAGTTTGGCTCATATTTATTATGACCCCTTTTCCTGCAAGCGGTTGCGACGGAACAGCACATTTACTCTATATAGTCTTTAAGAATTTCCCCCGTCTTCCATTGGTATCTTTGCCGTACCGCATGGAGGGTTGAATCCACCGTTCCCTTGGGCACGCCCAGCACGTTGGCAATCTGCTGATTCGACGGCACAAGTTTGATCCCGGCAAGCCGTTTCCTCATTCTTTCAAGCCGGCATCTTGCCTGATAGAGCCGTTCTTTCATCCGCTCATAGTAATGGGTGTATTTATCAATCAGACTCAGCCGTTTTTCATAGGAAATACAGCGGTAATATTGGCTATGGATACGTTCCTTAAGGGCCCTGACTTTTTCATCATGGAAAACCCTCTGTTCCCGCACGGCTTTCACTATCTCTGACAATTTCTCTTTTTTTATCCCAAGAGAAGGTGCAATACGGGTAAGGTAATCCTCGGATATAAAGTAGTAGGATTTTAAGAGAAGCATCAGAAGCTGCCGCGGATTATCGGTCTTTTCCCGGGATATTTTTACTTCAGGATAATCCGGCTCGTTGTTGTGAACCTCGGAATTCTCCACGACCGCCTTCCAGCAGTAATACTCAAGCGAGCGCCGCTTCATCTCTTTAAGCATGTACTCTTTCATTGACCAGTGGATTGTGGTACTGATGTACGTATCAAACGATGACCCTGCTTCCTGGTACGTCTCAATGCTGCGGCTTAAACGCGGATAAAACCAGCACAGAAAATCTATCCATTGTTCCCTGTTCCATTCAAAGAAACCGAAGTAATTGTCATGGTCAAGAATACACCGAAAGATTTTCTCCTCAAATTCCTTCTTTGAAATACGTCCCTCGCTGTATTCCATATACAATACATTGAGTGAATTATTACTTTCCTGCATTTAAAACTCCTTTACGATGATATAATCGGAATAATGGGATGAAAATGCAGAAATGCTTCAGTCAAAATGACATTTGTCATATAAAAAAGCGGCTTTTTTCAAATTTTTATGTTATTTTGAACAAATGACATATCCTTTTACAAAACCTTTTCAAAGGCTTCAAGTATCCGCTCTTTTATTTCAGGGATAACTCCTTTTACGCTCAACCCCGATGCGTTCCTGTGGCCTCCTCCGCCCATGGATACGGCAATGCTCCCCACGTCTATCCTGCCGACGGAACGGAAACCAACCGTACAGTTTTCCCGTGTTTCCTGCCGGATAACCGCAACGGCCTCTACACCGGCTACCGATTGCAGAAGTATGTAGAGGCTTTCCGTATCGCGGCCTTCCTTGCCGTACCTTTCCCTCTCTTCAAATTCTTCCGTTGTAATGAGCAAGCGCCCGTCGAAATAGGATTTCACACGGGAAAGCATATTCCCCAGAAGGATGCGCGAATTGAGGGTTTTCTCTCCGTATATGGCATGGTAGGTTTTTTTGGGGTTGGCTCCCCGCTCTATCATCCGGGCGGCACAGTCAAAAACCGCCGAACCTTTTTCGTCAACATGCCGGAAGAATACCGTATCGGTACAGAGGCCGAAGAAGAGCAGTTCCGTCTCCTCTACCGTCGGTTCCAGTCCCAGAGCGTCGATAAGATAAAATATCAAGTAGGTAACCGAAGGGGCTGCCGGATCAAGGTAGATAGGCGTCCCGGCTGAAGGTTCCACACTCCCCAAAGCGTGATGATCGATATAGGCAACGGGCAAACCTTCAAGATAGGGGGCAAGATCCCCGGTTCTATCGCTTGCAGAACAATCCACCACAATAACCCGCGCACCTTTCCGCTCATCTTGGTCCGGCGCGGAGCAGAAACGATCCGCCCATCTCATAACCTCGGTACGTTTGAAAGACCCCGCCGAACAGGGTTGAGCCTGTTTTCCCAAGCGCCTCAACGCGGAACTGAGGGCAAGCTGGCTTCCTATACAATCCCCGTCAGGTTCCTTGTGCCCCGCTATAAGAAACTTATCACCCTCTCTGATAAACGTAAGTAATTCCAAAGGAACCGCTGTTTTTTTATACACAAACCCTTCCTGCCATTTCTGTTGGCGGCGTTAAAAAATACGCGATACTACCGGCCTCCACAGCGGAGCAGGCTGAACTGACGCCCGTACTCCCCGCCTGAAACCACCGGCCTTCCGTCCCGGATATACACATCAATCTCCGTCCTAAAGCCGAAATCGGAAAAGTAGATCCCCGGTTCAAGGGAGAAACAGGATCCTTCCAGGATAAGGCGGGAATCGGGGAATTCCACCGAATCCATATTGACGCCGGAACCGTGAACCTCGGCATCTATACCATGCCCGGTACGGTGTCTCAACGCCGTACCGTAGCCCCCCCCTTCCGATGAGTAAACTCCGTGTTTTCCTGTCAACATCGGCGCCGCTCAGGTTTCTGAGCGCGGAAAATTCCTCTTCGATATAGTGAAGGGCGCCTTCCCTGGCACTCACCAGATCGCCGAACGTCTTCGCTATTGCAGGGGGCGCTTCGGACGCAAAGACACCGGCCCAAGAAATATCGGCAATGACGGCCCCCGGCTTGCGCTCCTTTGCCCAGAGATCGAACTGAATCACATCCCCTTCTTTAAAACGCGCTCCCGAACCCGAAAAATCGTAATGAGGATTCCCCGAATTGGCCCCCGCCGCAACAATAGGGATATGATCCGTAACAAGATTCCGAGCGGCAAATTCATCGTTGATAAGGTCCTGTATACCGCCTTCATAAAGCGGCGTCCCCTCGGTATACGCCTTTTTCACCCAATCCCAGGCAATTTCTACTATCCGATAGAGATGCTCCGCAGCCCGTTCATGGCTTGCCATACCGTCCCTATCCAGCAGACCCTTAAAACGCTGAACCAGCCCCGCGGCGGAACAGAGGATCAAGCCCGCCTCCTGCAAGGTTTCCGCGGTTCCGGCATCAAGGTAGGAAATCGCGGCTAAGGCAGGGGAACTATGAACCCCCCAGCGTTTTCCGCCAAGCCTTTTCAGACCCTCAAGCAGTTTATCCCGGCTGATATAGGTTATCTTTTCCCCGGGAAGGCCGTCCAGGGCTTCCCCTTCAATAGCATGAACTATCTTGAACGGTTCGCCTTCCGACGGTACGGCGTAGATCCAGCGGCGGGAATTGGTAAAACCGGGACGTATATCCAAAATTTCATCGGCAAGTCTGTCCCGGTGGCGGAAATTACAAAAAAGCCACCCGTCAAGCTGTTCTTTGCGGATGGCTTCCTTCATTTTGAGGAGTTCCATAAAAATTAAAACTCCAGCTTAATCTCTTCCACATCAAAACGGTCTTCAATATTAACATTTGAAGGGATATTACCCCAGCTTTCGTGTGCCGTCTCCCTGCGTATATACAAGCGCAGATGGCTGAACTGTCCGGCTTTGGTAAAAATTGTCAGATAAGGCCACGCTTTTCCCTTCGGCAGATTGATAAGGTCGGCCTTTCCCCCCGCCTCACGAAACCATTCAATAGGGATATAAACCATATTCGTTTTGATTGTACCGGCCCGGTATTGCACAACATATCCCTTCTGATGTATATATACCTTTTCAACCGGTACGTTAATATAGAAAAAATCCGACTTCTTCTCTTCGGCTATTTCCTGTGCTAGTACAGGCATGACCAAACCGATAACCATAACAACAAGAAAAAATGTCTTCCTCATAAGGCCTCCATTCATCTAAATATAGCATAAAAAATTGTTCTATACAAGACGCTTTTTCAAAAAAATTTGACAACTTGTACCGGCTGGAATTTATCCCTTAACCGCGCCTATCATAACGCCCTTCACAAAGTAACGCTGGAGGAAGGGGTATATAAACAGCACCGGTACCGTCGTAATCACAATAGCGGCGTACTTTATGGTTTCGGCGAATTGGTTAATCTGGTCGTTTTCGGTGGCCGCGGAGTTGAGGATATCCGAATTGGCAATAAGGATGGCCCTCAGCACATTCTGGATGGGCAATTTATAGTTGTCCCGTATGTAGATAGAGGCGGAGAACCAGGAGTTCCAGTGCCCTATCCCGTAGTAGAGGAGCAGCACCACCATCGTGGGCTTTACCAGGGGTGCGATGATCCTAAAGAGAATCGTGAGGTCGTTGGCGCCGTCGATACGGGCGGATTCGGAAAGGCTTTCAGGAATAGCTTCGATGGCTGTTCTACAGATGATGCTGTTGTATACGCTCACCGCTCCGGGGAGGATCAGCGCCCAGAGGGTATCGTAGAGGCCCAGGCTGCGGATATTAAGGTAATTGGGGATCATCCCCCCGTTAAAAAACATGGTAAAAAGAATCATAAAAAGCACCGGCTTTCTGAAATAGACGTTTTTGGATGCCAGAAAAAAACCGGTAAAGAGGGTGAGCAGAATATTTATAAAAAGCCCCGCCGCCATGATAAAGAGTATGTTTTTATAACCGCTGACGATGAGGGGGTGGGTAAAGGCAAGTTTAAAGGAACCCACGGTAAAGCCCTTGGGATACCAGAGAAAACCCGGAGTTGCCAGGAGGTCCAGGTTATTGGTTACCGACGCCACCAGGACATAGTACATGGGATAGAGGGTAACAAACATCAGCGCAAGCATTACGACGGTATTCGTTACGTCGAAGATAAGATCCCCGGGAGATTTTCTGCTCAGTATGTTCCGCATCATCCGCCTCCTAAAACAAACTCGATTCGGTAAATTTCCTGCTCAGGGCATTGGCAGTTACCAGGAACAACACGTTGACCAGGGAATTGAAAAGCCCCACCGCGCTGGCATAGCTGAAAGCGGCCTCTAAGATGCCCCGCCGGTACACGTATGTGGAGATCACATCGGCGACCGGGTAGATATTCTGGTTGTAGAGCAGGATGATCTTTTCAAAACCCACGTTTAAGATGCCCCCCATGCGCAGGATAAACAGAACCATGATGGTGGGGAGGAGGTTGGGCAGGGTAATACTGAACATACGCCGGAACCTGCCCGCTCCGTCGATGATCGCCGCCTCGTACTGCTCCTGATCGATCCCCGACAGGGCCGCCAGGTAGATGATGGAGTTCCAGCCTATACCCTGCCAGATGTCGGAAATAACATAGATAGGATAGAAATACTGGGGGTACATAAGGTAATTCTTCCCGGTTCCGCCTAAAAAAACGGCGATTTGGGAAAAGATGCCTTCCCCGGAGGTATAGTTGCGTATCAGGGAACTGACCACCACCATAGAGATAAAGTAGGGCATATAGGTAACGGTCTGAACGGTGCGCTTGAACGTCGTGTTGTGTATTTCGTTGAGGAGCAGGGAAAGGATGATAGGGGCGGGGAAACCGAAAAGGATGTTGAGGGTACTGATAGAAAGGGTATTCCTGATAAGCCTGAAAAAATAAGGGTCTTTAAAAAAGCTGGTAAAGTGTTTCATCCCCACCCAGGGGCTTCGGGACATGCCCAGATTCGGCCTGAAATCCTTAAAGGCAATCAAGAGGCCGTATATAGGTTTGTAGGCAAAGATAATAAAATAGATCAGTACCGGCAGGATAAGGAGGTACTTGTATTTATTCTGGTAAAAATCCTTAGCCAGAGTTCTTGCCAAAGAAGAGCCCGAATCCCTCTTTCCCTGAATGCCGCTCATATAATCCTCCGTCATAAGAAACCCCTGCCTGGCAATCCGGGCAGCCGGGCAGGGAGTATTCTTAAAAAATCAACATTCCGTCCCGTCTTACCCGGATTAACGGGCAAGGTAACGGTCATAGGCCGCCTGATAGATGCCGAGTAATTCGGAAAGCCCCATCGAATTCACCTGGGACACATAACTGTCCCAGGAGGAAAGACCGGTCTGGCCGCTGATAAACTGAATCGCCGCTTCCCCCACAAAGGTACTGATGGTATTCCGCAATTCCGCGGCCCGCGTGCTTTCCTCGGGGGTCATGGTCATACCGTTGGGCAGGGTCCATGCGGCGGAAACCGCCTCGTTGGGATAGAACCAGAGGTCGTTGGCGTCAATGGCCTGCTGGGTGTTTTTCATGTAGAGCAGGGCCGTGGCCTGGATGCAGCAGCCGCTCCAGGTTGACCCGCCGTACTTGTCGATGGCGTTGTTAAGGCCGTCGGGATCGTTGGTAACCAGGGGAAGATAGGCGGGTTTACCATTGGCGTCATAATCCCAGGAAACCCCCTTCTTGCCGAAGTTCCAGTAGAGGTTCCCGTCCTCGGTATAGGCGTAGTCCAGGGCCCGCATGACCAGTTCCAGTTTGTCGTCGGGGCAGCTTGTGGAAACAGCCGCCGCCACGCTGCCGATGCCGTAACCGCCGGGTATCATCGCCAGGGTTCCGTCATCCCCCTTGGGATACTGGAGGCCGATCCATTCGGCGCCGTTGTTGGCGTTCTTGGCGTCGGTAACCCAGTTGGAAAGCTGGCCCATGGAGGTAAAAGAAATGCCCATCTTCTTATTCAACGCGTTGGACCGGGCCATGGTGTCGTTGATGGAAAGCACGTCCTGATCGATGAGCCCCGCGCTCCACCACTCGTGCATTTTAGCCAATTCGTTCCGGAATTCCGGCTGAACATTGGCAAGCTGGATCTTGTTGTTTTTGTCAACATAGAGCCGGTAGTCGGCGAAACTGTAAGCGCCGAAGGCCCCGGAAAGGAAGGTTCCGTAACCGGTAACCCGGGACCAGGCAAAACTCATCAAGGCCCCGTATTTATCTTTGAAGGTACGGATGGTCTTGTCCCAATCGGAAATGGTCTCCGGCAGGGGAAGGCCGCACTCGTCAAGCCAGGTCTTGTTGACCACCGGCCCCAGGTAGGAATCGTTCCAGCCGCCGGCTTCCCGGAAGAAGCCGTAGCCGTAGTACTTGCCCGAGTCGGTCTTCATGGCCCGGTCATAGGCCTCCTCTGTCTGGAGCCAGGCATAGTAGGCCGGGGACCATTCCTGGATACGATCCGAAAGATCCCGGATAGTACCTTCATTAATATACCGCTCGGCGTCGGACATAAGGCGGTGGTTAATGATATCCGGCAGGGTATCCCCGGCCAGCATGAGGTTAAAGGCCTGGTTTGCATCAGTTCCCGCGGTGGGGAATATCCACTCGATATTCACCCCCAGCATTTCCTTTAAACCGGAATGGAACGGGGAATCATTCGCCGTGGCATAGGCCGTATTCGGCAAATAGGATTCGCTGGAAAACCAGGTGATGGTCTTGTCCTGGGCATTCATAGGATACCCGGTAAAGTTGAGCCCGGCAGCCGAATCGGTTGTTCCGGCGGCGGCGGATTTATCCTTACATCCGGCCAGAAGCCCCACGAGGACAAGGGTTATTATCAACACCCATCCGATAGATTTCTTCATTCTTAATCCTCCTTGCAATAAAATAAATATCTTCCGCTACCCAAATAGCGTAGGATTTGAGAAACCTTGAGAAAACCATTCCGGGTAAAACAAACTTTTTCTGAATATTCCTGTTTTTGATTGGAAGGCTGGATACATACCCCGGAGCTTGCTCCCGGGTTCTTCGTTAACTTGAATCGGGGTAAATCCGTACAAAGATACAGCCCCGAAAGAGAGGAGAGATATATCCCAAATTGCAACGGGAGTGGATAGTCCGAAGACTCCGGCACGGAACCGGTAATTCCTAGTAAACCTATCGGGGGGGGGGGGGGGTACTAATACATAGAATCTATTCATAAAGCCGGCTGCGTTATAAGCAGCCTCTAAATAATTAAAAATTGAGAAAAAAATATAACGGAACGGAAAGTCCGTTATTACACAGTCCAGAGTGTTTGCGGCGCTTAGTTTCACTATGCTTGCACCCGTTTGGATTCCTTTATACATGATGATCGTTGGTATGATATGTCGGATTTGCAGAAACGTCAAGGGGCGTATGGTATCTCCCCGCAGGAGCAATGCCTTTCCGGATCATGCGGCGCCGGGGTTCGGGCGGCCTTTTGATTCGGCTTAAATTTAAAAAATAAACTTGACTTTTAAATATTTTGCATCATATAATGAGATACTGTTATAGAGACGGTATTTTGGAAGGAGTTGCCGCATGAAGTCGGTAAACAAGGCTGTGTCAGTCAAATTAGACAGGAAAACAGGCGGCTTTAAGCGTGTTTGGAGGGAGAATTATCAACTTTGGTTTATCATCCTCATTCCGCTTGTTTGGCTTATCGTGTTTAAATATTGGCCCATGTATGGAGCGCAGATTGCCTTCCGTAATTACCGGGCTGTAGACGGCATCTGGGGCAGCAGATGGGTTGGTTTCAGTAACTTCCTCAAACTATTCCGCAATTATATGTTCCCCCGTATCATTAAAAATACCCTTATTGTCAGTTTTTACCAGCTTATCATTAGCTTCCCCTTTCCTGTAATCCTGGCGCTTGCCCTGCACAATACAATGCGGATAAGGTTCAAAAAGACCGTACAGATGATTACCTACATGCCCCATTTTATCTCGGTGGTTGTTCTTGTCGGTATGATCATGCAGTTTACCAATCCGCATGTAGGGCTTATCAACAAACTGATCACCGCGCTTGGCGGAACAGCCAGGGACTTTATGGCATCGGGAACCGCCTTCTTTCATATATACGTCTGGTCGAATGTCTGGCAGAACTGCGGGTGGGGAACCATCATCTATCTGGCGGCCCTGTCCGGTGTAAATATGGAACTCCATGAAGCGGCCATGATAGACGGCGCAAGCCGCTTTAAAAGGATGCTCTATATCGATATACCCTGTATCATCCCCACCGCCGTAGTGCTTCTTATCATGGATGTGGGGCGTATTATGGCCATCGGCTTTGAAAAGGCATTTTTAATGCAGAATCTGATGAATATAAGTTCCTCCGAGATCATTTCAACGTATGCTTACAAAGTCGGTCTTGCACAGGCGGCGGCGGATTTTTCGTATTCCACCACTATTAGCCTGTTCAATTCTATTATAAACCTGATACTGATCTTTACGGTGAACGCAATTGCCTCAAAATGGGGTGAAACAAGTTTATGGTAACAATTGAACCGTGTTGTTCGTGGGGAGGATGATCATGGCATACATAAAGAAAGTCGGCGGTATCGGACAGTCTAAAGGCGACAGAATATTTTATACCGTCAACGATATTTTCTTGCTGGTTGCGCTGCTGATCGTTCTTTATCCGCTGATCTATGTCGTAAGTTCATCCTTCAGTTCCGGCAGCGCCGTTTCAACAGGAAGGGTAGTCCTGTGGCCGGTCGATTTTTCACTTGAAGGGTATAAAACGGCGTTCGAGTATCCTCAGATTGTATCCGGTTTTCAGAATACCTTCTTTTATATGATAACCGGTACAATTATCAACCTGGTCATGACGGTGTTGGCTGCCTATCCCCTTTCCCGCCCCAAGATGAAAGGCCGGAGGTTTATCATGTTTCTGTTTACCTTTACCATGATATTCTCAGGCGGTCTTATCCCCGATTATATGCTTATGCAAAGATTGCATCTGGTTAATACGCGCCTTGCCATGCTTATTCCCGGCGCTATCGGCGTATTCAATCTTATTATCTGCCGTACCTTTTTTCAGAACAATATACCCGAAGAGCTCTTTGAATCGGCTGCTATGGAAGGTTGCAGCCATCCCCGCTTTATCACCAGCGTTGTATTACCGCTGTCCAAACCAATACTTGCGGTGCTTACCCTGTACTATGCCGTCGGCCACTGGAATGCCTATTTTAACGCCTTCATCTACCTGTCGGATAGGAGTAAATTCCCCCTTCAGATTATACTGCGGGAAATACTGGTTATGAACATGGTCGATCCGTCGGCGGTGTTTGATCCCGAACTGGAAGCATCCAAATATGGCCTGGCAGATCTTTTAAAATATTCCCTTATTGTTGTATCCACTATTCCTTTTATGATTGCTTATCCCTTTGCGGCTAAACATTTTGTCAAAGGATCGTTAAGCGGTGCAATTAAGGGTTAATTATTCAGAATCAATTTATTTTTAAGGAGAAGAATATGAAACGTGTTTTTATTGTCGTGCTGGCCTGTACTATCCTGGCGCCGCTTTTTGCCGGCGGCGGTAAGCAGGATACCCAAAGCGCATCCCAGAATGTTGCCGTCAGCAGTTTGCCGCCCGGTACGCTGCCGGTTACCAAGGAGCCGGTTACCCTGCGTATATTTTTTCAGCAGGAGCCGCAGGTTCTCGACTATGTCGATAACAAGCTGACAAAATATCTTGAAAAACAGACCAACGTTAAAATTCAGTGGGATCTGGTTCTGTCAAGGGACAAAACCCAGAAACTCAATCTGATCCTTGCCACCGGCCAGGACCTTCCCGATGTGTTTATGGGTGGGATGGATACTTCTCTGCTGGTAGCCTATGCCGCCCAGGGAACTTTTGTCCCGCTGGATAATTACATTGACAAGGCGTCCCTGTGGTTTAAAGAGGTATTGGCGGAATTTCCTGAACTGAGAAAGATGATGACTGTTCCTGACGGCCATATCTATGCGCTGCCTAACATCAATATGTCCGAGCCCAACATGATGCCCAGCCGTTTATGGATGAACAAGGTCTGGCTTGACAAATTGAATCTCAAGGTTCCGGCCACAACCGAAGAGCTTCGTGCGGTGCTTCAGGCTTTTAAAACCCGCGATCCTAACGGCAACGGACGCGCCGATGAAATCGGCCTTATGGGATCCACCAACGGCTGGTCTACCCTTGTCGATACGTTCATTCTCAATGCCTTTTTGCAGTACCCCACCGATGCAAATGGTCAGGGGTCGCGTCGTTTCATCGTTCAAAACGGAACGGTTATACCGGTCTACGCACAGGAGGGATACAGGGACGGCATCAAGTACATGAATGAACTTGTACGGGACGGCCTGCTTGACGCCGCAACCTTTACCCAGGATACCGCCCAGCTCAAGCAGATATTTGAAACTCCCAATACCGCCGTTCTCGGCGCTCTTACCGCGGGCGGCCCCAATACCTTTGCCGATATGGTCAATAGCAGGCGTTTCCGCGATTATGTTGCGGTCCCGCCCGTCAAGGGGCCCAAAGGCGTTCAGTATACCGCCTATAATCCCTACGGCTATTTCAACGCGCCGAATTGCTGGGTTATCAGCAGCAGTTGTAAAAACCCCGAAGCCGCTTTCCGTTTGGGTGATTATTTCTTCTCGAAGGAAATTTCTCTTTGGGGGCGTCTTGGCGAACCCGGTACGGACTACATTCCTAACCCCGCCGGTAAAAAAGCTGTGGACGGAGGCGCCGCCCTCTTTGAAGCCGTTCTTGTATACGGCTCCGAACAGAAATCCCACTGGCAGAATCGTAACCCCTACTACAACTTCTTTGACAATAAGGGTGTTGCAAGCAGCGATCCCTACACCCTTCAGGATCTGCTCTACAAAACCACGATGGAATACAAGCCCTATGCCCCCGCGCAGGCAGCCTGCATCCCCCCGCTTATCTACACGGTTGACGAAGCCCGCGAGTTGAACGATATCAATACGTCCCTTATTCAGTATGTCGATGAAACCCGTGTCCGCTGGATTACATCCGGCGGCATTGACCGCGAGTGGAATTCCTACCTGAAAGAATTAGATACTATCGGCCTGAAACGTGTCGTTGAGATTACGCAAACAGCGTATAACAGATTTATTAAAGGTTAAGATAGAACATGATAGCATGGTGTGGTTTCGAATCTGCGCGCGGGTCCTGAACCACACATAGCTACGGATTGCGGTTCAACATCCGGCCGCCTCCTTCACCAATCCTTACCCGATCTTCTCGGGGTCAATATCCGCCCCGTAATCAATGCCGGGAACATCAAAGCCGTGGGCTTCAAGAAAGTCGTGCTTAAAGCCTTCGATATCTGTTACGGACAGCACGTTTTCCTCGGTAACGTTATTCATAAGTGTAAGCGTTTCCTGCTGAACGTCTTCCCGCATCTCCCAGTCGTCTATGCGGATTCGGCCTTCGCTGTCGGTGGGGACTTTCGCGGGATCCAGGGCGGCTTCCCCCGCGTAAAGGCGGTCCCGGTAAAGCCGCGTTATCTGTTCAATGCAGCCTTCGTGGATGCCTTTTGTCTTCATCACCTTAAAGAGGCAGGAGATGTAAAACGGGATGATGGGGATAACGGCGCTTGCCCTGGTAACCAGTCCTTTATTCACGGACACCCACGCGCGCCTGCCCGCCGTTTCAGGGGATGCGGCGAATTTCTTGTTAAGGGCCTTTCCTGCCCGTTCCAGATCCTCCTTGGCTTTGCCGATAGTGCCGTTCTTGTAGATAGCCCAGGAAAGTTCGGGCCCTATGTAGGTGTAGGCCAGTGTACGCGCCTGCGCCGATAATACCCCCGCCTTATCCAGGGCATCTATCCACAGTTCCCAGTCCTCGCCGCCCATAACCTTTACCGTATGGGCAATCTCTTCCTCGGTTGCCGGTTCCGCTCCTAACGTAATTATCCTGCCGGTCATCATGTCGATTGTTTTACCGGAATAGCGCCGGCCGATAGGTTTTATTACCGAGCGGTACATGACGCCGTCCCGCGGATCGGTTCTTACGGGGGAAGCCAGCGAATAAATAACAAGATCCACCTGCGGGGTAAGTTTCGCCGCCCCGTTTTTTGCCGCGGTATCGTTATATAATGCGGTAATATCTTTAAGAGCCTCAACGGTCTGTTCTTTCATTTTGTTGGAAAAAGCATCCCCGTCAAGAGTAAGGGCAGGAAGCCCCGCTTTGGCGGCTTCGCTGTCAAAGGTAAGGTTGTTGTAGTAACCGGGCGTGCCGGGCTTTGAAGGCGTCGCCGCTTTTTCAAACGAGATACCGACGGTCGCCGCCCCGTAACCGAAGGCCGCCGCAATGCGGCTTGCAAGCCCGTACCCCGTGGAACATCCTATAATAAGCACAAGGCGGGGAGCGACGGCCGGCCTTTCGGCGCTTAAAGCATTTTTTGTATATGCAATTTCTTTCCGTACCACCGCCGCGCAGCCAAGCGGATGGCAATTGATACAGATATTATTCCTCACCATAGGTTTTAAAATCATCATAACTCCTTTATACATACCAATTAAAACGCAAGCAAACGGTCTAAAAACTATGCTTCCGGCTGAACAAGGCACATCCATTCCGCTTCGGCGGCAAGTTCGCCGCCGACAAAGGCTTTGCCCGCCTGCTTAATCATACGCGGCGATACGCGGAGGTTCTCAATCTCCGAGCGCACCTCCTCGCCGGGCCGCACCTGACGGCGGAATTTTACCTTATCGACAGTTGCCAGAAAAAACAGCGCCTTCTCGCCGATTATCCCCTGCTTACGCAAGCCCGCGCCACCCGATTGCGCCATAGTTTCGATAAGGATAACGCCGGGAACAACCGGATAGAGCGGGAAGTGCCCCTTAAAGAAAAATTCCCGCTCGCTGAATACATGACGGGCGCGGATCAGCTTTTCATCGGCGCTGATGATCTCGTCTACAAACAGGAACGGTTCACGGTGGGGGAGCAGGGCGCCTATATCGTCTGTGTTACCCGCGTGTTCATTCATCATGGTGTCCTTGGTACTTTCTGAACACCACAACGCCGTTATGGCCGCCGAAACCAAGGGAGCCGGAGGCGGCCGTTTGTATTTCACCGTACTGTACTTTATGGGGTACGTAGTCAAGGTCGCATTCAGGATCGGGATTGTCCAGATTGATCGTGGGCGGATAGTAGCCTTCCGTGATGGCAAGAATCGAGGCAATGGCTTCAAGCCCTCCCGACCCCGCAATACAGTGGCCGGTCATGCTCTTGATACTGGAAATTTTCATCTTGTAGGCATGGGGGCCGAAGGCAAGTTTGAGCATACGAGTCTCCGTCGGATCGTTTATCTGAGTGGACGTGCCGTGGGCGTTGTAGTACTGTATCTCTTCCGGCTTGACGCCCGCGTCTTCCAGGGCATTTTTGATGGCCTGCGCCCCGCTTATTCCGCTTTGATCGGGACTTGTAATGTGGTGCGCATCGGCGCCGGCCCCGTAGCCCGCAAATTCGGCAATGATCCACGCGCCGCGCGCCTGTGCGTGTTCCTCGCTTTCGATGACCAGCACCCCCGCGCCTTCGCCCAGGACAAACCCGTCCCGGTCGGCGTCAAAAGGACGGCTGGCTTTTGACGGATCGTTGTTGCGCTTTGTCGAAAGCGCCTTGAGCATCTGGAAACCGCCTATAGCAAATGGTACTATGCAGGCTTCGGCGCCGCCCGTTACAACTACATCGCAGCGCCCAAGCCGTATCAGATCGAGGGCCTGGCCCAGAGCGTCGGTGCCCGACGCGCAGGCGGTAACCTGGGTATAGGCGGGGCCGTGTATGCCGTGAAGTATCGAGATATTACCGGCAGCTTCGTTGCCTATCATCATGGGAACCGTAAGCGGAAGCATACGCCGCGGGCCGTTATTGAACAGTTTACGGAAAGATTCGGTAACGATTTCAAATCCGCCTATGCCATTGCCAAGCACTATGCCGGTACGCAGCGGATTGCTGCGTATCAAACGCCGTCCGTCCGCATTGACATCCGCAAGGAGCTTTGCCTGGTCCAGCGCCTGCACCGCGGCCGCCGCCGCAAACTGAGAAAAACGCGCCATCTTACGGCATTCTTTTTTATCAAGCCAAAGTTCGCCCGCAAAATTTTTTACCTCGCCGGCAATGGTAACGTCAAAGCCCTGAGTATCAAACTGGCTTATCTGTCCAATCCCGCTTTTTCCATCTTTAAGACTCTGAGAAAAATCATCTACCGAATTACCGATAGGGGAGATAACCCCCATTCCGGTAACCACAACCTTCTTCATGGTATGCTCCTTCTAAAAAAACATTCCGCCGTCTACGGCAAGAACCTGTCCGGTAATATAGGCCGCCCCGTCTGAGGCAAGGAACAGCGCGGCCTCGGCTATGTCTTCCGGCGTGCCCGCCCGTTTAAGGGGAATATGTTCAAGTACCTTGAGCCGCGCCTCGTCGGTCATGGCGGCGGTCATATCCGACGTGATAAAGCCCGGGGCCAGCGCGTTGACCCGTACCCCCCGGCTTGCGGCTTCCTGGGCCAGGGACTTGGTTAAACCGATAAGCCCTGCCTTGCTTGCCGCGTAGTTTGCCTGCCCTCCGTTGCCGTGTATGCCGACCACGCTGCTCATATTGATAATAGCACCTTTCTTCCTGCGTATCATATCCCGGCCTACGGTCCGCGCGACAAGAAAAGCCGCGCTCAGGTTTACATCCAGCACTTTTTGAAAATCCTCAAGACTCATCCTGAACAAAAGATTATCCCGTGTGATGCCGGCATTGTTCACCAGGATATCGAAACCGCCGGCTTCCTTGACGCAGCCCTCTACGGCTTGTTCCACCGCGCCCAGGTTTGCAAGGTCAAGGCTTATCCAGTGGAATTTTCCCTCGGCCTTTGCCTGCCTATCCCCCAGGTCTTCCGGCATCCTCGTCCCCAGCCCCCAAACTTCGGCGCCCTCGGCAATAAAACGCTCGCTGATTGCTCTGCCTATACCGCGGGAGGCTCCGGTTACCAGGGCTTTTTTTCCTTCAAGACGCATAGTGTTCCTCCATAATGACAAAAAACAAATATTTGTCATTATTCAATCTAAACAAATTTTAAAGGAATGTCAAGAGTGCCTGGCACTTTTTCCCTGTCAATAACGAGCGATTCGTTCACCCCTAAAAGGCTCTAATTCACAGGCGAATCGTTCACCCCCCTGCCGGTCAGTTCGGGAGTTTTTACGCCGGCAAAAAAGGCATCGTGAATAA
>JAISNI010000023.1 GCA_031276295.1 Treponema sp.
ATTATCTGGTTCGCCCGTGTTTTGAGTTCTCCCCACGCCTCTTCAATATCGTCTATCCGCGGACGGTTCGGCTCTTCTCTCTCCAATACCCAGCCGAATTTTTCTATGTTCTCCTCTACAAAGCGCGAGAAAGTCTTGACGGCTTGTCCGGCAAGCCTTTTCCGTTCATCGTGTATATTCATAGGTATCCCCTCCCTTGGGATATATCTATACTCTATCATCATTTACCGGAATTTGTACCCGAAAAGAAGTTGCACCCATCTCTACCCCCGTCCTCACCAGTTCCCGAAAAAATTTCCGGTAGCCGTAAAACGGGATTTCCTCCACTACGGCGCCTATCTTTTTCAACACTTCAAGTTCTTGTTCGTCCTCCTTTTCTTCAGGCTGATAATAATAGGCCGAGCGGCTGATACCCAGCAGACTGCATTGTTCGGCTATGGTCAGTTCCCGGTTTTCCGGCTCTACCGCGTCGGCTCGCTCCCGGATAGTTGCCGATGCTTTTTTTTAAGAAATCGGCGGAAACGATGTTTCCGATTCGACCTGGAGTTTTCCGACCTGGAGGTAGAGCTCATCCTGCCTGCGCTCGGCTTCGGCTTCGGCCGCGGTTTCCTTCCCTGACTTTTCAAAGATCGATACAGCGTTTTCCAGGAGCAGTGTTTTCCACTGCCTGACCATGTTCGGATGAACGGCGTAGGCGATTGCGGTTTCCTGGAGAGATTTCTCGTCGCGGAGGGCTTCCAGGGCAATTTTTGCCTTAAATGCCTTGTCGTAAGTCTTTCTCATAGGTGGTCCTTCCTTTGCCCCTTCGGGGCTACCGGTCCACCTTATTTTATCATTTTTTTGTCTTAATTCTTGGGCTCATTATAGTGCATACTGAAGCCCTCCCTGTTTTTGATTTTATGGATAAGATTTTATCCCAGTCGGCTGTTTTTATGCAAAATTTTAGACAGGCTCTTACGCGCTCCTAATGCAGTTTCAGCGTTAGCAGCGCCGCCGCACGGTAGAAGACCAGCCGGTAGGGGTCGTCTCTATCAATCGTCCGTGATTGGTAAAACATTTCGCGTGTGTTTTCATAATCGCTGTCTCCGTAATTCCGCCGTGTCCGCATCTGCAATATAAGCGCGGCGCTAAATTCTTTGGTAATGGTAAAATTAAAGAGCGTGGAGAATATCCAGCGTCCCAGACCGTCCCCCCACTTGCCGCCGCCGGGGGTATTGTAGAGGTACTGTTCAACCTCGGCCATTAAGCCTACGGTGTTGATAACGGGCGAAGAGGGCATCTGGTAGCCCAGAAGGTAATTGGCGGAGTACACAAGGCCGTTACGGTTTTCCGCGTCATCGTTTTCAAAAATCCAGGATTGACCGTCGGCGGCTCCGCTAAAGGAACGGTAGTTTATGCCCTGATAGCTGCGGAAAACAAGGTGATTCCAACTGCCGGGGAGGACGGCGGCAAGATCAAACTGGATAGCGCCACCGCCCCACGCGCTTGAAAAGAGCCCTTCAAAGGGATCGCCTTCGATGGATTGTTTGTGCGGCTCGGCCGTGCCGGTTTCACTATCGGTATTGATGCCTATGCCCTTGCCCAGCGGCATATTCCAGCCGGAACCCAGCTTGCCACCGGCAATGATCTGTAAAAAAGCAATGGGCGTCCAGGTGATTTCCGCCAGGCCGTTTACCGAAAGAGGGCTCAGTTCGGCAGTCAGGGCGGCCTTAATGGTATTATCCCTGGTAAGGGGGCCGTCGAAGCGCATGAAGGGGAAGATAAAGCTCTGGGTAACGCTCAGCTTTGCCTCCGGCCTGCTCGAAACTTGCAGGCCCAGATCGGTGGAAAAGGTGATTCCATCCTCCGCCCCGATGGACGATAGTGCAATCAAAAAAATGAGGGTTGCCATCGCGCACTGCTTTCTTTTCATAAGAACTCCTTCCGCTTCTGTTTTCTTTCATACACAACCAAAGAAGCCGTCCGGTTTGAGCCTGAAGCTAACGGTACTCCTTTAGAATATCTAAAAGTTCTTTTTTGCTAATGGAACGCAAAAAATTGGCAAGTCTCGGCCCCTGGTCCTTGCCGATAAGCGCCTGGTATGCGGCGCGGAACAGGACCTTTCCCTCTATACCCTGATCCTTCGCAACCTGGTAGATCGCTTCGGCGCAGGATTTATCTTCAAGGTATGTCTCTATCCGCTCAACAACGCTATCCCGCAGGGCCCCCACCACTTCAACTTCTCTTTCTGAAAGACCGGGCGCCCTCCCGTCTTCCTGCCGTCGCAGCTTAAAGCGGAACTCCTCCGGCGCCCAGTAATCTATCCAGTACTTTGCACATTTGCAACGGACGCGCAGGCCGGGAATCTGTTCCGGTTTCAGCGGCCCCCGGCCTGCACCGGTGCTTGCAAGGCCGTCAATGGTTTTATCAATATCGCCACCTGCAATCTGGATAAGGTTGCACAGATGCCGGAAGGGTACCTGGTAGGGCATAAAAGCCGGCATGAGGGTTTTGCCTTCGGGAGAAACCTCCGTCCGGGAAAGCTCATAGATGCGCCGTTCCCTCCGGTAGCTTGCTTCGTCCTTTGCCTCTTCTATCTTCCAGGCTATACGCTCGGTTTTGTCGTAATCTTCATATATTTTTATTACATCAAGGTCGAAGGAAACAGTGAATTCCGTGTTGGGCCGGGTTCCGGCAAAAAGATAGCGGATCAATTCCGGCGTATACACTTTCAGCAGATCCCCCAAATCCAGGACCTGACCGGAGGAGCTTGATATCTTCCCGACCGATCCCTTGATGCCGATAAAGTCGTAACGGAAAGTTACCGGGGCTTCCCAGCCGTACACGTCCTTGCATACGTGCCGGGCCGTATCGAATGATCCGCCCTGACTGTGATGATCTTTGCCGGCCGGTTCAAAATCAACCTTTTCGTACTCCCAGCGCATGGGCCAGTCAACCCGCCAGCCCAGCTTTACCCCTTTTGCCTTGCGCAGATCTACCGTTTCCCTATGACCGCAGGCATTACAACGGTAGCTCAGATTCCAAGCCTTGTCCCAATCTTCAATATCGGTTTCGTCCTTATTGCAGCTATCACAGAAAACACCGACCGGCCACCATTCCCCCTGAATTTTGTGATCATCATCGCGGAATTTATCCAGAATGGTTTTAAGCTCCTCGCGGTGTTCCAACGCCTTGCGTATGCCTTCGGCATAGAGGGAAGATCGGTAACGTTCCGCCTGGTAGAGATACTCAGGCCGTATCCCAACTAGAGGCAGAACAGTCTCTACATCAACCTCGTGATGCCGGGCATAACTGCCGTCGCGCTCCCAGGGATCGGGCACCATCGTAATAGGAAACCGCAGGAACTTTACAAGCTCTTCCTGTTTGGGCATATTTTTGGGTACCTTGCGGAAAACATCGTAATCGTCCCAGGAATAGATAAATCGCACCTTTTTGCCCAAGTCGCGCAGAGCCCGCACCACCAGGTCTACGGAAATAATTTCTCTGAAATTACCTATATGCACCGTTCCGGAGGGGGTTATCCCCGAAGCGCAGGTATAACAATCCTTCCCGCCCTTCTCCCTGATGATCCTTGCCGCAACTTCATCGGCCCAGTGGACGGCGTGGTCTTCATTTGTCTTATTCATAATCACTTAATTATATAGGAAATGGGGTGATCAAACTAGTACCCGCTTACCCCAAGCCCCGATAAGAGATTTATTGTACCGACGGAGCTGTACCCCGATGCGAATCTAGGCTTGCCACCTGTTCGGCAGCGGCGAATTTTCTGTTCGGCTATTTTCTATAAACCTTTAACCACATCAAGAGGCAGCTTGAAATTAAGGGCAATGGTTTCAAGCGGAGTACCCATCGCTTTAAAACTGCGGGCAATCTCCAGCTTCTCCTGATACGCCTTTCTCCATGCTTTCTCCGTACCTATCCGGATACCAATATTCCGCTCTCCATTGCGGATGTTGGCTTCGTCTGAACGGGCCAGTTCGTACATCTGATACTCATGCAGCAACTCCTTGTCCCTCCTGACCATCTCCATCAGTTCGTGCGTCCGCGCTATCGTTTTGTCCATCCTTACTATCTCCTTTATCTCCTCCAGCGGCGTCTCTATGTCGATATACGAAAGCCACCGATGCAGCGCATTATGCCATATCCTTCCCTTCCAGCTTCCGGTATTTCGGCAGCTCTATAAAATGCAGCTCTTCCGCTCCCGTCAGTCGGTACTTCCGCTCCTCATCCTCGTACAGATGAAAACTCGTGTGAAACCC
>JAISNI010000045.1 GCA_031276295.1 Treponema sp.
TTCAGATTATCTGCGCTACCGAAGCTGGACCACCGCCTGACGACTGGAAACCGGAGGAAGCGCGATGAAACCCGCCATTCTTTTTCTGGCCCTATTACTGGTTGGATGTTACCCGGTAAACGTGGTAAGTATCCCTAAGCCGAACATCTACATTATCCGCACCGAGCGTGTCCACACCGTTATGAGTGGGGAGGTATGGATACTGGATTACACCGTGAACGGGGAGTTCCAGTCACCCATGTTTGACAGCCTGGAAGCATTACGGGAATATCGGGAGTACCTTGGCACGATAGGCAATGTGTATCAAAAGGAAGCGCAATGAGTAATAAACGTATCCCCGTGTGGGTAAACGGCGAATGCTGTGATGGCTTAAAAGCGGCGGCGGAGAGGGTGAGGCTCTTATCGGGGAAACAGGTAAACACGGAGTATTTATCCCAGAAGATAAGGAAGTGCGGCGCCATGGTCTATAAAGGCATAGCTATCAGCACCGCCAGCCCCGAACCGGAGGAGTTACCGGAGCTTCCGGTAGTAAAGGAGCCGGAAAAGGAGCGGCCCACTACGCAAAGACGGCGTCCCCTCCTCCGCTACCCTCCCGGAGAGGCTCCGATAGAGCGGGGCCTGTACTGGCCGGAGCCCTGATAGCCGCCGATATAGACCGACCGTAAAGATGATGAGCCTAAATTGAATGCCCGGAAAACGGGAAGGAGAAAAAGATGCCTGAATATTTTCAAAATGGATTAACCGTTGAAAAGATGCGGAACCTTATAATGCAAACCGATATGTGCCGGAAAGATAAAAATTGCGGCGCTTGCAGAAGGGTTAATTTCTGTGCCATCTGGAATAACCGATGGCCGGATATAGCCAGTGCACGGACTAACGGAATGGACCTTGAGGCATATTCTGAACATCGCGTAAAAGACTTGCCGGTCTTGGTTTTCATGCGACTTGATGACGCGATTTTAAAGACATTTGACGCGCTTATAACATATATGCAAGTCAAGGGCTTGTATTTTAACCAGGATGATACCGGATTTCAGGAGCGAATAACCTTTGACCGAAAAACAGAAGCGGGATGTAAAACAGACAGCCCTGAAACTCTACCGGGATAGGCGTATATCCCTGGAAATGGTGGTGTGGGCCATGAAGAACGCCGAGTATAGCCGTGAGGAAACGGCGGAATGGCTGGAAATAAGTAAGGAAGATTTAGATGAACGGGAGAGAAATAATGAATAAATCGACTGGAAATATGTATGAGTTTGTTGATGGCAGGTGGAACCCGGTCAAAGGAAAGTGCCTTTACCAATGTTCCTATTGTTACGTAGGCCGCTGGGGGCAAAAGCAGAATCCGATACACCTTGACAGCGGGGAATTACGCAAAAACCTTGGCGGGAATAATTTTATCTTTGTATGTAGCGGGTGCGATCTTTTTCATCCCTCCGTTCCCTGGGATTTTATTGCGGAGGTATTCCGCGTCGCCCGCGAGAAGTACCCTGAAAACACCTACCTTTGGCACACAAAGAACCCGGCGCGGGCCATAGAAATACCCATGTGCCAATACCCGAAAAAATCCGTACTTTGCGTAACAATGGAGAGTAACTGGTATTTTCCAAATATTAGCGAAGCCCCGCGATTTTTTGATAGGGTGGATGCCTTAAAAAAATACACCGGGCGCAAAATGATAACTATTGAGCCGATTATTGACTTTAATCTTCGTACATTTTCAAGGGACATTCTTGAGTGCGAGCCGGAACAGGTAAACATCGGGGCGGACAGCGGCAATAACCATCTGCCGGAACCAACCCCGGAAAAGATAGCCGCCCTCATCGAGGTATTGCGGCCCCATACCAGGGTACATCTGAAAAAGAATCTTGCGCGGATATATAAGGGGTAAGACATGAAAACGAATACAAGAACCATGAGCGTGATTTTTGTGACGATAGATTTGTTTCTCATCGTTTATTTTACGATGGCGCTTAATTTGTTGGTGATATTACCGGATATTCAGACACAAATGGATATGATAGTAAAGGTTTTCCGCCCGTTTGTCGCTGTTTTTATTCCACTTTACAACATGGTTGTCACGTTTTTTTGTCTGCTTCTTCTGGGGATTATTTTTGTTCTGGCAATAGCGAAACACTTTGATCTGCTGGATGTTAAAACAACCGTCAAACTGTCAGAGCTAAAACCAGAGAAAAGAGGAGTGATAAAAAATGTATTATCGCTCATCGATCTTGCTCTAATATGGCTGGCTTGGAGTTATGGGGCGTATTATATGGCGTCATTGAAGTTTTCCCTAATGCTAATAGGGCGTTTATATTTATGGGTATTAAACAGGCTCATAGAACACGTTAGAGATAAAGCCGTTAAAATGGTCAGCGAAGGAAAGG
This sequence comes from Treponema sp., assembly GCA_031276295.1. Classification (GTDB taxonomy): domain Bacteria; phylum Spirochaetota; class Spirochaetia; order Treponematales; family Breznakiellaceae; genus JAISNI01. The sequence goes on from JAISNI010000045.1 coordinate 2,388, forward strand.
TATAAAGTATGGAAAAGCCCAAAAAGCGTATAATCAGATTTACCGTTACCGAAACCGAGTATCGGGAAGTTATGATGTACGCCATTATGAAGGGACATGGCGGCCAATTTCCCGTGTCGAATTTTGCCCATTACTCCCTGTTTCAACAGATGAAGAAATATCCCTTGAAACAGGCCGAAATCGACAAATATATGAAAGAGTACGGCAATCCTCTTGGCGGCGCGAAGGCTGTACAGCCTTGAAAGCCGCGAGGGGATTCAAAGAGGTTTGAGGGGTAGAAAATGAGTATAAGCGGGAAGGGAAAGGAGGCGGCCAAAAGATATAACCAAAAGGCGCGAGAACTTTTCGGGGAATCTTACGGGGCGCGAGCGGGGGGAACGGCATGAAAATAATCCGGGTGTTTCCCCGCCGCACAAATGCTACTCCCGATGATTCCCTTGTTGCCATCGGAAGCCCCGATCTTTTTTCGGAGGATACGGAGGCGGACAAAATACATATTTCCGTTACCTTCACATGGGACATACCCGTAGCGGAAAAACTGTATAAGGAATGGAGGAAGATTGCGCCGGTAGAGATCGGCGGCCCCGCGCTGGGACTGCCGGGAGATGAATTTATTCCAGGGATGTACCTTAAAAAGGGCTACGTCATAACAAGCCGGGGCTGCCCGAACAGGTGTTGGTTTTGTTCCGTGTGGCGGCGCGAAGGCGAGACGATCCGGGAATTACCTATAACCGAGGGGTGGAATATCCT
>JAISNI010000147.1 GCA_031276295.1 Treponema sp.
TTTTGCATATTTATACAAAATATCTGATTTTCAGGGCTTTTTTATACATTTAAACTGTATATTTTTGCAATTAATTGCTTAAATATACGGTTTTGGGACGAAGTGCAACAAACTGCTAGCGGCTTGTTGCACTTGTGGATTTTTTGCATCGGACCTTTGGCCTGCTTTATGCAAAAAATCCCGATAATCAGGGCTGCTACGCGTCCGGCGTATACGCACCGGTTCCCTCCGGCTGCCGTTCGGTTCCGCAGGCAATTTTTTGGGGGAATTGTATGTTCCCCCGTTAATATAGAGGGCCGCCATAAGAAACTTTCCGTTTTTAAAGGCACCCTTGGTTTAAGGAGAGGTTTATGTCCATAGAAGTTGACGAAATTACGGCGCGGATTAAGGTGCTGCGGGAAATTGAGGAATTATCCGGCGAGGCGCTGGCCAGGGAACTGGGATTTGATCCGGCGGAGTATACCAGTTGGGAAGCGGGGGAGAAGGATTTCCCCATAGGCGCCCTCGTAGAGATTGCCGCGCGGTTCCGTGTCGACCTGGTCGAGCTTATAAGCGGGCAGACGCCCAAGCTCAAGACCTACTGCATTACCCGCGGGGGGGAAGCGCCGGAGGTAAGCAGGCGTCCAATGTATACCTACTGGAACCTGGCTTACAAATTTCACCATAAAAAGGGGGAACCCTTCCTTGTCGAGGCAAGTCCCGATACCGAAGGGAAACCCCTCAGCCTGAATACCCATCCGGGGCAGGAGTTTGATTATGTGCTGGAAGGGCGGCTCCTTATTTCGGTAGGCGGCCATGAAACGGAACTGGGGCCGGGGGATTGCATCTACTACGATTCAAACGAGCCTCACGGTATGAAAGCCTTGGGCGGGCAGCGTACCCGCTTTCTGGCTATGGTTTTATAACACATAAGGAGATAAATTGATATGAGTGTATTGGCTGAACGGTATGTATCCAGGATGGATTTTGATTCTTATGAAGATTTTTACCGGAATTTCCAGGTAAACGTACCGGATAATTTTAACTTTGCCTACGACGTGATGGATGAACTTGCCGAAGACACGCCCGCTGAGCGGGCGCTGCTCTGGTGCGATGAAAAGGGCGCCGAAGCGGAATTTACCTATGCCGATCTCAAACGGCTTTCCGACAAGGCGGCCAATGTTCTTCTCGATGCGGGAGTACGCCGGGGATCTCCTGTCATGCTGATCCTCCAGCGGCGCTGGGAATACTGGCCTATCCTTCTGGCCTTGCATAAGATCGGAGCCATCGCCATACCCGCGACACACCTCCTTACCGCCAAGGATATGGTCTACCGCTGTACGGCCGCCGATGTTGAAGCGATCATCTGCGTCGATGATGAAAAGGTCATGGAACGGGTGGATGAAACGGAGGCCAGGCTGGAACGGGCCCCCCATGCGGATGAGGGGTGCAGCCTCAAACTGAAGTTCTTTGTCCGCTCCGTCCATACTCCCGCGGATACGGATGTCGCGGGCAGGGCCGCCGAAGCCTACGCCGGTTTGGACGGCGAAAAGGGCGATGCCGCCCCCGGTAGCGGTTATTCTCCCTGGCTGGATTTTAAGGCCCTGCTGGAAAAGGCTCCGCCCGATTTTATCCGTCCGGCACAGGTAAATACCAACGAGGATATTATGCTGCTTTACTTTACCTCGGGCACCACCGGGATGCCCAAGATGGTCCAACACAATTTTGCCTATCCCCTGGGACATATCCTTACCGCCAAATACTGGCAGCGCGTCATCCCCGGCGGACTCCACCTTACCGTCGCGGAAACCGGCTGGGCCAAGGCCGCATGGGGGAAGATATACGGTCAGTGGCTCTGCGGCACGGGGGTCTTTGTCTACGATTTTGACCGTTTCGACCCTGCCGCTATGCTGAAAATCATCTCCAGGTATAAGATCACAACCTTTTGCGCGCCGCCGACTATTTACCGCTTCTTTATCAAGGAAGATATGTCGGGGTACGATTTTTCCGCCCTCAAGAACTGTACGGTGGCGGGGGAACCCCTCAACCCTGAGATATATGAACGGTTCAGGGAAGGAACGGGCATCAAGCTGCGGGAATGTTACGGCCAGACCGAACTTACCGTAACGGTTTGCACCTTCCCCTGGCTGGAACCCAAGCCTGGTTCTATGGGCAAGCCTTCCCCCGGTTACGATATAGACCTGCTCCGTGATGACGGAACGTCGTGTGGCATGGGTGAGGAAGGCCAGATAGTGGTACGCACCGATAAACGCACGCCCGCCGGTATGTTCGGCGGCTATTACCGCGACCGGGAACTTACGAACAGCGTTTGGCGGAACAATATCTACTATACCGGGGATGTGGCCTGGCGGGATGAAGACGGCTACCTCTGGTTTGTAGGCCGCTCCGACGACGTTATCAAAAGTTCAGGCTACCGCATAGGCCCCTTCGAGGTGGAAAGCGCCCTACACGAGCACCCGGCAGTGCTGGAATGCGCCATTACCAGCATTCCCGATCCCGACCGGGGCGCGGTGGTCAAGGCTACGGTCGTTCTTGCCAAAGGCTGGACCGCCTCCGACACGTTAAAAAAGGAACTCCAGGACCACGTTAAGAAGATCACCGCTCCCTACAAGTACCCGCGTATTGTGGAATTTGTCGGCGAACTGCCCAAAACCATCAGCGGCAAGATACGCCGTGTTCAGATTCGGGAAGAAGACGGGGTTAATTGAAGCGGGTTTTGTTTGAAATGAGGTAAAAACCGGCCCCGCCGGACTTTCCAACAGCCTGTTGCACTGTAGTGCGACAGGCTGCTAATAGATTCTCAGGTGCGGTTTGACATATCTTAACAATTCCGGCTCTTAATGATTGACAAAAATCATTCGTTGGATTATTGTACTTGAAAGTTTCTTTTAAATATTAGAGGTATTTTTTATAAGGGGTCTAAGTATGGTAGCGGCGGATGTGGTTGTTAAAATTTTGGTTAAGGAAGGAATTACCGATGCTTTTGGTATTCCCGGCGCGGGGATTAATGCGGTGTATAAATATTTGAATGAGGCGCCTATCAAGCATTACCTTATGCGGCATGAGGAAGCTGCGGTTCACGCCGCCGACGCCTACTATCGGGCTTCCGGTAAACCGGCCCTGGCAATATGTACATCGGGGCCCGGCGCCACCAATTTTGTAACCGGCCTGTATACGGCGTGGCAGGATTCGATTCCGCTGATCGCCATTACCGGCCAGGCCAATTCCCCCCTGTTGGGTAAGGGGGCTTTCCAGTGCGTAGATATTGCGGAGATAGTTAAAACCGTGTCCAAAAAGTCGTACTGCGTAACCGATGCTTCAAAAATTCCCGAAGTTTTCCGCGAAGCCTTTGAGCTTACACGGTCAGGCAGGCCCGGTCCGGTGCTTATCGACCTTCCGCTGGACATACAGCTTAAGGAAATTGACTTTAGCATCGATTCGTATACCCCTTCAAAGCCTGCCGCCCCCAAGCCCGACAAGGCTCTTATCGAAAAGGCAGTCAAGATGCTTGCCGCGGCGGAGAATCCTGTCATCATTATGGGCGGAGGGGTGATCTTATCCGGGGCCGAACAGGCCCTGGTGGAATTTGCCGAATACACGGGTATTCCGGTTATCATTACCTATATGGCCAAGGGCGGTATACCGGAAGCTCACCCCCTGTATGCGGGGCAGGTTGGTATACAGGTTGGGGCGGCTTCCAGCGGTAACGAGGTGTTCCTGGGTGCGGACGTGGTGCTGGGTATAGGCTGCCGTTTTACCGACCGGCATACCGGAGCGGTCGCCGTCTACCAGGGCGGGAGGAAATTCATCCATATTGATATAGACCCCAACGAGATAGGGAAGATAGTTAAGACAGAGCTTGGTATAACCGCCGATGCGGCGGATGCTCTTCCCCTGCTCCTTGAAGCGGCACAGGCTTCGGGCTTTGTAAGGAAGGCTCCTCCGGCAGCGCCTTTTGCGGAACTGCGGAAAAAATTCCGGCACATGCCCGATCCCGGCAAAAAGGTTATCGATCCGCGGGAGGTCTATGAACTTATCAACAGGCACTTCAACGACGATACTATTTTTACAACCGGATGCGGCCTGAACCAGATATGGAGCGGTCAGTACCAGATTATCAACAAGCCCCGTAAATACCTGCCGTCGGGCGGAGCGGGTACGCTGGGGTACGACATTCCCGGCGCTATAGGCGCCAGCGTTGCGACAGGCGGCGGCAAGGCTGTCTGCGTGATGGGCGATTTTGGGTATACCTTTCTTGTGGAAGAGGTGGCGGTGGCGGCCAACTACAACCTGCCGGTAACGGTACTCATCCTCAACAATTCCTACCTGAGCCTTATCCGCCAGAATCAGAAGTATGCCTATAATTACGAGTACCAGGTGCGTATGCCGGAAAACAAGAGCGGCCTTATTGATTATGTTAAGGTTTCGGAAGGTTTGGGCGCGCAGGCCGAACGGGTCTCTACCTACGCCGAACTGGAAGAGGCTCTTGACAGGGCGGCGGCGGCCAAGGGAACCTATGTCGTGGAGATCCTGGTGGAAGATAATACCGACTGCGACATGGGGAATGATATTGCCCATATCAGGCATTTCCAATAAGCTAAGAGCTACGGAGGAATTTAATGAGCGATCTTTTTTTGAAATCACAGCAGTTATTAAAAAACTGGAAGGGAAGTAACTATATCTTTGGCCGCGGCGTCCTGGGTGAAGTCGGCAGGCTTGCAGCCCTGTTCGGTAAGAACGCCCTTGTGGTCTGTAATACGACCTACATGAAGCCTGTTGCCGACAAGGTTACTGATGCCCTGAAAGCCGCGGGTGTTTCCCTGGCCGGCGGGATTATCGTTCCCGATGCCGGGCCGAACGCCCCGCGCGCCGATGTCTACCGTATAGAGACCTATATACTCCACCATAAGCCCGATGTGATCGTTGCGGTGGGCGGCGGCTCCACTATTGATGCCTGCAAGGCGGCAGACTTCCTTGCAACGCTGGGCGGCGCGGTTACGCCTGAAGTGGATCACTGGTTCGGCACGGGCATCGTAAGCGAAGCCCTCAAGCAAACCGGGAAGAAACTCTACCCGCTTATCGCCGTGCAGACCTCGGCAAGTTCCGGCGCCCATCTGACCAAGTATTCCAACATCACCGACCCCGCGGCCGGGCAGAAAAAACTTGTTGTTGACGACGGCATAGTCCCCCTCTACAGCGTCTTCGACTACGAGGTAACCGCATCCATGCCCATCCCCGTAACTATAGACGGCGCGCTGGATTCCATAGCCCACTGTTTCGAGGTTTTTTCGGGCATTCCCAAAGAAAAATACGAACTTGCCGCCGCCCTGACTTCATGTGCGGTGGAGCTTACCGTGCAGTATACGCCGCGCGTTATCAAGGATCCCCATGATATGGAGGCGCGGGAGGCTATAGGAATGTCTACCGATTTAGGCGGCTATGCCATCATGGCCGGCGGTACAAACGGCGCGCATCTTACCAGCTTCTCCCTGGTTGATCTTACCGGCCACGGAACGGCCTGCGGGATAATGAACCCCTATTATGCGGTATTCTTCTCGCCGGCTATCCCCCGGCAGCTCAAATTGGTAGGGGACATATTCAAGAAATACGGCTATATTGCGGACGACCTTGACAAACTTTCCGGCAAAGACCTGGGCATTGCGGTTGCCAAGGGGATGGTTGCCTTCGGCAAGGCCATAGGGGCGCCTACCACACTGCGGGAGCTCCCCAAATTCAACGATTCCTATATCGACAAGGCCCTCGAAGCGGCAAAGGATCCCCAGCTTGACATGAAACTCAAGAATATGCCGGTTCCCCTTACCGCGGCCAAGGTTGATGAGTACATGGGCCCCATACTCCGGGCCGCGGCCTGCGGCGATTTCTCCCTTATCAAGACTATGGCCTAAGCGGGGATACGGGCAATGCCGACTATCGAGTTTCCCTATGGAAAGGAAACCTTGCCGTTCACTATTCCTGAAAGCCGCTTTAAAGGCGAACTGGTATCGTGTATGCACCGTTACCGCGCGGATAAAAGCCAGGAAGATCTGGTACGGGATGCCCTGGCCAACCCGATAGGGACCCCCCGCCTGAGTGTTATGGCTGAAGGCAAGAAGCGGGTGGTCCTCATTGCAAGCGATCATACGCGGCCCGTACCCAGCAGGATCATCGTGCCCCTGATGCTCTCCGAGATACGCCGAGGCAGCCCGGACGCGGATATCACTATCCTTATCGCCACAGGCTGCCACCGTGATACGACGCGGGAAGAGCTTGAGGCAAAGTTCGGCCCCGCTCTTATGCGGGACGAGAGGATAGTTCTCCATAACTGCGATTCGCCTGAAACGGCCTATCTGGGCAGGCTGCCTTCGGGCGGCGGCTTGGTTGTCAACAGGCTTGCGATGGAGGCCGACCTCCTGGTTGCCGAGGGCTTTATCGAACCGCACTTTTTCGCGGGTTTTTCAGGCGGACGCAAGAGCGTGCTGCCCGGCATAGCAGGCAGGAAGACCGTTGTCTACAACCACAATGCCGAATTCATAGCCCACCCCAGGGCGAGGACCGGCATACTGGACGGCAACCCTATCCATATTGATATGCTCTACGCGGCCCGTTGCGCCCGTCTTGCCTTTATCTGCAACGTCGTTATCAATTCGCAGAAAGAGGTGATCTACGCAAGCGCGGGCGACTGCGACTTGGCCCACCGCGCCGGAGCCGCCTTTCTTTCAGACAAATGCCGCGTAGAAGCCGGCCCCGCAGGCGGCAGGGCCGACATAGCCATTGTTACCAACGGAGGCTACCCCCTGGACCAGAACATCTACCAAGCGGTTAAGGGCATGACTGCGGCGGAAGCGGCGGTCAGGAAGGGCGGGGTAATCATCATGCTGGCAAAGAGCGGCGACGGCCACGGCGCGCCGGAATTCTACAAGACCTTTGCCGAGGAAAAGAACCTTGACCGTATGCTCGATACCTTTATGAAGACCCCCAGGGAAAGCACCCGTGTTGACCAGTGGCAGTCTCAGATATTTGCCCGTGTGCTGAAACACGCCGCGCTTATCTATATGTCCGACGCCCCCGATGAGATGGTGCGGGACCTCCACATGACGCCGGCCCATTCCATTGAAGAAGCGGTCAAAACAGCCGAACGGATGCTGGGTACGGGTAGCGCCTCCATTACGGCGATACCGGACGGTGTTGCGGTGATGGTAACGGAATAAGAGAAAGGCCCCCCGATCTCTCCGCAAAGAGGCGGTATCTGATCTTGCAAAAACACGCATAAACCCCTACTATTGCCTATTATGACTAAGTTGCGTATACTTATCCCCAAGGGGCGTATATTTGATAATGTTTCCCGGCTTTTTGATGAAGCGGGGTTCCCTATCTACCTTGCCGACCGTACCTACCGTCCGGCGATCAATGCGGATTGGCTTGATGCAAAGATAATGAAGCCCCAGAACGTAGGGGAACTGCTGGAATTGGGAAGCCACGATGCGGGCTTTACCGGTATAGACTGGATTCAGGAAAGCCGCGCCGATGTGGTTGAGGTCCTCGATTTGGGCTTTGACAAGGTTAAGATTGTGGCGGCAATTCCCGCGGAAACCGGCGAAGACGACCTGAAAGCAAAAAAAATCGTCGTGGCTACCGAGTACTGCAACCTGGCCGAGAATTGGCTTAAAAGCGCCGGTTACCGGTACCGTATACTTCGTACCTACGGCGCTACCGAAGTTTTCCCGCCTGACGATGCGGACATGATCATCGACAATACATCTTCGGGGCAGACCCTCCGCGATAACGGCCTCAAGATTACGGCGGTATTGCTGGAATCGTCCACCCGTTTTGTTGCGTCAAAAGCGGTAATGGCGGACGCGGAAAAGCGCGGACGCATTGAAGAATTGGCCATGCTTTTCAGGGCGGTACTGGACGGCCGCAGTAAGGTAATGCTGGAGATGAATATTTCCAAAGAATGTTTTGCCGGGTTGGTTGCCGGTCTTCCCAGTATGCGTAGCCCGACGGTTGCGCCTCTCTACGGCGATGCGGGGTATGCGGTCAAGATAGCCGTAAAGAAGAGCGAGGTGAGCGATCTTATCCCCCGCCTGAAGAAGCTCGGAGCCGCGGATATCGTGGAATACGATCTCCGTAAAGTTGTCCCTTAGAACAGTTAAGACAGGAGCGAAGTATGGCAAGGATTGCGGAACTAAACCGCGCTACCGGGGAAACCGATGTTACGGTAAAGCTCAACATTGACGGGACGGGCGCGGCCAAGCTCGATTATCCTATCGGCTTTATGGCCCACATGCTCAACGCCTTCGCGCGGCACGGGCTTTTCGATTTGGAAGTCCGGGCGCGCGGCGATCTTGAAACCGATCAGCACCACCTGGTTGAAGATACGGGTATAGTCCTGGGTAAGTGCTTTGCGCAAGCCCTGGGCGGCAAGCGGGGTATACGGCGTATCGGGTCCTGCCTCCTCCCTATGGACGAAGCCCTGGCGCGGGCCGCGGTGGATATAAGCGGCAGGCCGTACCTGTTCTTTGAAGCCGCCTTTTCCATTCCCCTTGTTTCAGCGGGGGTGGGCGGCGTTTCTGTTGTTTCAAGTTTTCAGGTTGATACGGTGGAAGATTTCTGGCGGGGTTTTGCCTTTTCAGGCGGCATCACGATGCACCTTGAAATACTGCGGGGGCGTAGCGATCACCATAAAATCGAAGCCCTGTTCAAGGCCGCCGCCCGCGCGCTGAGGGACGCGGCGGAGCTTGATCCCCGTTCCGCGGATACGATCCCCTCAACCAAAGGCGTTCTGGTATGAACGTCCGGCGTGCGGCCGCGGCGCGCTCATCATACGTTACAAGGAGGCGGGCATGATAGGAGTGATAGACTATGGCGCGGGGAATCTGGGGTCGGTGATGAACGCGCTGAAACGCCTGGGCCTTGCCGCCCGTTTTGTATCGGGGCCCGAAGAGCTTTCCCCCGGCGGTTTTAAGTCCCTTACGGGGAACGGCATACCGGCATCGCCCTTTGAGAAGATCATCTTCCCCGGGGACGGTCATTTTGCTACCGCGACGGCATCGTTAAACAGATCGGGGTACGGGGATGCCGTAAAAGAATGGATCAGGGCCGACAGACCTTTCCTGGGAATCTGCATAGGGCTTCAACTCCTCTTCGATTCTTCCGAGGAAGCTCCGCCGGTTGACGGCATTGCGGTACGGGGCCTTTCCGTCATACCCGGCGCGGTCAAGCGTTTCCCCGGTCGCAAGGTTCCCCTCATAGGCTGGAACGAGACCGAAGCCTGGCCTCATTCAAAGCTCTTCCGCGGCCTGCCTGCAAAATCGTTCTTTTATTATATACATTCCTATTATGCGGCTCCGCTGAACGATGAAACGGTTGCGGCGGAAGCCGACTACTACCTGCGCTACTGTTCCGCCGTGGAGCGGGGCGCCCTGGCGGCGGTGCAGTTTCACCCTGAAAAATCGGGCGCGGCGGGGCTTAAACTGATTGAGAATTGGGCCGGTTAAGGAGGCGGGATGCAGGCAAAACGGATAATTCCCTGTCTTGACGTTGATGAAGGACGGGTGGTTAAAGGCGTGAAATTCAAGGGTATACAGGACGCGGGCGATCCGGTAGAACTGGCGCGGCGCTACAATGAGGAAGGAGCGGACGAGTTGACCTTCCTCGACATAGGCGCTTCGTATAGATCGAGGGCGACCCTGCTTGATGTGGTGGGCAAGGTTGCCGCCGAAGTTTTTATCCCCCTCTGCGTTGGGGGCGGTATACGGACGGTAGAGGATATGCGCGAAGCTATGAACGCGGGAGCGGACAAGGTTTCGGTCTGTACCGCGGCGCTCAAAGATCCGCCGCTGCTTACCGCCATGGCCCGCGCCTATGGGAGCCAGTGCGTGGTGCTCTCGATTGACGCGGCGCGGGTAGGCGCCGGCCCCCGGTGGCACGCCTTTTCGCACGGCGGCAGGGTTGATACGGGCCTTGACGCGGTTGAATGGGCTGTCAGGGCTGTGGAACTCGGCGCCGGGGAGATACTTCTCAATTCAATTGATGCCGACGGTACGGGTGCGGGCTACGATCTCGCTTTGACCAGAACCATGCTGGATGCCGTCCCCGTGCCGGTAATCGCATCGGGCGGCGCGGGTACTCTTGACCAGATTGCCCATGTGCTGCTGCCCCCAAACGCCGCTTCGCTTGGCGCGGGGCACGAGGACGAGTGGGGCAATGCCGATGCCGCTCTTGTAGCCTCGCTACTGCACTTTGAAAAAACCACCATACAGGAGATCAAGAAACACGCTGAGGTGAAAGGAGTTTGCGTGAGATGGTAATTGCTTCGATAGATATACGGAACGGGAAGGCCGTCCAGTTAAAACAGGGATCGGAATTAATGCTTGAGCGGGATAACGCGGAGGAACTGGCCGTTGAATTTGACCGCTATGGCGAAGTGGCGGTGATAGACCTTGACGCGGCTATGGGCAAAGGCGATAACGGCGGGTTGGTAAAACGCCTACTCCGCAAGGCCGAGTGCCGCGTGGGAGGGGGCGTTAGAACCGTGGAACAGGCCCGTGAACTGGTAAGCCTGGGCGCGGTCAAGGTGATTGCCGGTTCCGCCGTTTTCCGCAACCCCGACAGGCGGGGAGCGGGTATTGCCGGTGGTGAATTTGCCGTGAACGTCCCGTTCCTCGAAAGCCTCGCCCGGAAAATAGGCAGGGAACGGGTGATTGTTGCCGTTGACGCGCGGAACGGGGGGATAGTCGTGGACGGTTGGAAAACACCCACCGGCCTTAACCTTATCGAAGCATCGCGGCAGGTAGAGCCCTATGCCTCGGAACTTCTCTTTACCGGCGTTGAACGCGAAGGTACCATGACGGGCATAGATATGGCGCCGGTAAAAGCGTTGAGGGAAGCGGTATCCTGTAAGATCACCGCGGCGGGCGGCGTTTCGACCATACAGGAAATCGAGGAGCTTGCCGCCCTGGGCTGCGATGTCCAGCTTGGCATGGCCCTCTATACCGGCACGATAAATCCGGCGGAAGCCTTCATTGCTTCGCTTAACTGGAAGAAAGGTTCGTCCGTTTCCGGCCCGGATATGCTGCCCCTCATTGTTCAAAGCCCCGGCGGACAGGTGTTGATGATCGGTTTTACCGACCGGGAAGCGCTTGAGGCGGCCTTTGATCGGGGCTATGTCTGTTTCCACAGCCGTACCCGGGATACGCTCTGGATGAAGGGGGAACATTCCGGCAATACGCTCAGACTTCTCCGCATCCGCGCCGACTGCGACCGCGATGCCCTGCTTGCCCTTGCCGAACCTGCGGGGCCGGTCTGCCATACCGGCGCGTGGTCGTGTTTTGGAACGGACCGCCGCTATACCTGGGAATACCTCCAGGCGATCATTGCGGAGCGTTTCCGCAACCCTGTTCCCGGCTCCTACACCGCAACGCTGGATGAGGAACTGGTACGGGAAAAGGTGCTGGAAGAGGCCGAAGAACTCTGCGAAGCCAAGACCCGCGATGAGATCGTCTGGGAAGCCGCGGACCTTATCTACTTTACAACCGCGCTTATAACCCGCTCAGGTATCGGTGTCGACGAGGTGTTAAACGAATTGGATAGGAGGCATAAGAAATGAGCAGGTACTGGAATTCGCGCGTGAAGGGGCTTGATCCCTATATCCCCGGCGAACAGCCAAGGGACAGGAAGTTTATCAAACTCAACACTAATGAGAACCCGTACCCTCCTTCACCACGGGTAGGGGAAGCGGTACGGCAGATTTTTGAGGGGGACGGTACGGGAGAAGAACTCAGGCTCTACTCCGACCCCGCCTGTACGGATCTGCGGACCGCGGCCGCCGCGTACTTTGGGCTGAGACCGGAACAGATTTTCGCCGGAAACGGCTCGGACGAGGCGCTGGCCTTTGCCTTTGCCGCCTTTTTTGAGAGCCGCGAAACGCCCGTGGGGGCCGCCATACTCTTTCCCGATATCAGCTACAGTTTCTATCCGGTTTATGCCCGGCTCTGGAATGTGCCGTTTACCGGGATACCCCTGACGGCGGATTTCAGTATCAACCCTGACGATTACCGGCAGCCCTCAGCCGGGGTGATCTTTCCTAACCCCAATGCGCCGACGGGCAGAAGCCTGGAAAGCGAAGCCATCCTGTCCCTGGCCGCGTACCTTGAAACCCGCGGCAAGGTGCTGATTGTTGACGAGGCGTATATAGCCTTTGGCGGGGAATCGGTGGTCCCGGCCCTGGACGATCATCCCAACCTCCTGGTGATACAGACCCTGTCCAAGTCCGCATCCCTGGCCGGCCTCCGTGTGGGCTTTGCCTTGGGGCATCCTGATCTTATCGAAGGGCTTTGCCGTATCCGCGATTCCTTTAACTCCTACACCCTGGATCGTCTGGCGCAGGCGGGAGCGGCGGCGGCCATGCACGACACCGCCTACTATGCGGGAATCAACGGCAAGATACGGGCCACAAGGGAGCGCGTTTCCTCCGCGCTGGGGGAGCTTGGCTTTACCGTCATCCCCTCTCAGGCCAATTTTATTTTCGCCCGTCCCCCCCGCATAAGCGGTTCGGTATTTTTTTCGCGGCTTAGGGAGCGGGGCATTCTGGTACGCCGCTTCAACAAGGAACGCATTGCCGATTACCTGCGTATCAGCATGGGAACGGACGGGGAGATGGATATTTTCCTTGAAGCGTGCGGGAACATATTGCGGGAAGAGAAATGAGCGCCCGTTCCAGCGGATTAAACGGTATACGATGATTTACCTTGTATGTATAGCTTTAAGCCTTTCCATGGACGCCTTCGCGGTTTCTGTAAGTTCGGGTATCTGCATCAAGGGACTGCGGCCTTTTCATGCGCTTCGGGCCAGCTTCTTCTTCGGCCTTTTTCAGTTCCTTATGCCGGTGGCAGGATGGTATCTGGGCGGTACGTTTATCGTTTATATCGAGGCCTATGATCATTGGATAGCCTTTATCCTTCTGGTCTTTATTGGGGCCAGGATGATCAGGGAAGCGGCAGGTATAAAGCCCGATGCCGAAACGCCTCCCTCTGAACGCGGGGCCGGGGATATTTGCAGGTTCTGGTCCCTCCTTACCCTGTCGGTGGCTACCAGCATTGACGCCCTTGCGGTGGGTATTTCCCTCAATATCATGGGACACGGTATCTGGAGTTCCTCAGGGATCATAGGCGGGATCACCTTCTTTGTCTGCCTTGCCGGTTTTATCCTCGGCAGCCGTCTGCGGCGGGGCCTTAAACGGGGGATAGGCTTACGTTTTGAGAAATGGTCGGAGATAGCCGGGGGTGTCGTGCTGATAGGTATAGGCTGCAGGATCCTGGCGGAGCATCTTTTAAGCGTCGGCTGATACACTGTGGCTGCCGCCCGCCCTTTATGCGGGGGCAAACCGCCGCTCTCCGCCTATCGGCAGGCATACATAAAAATGAATATTTATCACCAAAAACACACATTTTTTTGCATTTTTCCATTGCTAAAAAAAATAAATAAGAATATAATATAATATCTTACATTTTAGGAGTTGATGTATGAAAAAACTTGTATGTTTTTTTGTTGTCGGAATCGCCTGCCTTTCCGTCTCGCTTTTTGCACAAGACTTTGGAAGGGGCGGCTACACCGGTCCGTCGGTGGAACCCATTGCCGTGAGGGACTTGTTGAACACATCCCCCAATCAGTATGTAATCCTGAAGGGTGTACTTGAGGTTCAGCGTGTTCCCGATACCTTTGTCCTGGTCAACACGGATGGCGATGAAAGATGGTCGGTAGTGGTTCATGTGGATCAGTATGCTTGGGCCAACGTTACCATCGACGGAGAAACCGAAGTACTGGTGTACGGCATTGTCCTTTTCTCCGATCTCAGCATAGAGATACATGCCGTGAGGATTGAAATCCCGGAAGAGGAAGGCGCCTGATCGTAACGGACAATCCTGATGAATCTCAAACTGATTCAGATACGGTAAACGCCCTAAATCGCTAAAATCGAATTGAGGCGTGGATTGTTTGTTATGAGCGGCGCTTGAACAGGTTATAGTAAAATATTGTAACGATAATTTCCTTTTCAGTCCTGTAAGCAAAGGGTGCGGATATTTCCGATTTCCGTACCCTTTTTATATTCCCGCCCCCTCAAGATAGTATTTATCATAAATAGCAGTGCGCGGTATTAATAATTGCTTATCTATACATCTGTAATCTATAAGCCCATTGTTACATTTTTACAAATTATGTCAATCTGAATATTGACATTCCGGCTGAAAAAGGATACTATGTAAAGCATGAGTGATAATCAGGAGAATTTTACCTGTCCGCGCTGCAATACGGTGATGGATTACGGGGAATTTATAAAAAAGCGTAAAATCTGCGGCAGTTGCGGTTACCATTCCCGGCTTACCTGGCAGGAACGGCTGGAAATAACCGCGGATACGGATAGTTTTACCGAATTGGATGCCGGCATGGAATCGGAAAACCCGCTGGGCTTTCCCGGTTACGAGGCTAAAATCGCGGGGCTTCAAAGGAGCTGCGCCGCCAGGGAAGCGGTGGTAACCGGTGAATGTACCGTAGAGGGCTACCCGCTTATCATTGGGATCATGGACAGCAATTTTATGATGGCCAGTATGGGGAGCGTTGTGGGGGAAAAGATCACCAGGGTGTTTGAGTATGCCGTTGAGAAAAAGCGGCCCGTCGTGCTGTTTACCGCCTCGGGCGGCGCCCGTATGCAGGAGGGCATCTTCTCGCTTATGCAGATGGCAAAGACATCCGGTGCGGTAGCCAGGCTGGGGAAGGCCGGACAGCTTTACATAACGGTACTGACGGACCCGACGACAGGCGGCGTAACGGCATCCTTTGCAAGCCTGGGGGATATTATCCTGGCCGAGCCGGGGGCGCTTATCGGCTTTGCCGGCAAGCGGGTTATCCAGGACACTATAGGCGAAAAACTGCCTGAAAATTTTCAAACCGCCGAGTTTTTGCAGGAACACGGCTTTGCCGACATGATCGTTTGCAGGGACGAGCTGCGTACCGTCCTTGCGCGGCTGCTCCGCATCCACAACTATAAACCGTTAGGGGGCGCTGATGTCTGAACTATCGTTGGATAAAAAACTGGAACTGCTCCGCGGCATAGGAAGACCTTCAGTCAGGGATTACTTTTCCCTTATCTTTAAGGAATTTACCGAATTTCACGGGGACAGGTACTACGCGGATGATCCGGCCGTCATGGGCGGCGCGGCCTTTTTGGGGGACGTGCCGGTAACCCTTATCGGGCAGGTTAAGGGCAGGGACATTGAAGAACTGAAACGGAGCAACTTCTCCATGCCCCACCCGGAAGGCTACCGTAAGGCCCTGCGCCTGGCGAAGCAGGCGGAAAAATTCCGCCGTCCCGTTATCTGCTTTATCGACACGCCCGGCGCTTACTGCGGCGTCGGCGCCGAGGAGCGCGGACAGGGAGAGGCCATTGCCCGCAACCTTATGGAATTTATGGGCCTTAAAACCCCGGTTATTTCCATCGTGCTGGGGGAAGGCGGCAGCGGCGGCGCTTTGGCTTTGGGCGTTTGCGACGAGCTTGCCATGCTGGAAAACGCCCTGTATTCGGTTATCAGCCCGCGGGGTTTTGCCTCCATACTTTGGAAGGATTCGGGGAGGGAACGCGAAGCCGCCGAACTTATGAAGATAAGCGCCCGGGATCTATTGTCCTTCGGCATCTGCGATAAAATTATAGAAGAAGCAGAAGGCGGGGCTAAAATGGACAAGGCCCTGACCGCGAGGAACATCGAAGCCTATGTTACAGACGCGGTCAAACGCCTCCGCGCCCTTGACCGTGAGGAGCTTCCCGAACGGCGCTATCAAAAATTCAGGAAAATCGGCCTTTTTAAGGAAGGCTGAAGCGCGTTCTTGCCTCCGTTTTAAGCCGTGATGTCTCCAAAATCTCTTGATCCGCCGGTATGGGCGGGTATAAACTGCATAGCAGGGACGGGGCTGCCCGCCCCTACACAGGCATGGAAAGGAGACGGAGATGAAAAAATTATTTACGGCGGCGGTGTTTTTACCGGTGTGTTTGGCGGTTTTTGGGCAGAGCGGCCTGCCGCAGCTTGCGGTGGTGCAGTTTAGTACCAACGATAACGAGCTTAAAACCTTGCGGGACGCGGTAACCGTGCGGAATCTGGTGGAATCGCAGTTGATAGCCGCGGGGAAATACCGCGTCATCACGCGGGAGGAGATAGACAAGCTGCTTGCCAACCAACAGATAGTGGTAAGCAGCATATCGAGCAGTGAGAACGTGAAGAAGCTGCAATTACAGAACATCAGCTATATCGTTACCGGTTCGGTGGACGCGATGGGCAGCGATTACGCGGTAACGGTAAAGGTGCTTGACGTGGAGACGGGGCAGTTTTCGCACAGCACCCACGATTTTATGGGAGGAAGCTCGCGGGAACTGTACACGGGGATAAACACCCTGGTAACGGCGTTTGTAGCGGGCATGGCCGCCGGAAAAGAGGGAACAATCGTACAGCAGCCGCAACAGGCAGTGCGCCCGGCCGCGGGGAAAATATACAAGATAGGGGATACCGGCCCCGCGGGCGGCATCGTGTTTTTCGATAAGGGTTTTTCTTCCGACGGTTGGCGCTACCTTGAAGCCGCGCCGCAGGATATGGGTGTGGGGCTTCAATGGGGCGCGTATATGCAAACTGTAGGCGGAACAAATGATGGAATAGGGAGCGGGAAGCGGAACACGGAACTGATAGTAAGCCGGCTAAAGCAGTTGGGGGAAAGCGGGCGCGCGGCCCAGTTCTGTGATGCCGCCGCTTACGGCGGCTATGACGACTGGTTTTTGCCGAGTAAGGTCGAACTGAATTTGATGTATAGGAACCTCACTGCAAAGGGGCTGGGTGGTTTTAGCAATTTTTGGTACTGGTCCTCGTCGGAGTACGATAATTCTAGCGCGTGTGGTCAGAGCTTCAGCGATGGCAGCCCGTACACCGACTACGTCCACAAGTATAATACCCGTTCGGTTCGGGCCGTCCGGGCTTTTTAGCCCTTCAACCTTTTAACCCTTAATTCCCCGCCGAAGGCGGGGAAAAAATTGTGTGGCTTTTGAGGCCCCCCAAAGGTCTAAACTTGACCCACGGGGGACGTGGTATAGCGGTTCCACTATGTCCTGTGAATATATAAACGTCTTCCTACCAAAATACGGATCCTCGATTGGTACGCTCTTCAAGAACTGCCGTCCGCTTGTCTATAGCGTTAAGCGTGGTGTGCATTTCCCGCATGGACTGTCGGATCTCCTTAAGATCCTCGCGGTTTTCGTTTGTGATTATGTTTATACTGATAAGAAATACAACAATTGCAGCGAGCATACCGATTGCCGAAAGGATGTTACCTATAGTTATCGTGGTATCAACTTTCATTGCCATAGCTTCCCTCCGTTTTTATCCCTGTACCCGCGCGGGATGATTTATATTTATATTATATTCCCTTATATAGAATATGTCAATATATCGGATTGCCTAAATGTAAGATGAAGATGATTGAGTAACTGTTTTACACCCCGATAAACATAAACCATCCGGCAAGCAAGTCCATACAATTAAGAATGTTGGCTGCCTGGGCAATAGCAAGGATAAGAAAGAGCCCTGAGAAGACGATAATGCCGTATGAAAAAACCGGCCTTTTCTTAATGATACGCAGGACCGGCGGGAACAGGGCTATGATCAGAAAGACCAGCGCCGGCAGGAACCGTACATGAGGGCCGCCGCTTTTTGACCAGGATGCGAGAGCGTAGCCGCTTTTAAGGAAAAAGCTGTTTAAGGCGCTAAAACGTCCGGTAAAGATAAAAATACCGATGCCTATGATAAATACACCGCTTATCCTGGAGATAAGCGGCAGGATGCTTTTCAGCTTGGCAAGATGCCGTATAAAAGCCCCCCAGAAAAAGGCGGCGGCAAGGAAGGGCAGTCCCAGACCGGCGGAGTACACGATCAGGCAGATGATCGCCGGAAGCAGCGCGCCGTCCTGGCTTGCCATGAGCAGTATGCTCCCCAGAATAGGGCCTATGCAGGGGGTCCAGCCTGCGCCAAAGGCAATACCCGCAAGCAGGGCTCCGGTCAAGCTATGCGGACGTTCCGGATGGAGGCGTTTTTCATAATTTAGAAATGGTATAAAGTTAAACATGATGTTGAGGCCCAGGATAATTACGATGATCCCTGCCGCATAGTTTATGATAGTATTGATACCGCTCAAAAAGAACATAAAGCCCGAAAGTACGATGCTGAGAACAATAAAGACGATACTAAAGCCAACTATAAAGAAAAGGGTAGAGACAAGCATACCCTTTTGATAGGCGGCGCTTGGGTTCTTTTTACGGGGAAAAGCATCCTGTCCTGCATCATCAGGGCCCTCCCCACTTTCCGCATCAGGTTGCAGGGAGTCCCCTGCAACGCCGCCTGCCGCCCCGCTTAAAAATACAAGCCAGGAGGACACAAGCGGCAATACACAGGGAGACAGGAAGGAAAACATTCCAGCAATAAAAGCAGCTGGAATTGAGATGTCATTTCCCATCGCTGAGGAGCAGATCGAAGGCATTGAGCATGGCCGGTGTGTTCCATTCCCTGCCGCCTACCGAGGCAACGATTATCCTGCCCTGCCTGTCTATGATAAAGGTGGTTGGTATGCCCCGTATGCCGTACATACCGCTTACATCCCCGGAGCTATCAAGAGCCGCGGGGAAACTGAGGCCGAAATCCTTCATAAAAGAACTTACCTGTTCCTTTTTTTCCATAATGTCCACGGCAAGGAATTCAAGGCCCTTATCGCGGTAACGCTTGTACAGGACTTCCATAGAAGGCATTTCTTCACGGCAGGGAGGGCACCATGTAGCCCAGAAATTCAAAAATACCACCTTACCCTTGAGGCCGCTCAGTTTGACATTCTTTCCATCCAGCAGAGGCAGGGTAAAATCGTTAATGGGCCGGCTTTGCTTTAAAAATGGGATGCCCGCCTGGGAAAATGCCGTCTCTATTTTACCCTGAATATCCCTGGATTGGGCTCGTGCCGTAGGGGCTGTCAGGAAAGTCTGAATCAGCATACCAATAAAAATGAATACAATAAATTTTTTCATACATCCTCCATACTAATATATATCAAAAATAGAAAACCACCAACATGGCTCTCGAGCTTGTTAAGAATATCATACAGGGAGGAGGCTGTATACTCCTAAAATTGACGCCTTGAAATTGCTATCATGGTTCCGCCATAAAAATGTCTTTTTATCTGCTTGCAGATAATCTCTTTTCTTGGTATACTAAAAACCATGATAAAGTGCTACAGGTTGCTAGTTAGCCTATGCTGAACTTTGAAGCCGAACTTAACAAACTGCTTTCCCGTGAAGCCAGGATGCTTCCCCAATACGAATTTGCGGAACTTGCGGCGGTGGGGCAAGAGCTTTTAACGGAACTCAACAAAAAACAAGTCGATGTTTCCCTGCAAATTGAAGAAATCTACGATCTGGTAAAGGAACAAGATACTCATGTCTTGCAGGAAACCCTGAATGCCGAAACGGTCCGCGCAAACAAGCTGGTCTCCGCGGCGATATACCTCTGCGACCTTCTGGAAGATTTTTGCGCCTACGCGCGGCAAAGCGGCAGCGAAGAATTGAAGCATCAGGCCGGCATCCTCTGGCAAAAGTCCGGCGGCATCCTTGCCGGGTGCAGTGTATTCCGCCTTGGGGAAGAAGGGCAGCCCATGAATCCGCAAATTCATACGGTCAAGGCAAGCGTCGAATCGCCTTTTCCCCGCGAGCAAGTGGTTCAGGTGCTTCAGAGCGGCTATGTGTATCAGAACGCTCTTGTACGCAAAGCCGCAGTTGTGGTAAGCCGTGGGCAAGCAGACGCAGTCCGGGAAACGGAGAGAGCGGATACCGAAATCGACGATCAGTACGATAGTCAAGATCAAAGCGAAGGAGAATACGAAAAATGAGCAGAATAGTCGGTATTGATTTGGGAACATCAACATCGGAAATCGCCTGTATTGTTGATGGCACGCCGAAGCTGCTTCCCAATTCTTTGGGAAAAGTAGTTACTCCTTCGGTAGTACATATAGGGGAAGACGGTACGGTTCTTGTAGGTGAAGAAGCCGCCGAATATCTTTTTACACGGCCCGACTGTACCTTCATAGAGGTTAAGCGACTCACCGGCAGCGGTGAAACGCTCAAAGCCCACGGAAAAGAGTACGCGCCGGAAGATATTCAGGCCATGCTCCTTAGCTACCTGGTCCGCTGTGCGGAAAGCAGCCTGGAGGAAAAGATCGACCGCGCCGTGATCACCGTGCCGGCTTATTTTACCGACGTGCAGCGGCGGGCGACGGCGAAAGCCGGGGAGCTTGCCGGCCTCCATGTAGAGCGTATCATCAACGAGCCCACAGCGGCGGCCCTGGACTACGGCCTTTCAAACCTCAAGGAGTGCAAGAACGTACTGGTCTACGACTTGGGCGGCGGTACGCTCGATGTTACCGTGCTTGAACTTTTTGAAGGGGTCATCGACGTAAAGGCAAGCAGCGGTAACAATCAACTGGGGGGCAAGGACTTTGATGAAATCATCATGCGCCACCTCGCCGATCCGACAGAGGATGAGCGCGCGCTCATGCGCCTTAAAAAATCGGCGGAGGATTGTAAAATCGCCCTGAGCGTCGAGGATGAGTATACGGTGTCCCTCCCCTTCCTCCTGACTGACAAGGACGGAAAGCCGGTTTCGGTGGAAAAGACCGTCAGCCGCCGTAACTTTGAGGACTGGGTATCGGAGAAAGTCGCCTCTACCCGTGAACCCATGATGAGCGCCCTGGCGGATGCGAAACTTGCTCCTTCAGATTTGCAAGTCGTTCTCCTTGTGGGGGGTTCCACGCGGATACCCTGCATAAAAAAACTGGTGGAGGAAACCCTCGGCGCCTCTCCCCGCTCCCTGGTGGATCCCGATTTGACGGTAGCCCGGGGCGCGGCTATTCAGGCAGGGCTCATTGAGGGCAGCATCAACAACAAAGACCTCGTACTCACCGATGTCTGCCCCTACACCCTCGGTACGGCGCCCCTGCGGGAAGGATTGTTCGGTAAACGGCTGGTTTTCGACCCCATCATTCCACGGAACACCACGATTCCCACCGAAAAGGCGAAGATATACTTCCCGGCCGCCGATTACCAGACCAGTGTGATCATTGATGTATATCAGGGGGAATCCTCAGATCCGGATAACAACGAACGGCTTGGCGAGGTACGCCTTACGGGAATTCCCCCGGCCAGGCAGGGAAAAGAGCAGATTGAAGTAACCTTTGGCTATGACATGAACGGCATCCTTCAGGTAAAGGCAAGCGTTCTTTCCACGGGCAGGCAGGTTTCCGCGGAAATCAGCACAACCGGGGTAAAGGCTAAGCCCGTTTTGAATCTGTCGAAGTGGGAACAGGCGGAAGGGGCGCGGCAGTTCAGGCCGCTGATACGCAAAGCCGAAAAGCTCATCGCTTTAAATATGGATATAGGCGGAGACATTAATATGCTTGTGCAGCGGATCAAGGAAGAGCTCCTGTTGAAAAACAAGGAACAGGCCGATAACTTGCGCGAAGAATTGCTGGCCATGCTTGAAGTGATGGAAAAAGTAGATAAGCGGTGATGTCCGTAGCTTGACGGCTGCAAAGTCCAATCGAACGGAAAGGGAAGGTTCATGAATGTGGAAATTGCCGGGCGCTATTACCGCCTGGGGCTTGGAGCGGCGAAACGGCGGGATTTAAGTACAGCCCTCCGTCATGCTTGTTTTGCCTGTATCTTGGACCCGGGGCATGACGACGCGGCGCATCTTGCGGAAATCTGCCGGTATGAGCTTGGCGAGAATAGAGATGAAGCGCAGGAACGAGTTCTTAAACAGATCGGGGTTCTTGCGGGACAAAAGAAATGGAAAGCGGCGGTAAAAGTGGCGCAGGGTGTTTCCCCTCAAAATGTTCGGTTCCTTAATGTGCAGGGCTGTCTTTGGGCTCTGGCAAAACGTTATGCCCGCGCGGCGGATTGTTTTGCCCAGGCGTTGGCACAAGACCGCGGGAATATGCTTGCCGCGGACGCCCTTGTCGAACTTGGCCGGCGGCGAACCTGTTTTTGGAGGTTCTTTTGATCTTTTTTGATAATTTTAATAATTTTAATAACCACAAACAAAAAAGTCATTACGAAACGCTTGGCGTTGCTAAAACCGCCGCGGACGCGGAGATAAAGCGGGCTTATTTCGGCCTGGTTCGTAAATATCAGCCCGATAGATTCCCCGAAGAATTCAAAGAAATCCGCGCGGCCTACGAAACCCTCATGGACAGGCAAAAACGCGCCGAATACGATGCAATCGGCGACCTGCCCGATTCCGTTGCGCCGCTCTTTCACAGGGCCCAACATTTTGACCGCTTTGGCAGGCATGATAAAGCGGCGGAACTCTATCAGACAATTCTGAAAAGCAACCCTGAACTGGACAAGGTGCGGGAATACTACGCCAAGTCTTTCCTGGCGAACAACAAAATCGGTAAGGCAGGCGAAGTCTGGGAAGAACTCTGCCGCAGACATCCCGATAATGCCTTTTATGCGCGGGAACTTGGCAACACTTACCTGGATCGCGGCTGGCACAAGAAGGCCCTGAGCGAAGCACAGCGCGCGCTTGCCCTTGACCGTTCCTCTATTGACGGCTGGATATTGTTTATTTCCGCTGCCCTTGAAGACATAAAAAAAGAACAGAATAGAATTGATAAATTCGAGGCGCTTTCCGTTGAGGCGCTTGAGGCAGTTAAGGCGGTTAAAGTAAACGAATGGGGGAAAATTCACCTTTATACCTATGCGTTTATTGCCGGCGACCCTAAAAAGAGCGACGTTCTGAGGGGTTATTTACGGGAGATTATCCGCCTGATCCGTGAAGGGGGCCGGGCTGGACAGCGGGAAGGTCTCAATGCCTTCACCGAAATACTGAATCTTCCGAGCGGTGAATTGACGGGCTTTTACCCCGAACTCAAGGAAATGTCAGATTTAATTCCAGATATAAAAGATACGCTGGCTTGGATACGACTTGATGCCATACGGCTGGATGCCGAGATGGAAAGCCTGGTGGGAAAAGGCTTTCCGGAAATTTTCTGTGATCTTTTTAGAATATTAAACGCGGATGATGATGAAGAGGTTGACGAGGTTGAGATACTTTTAATAGAGTATTTTATTCTTAAAGACAAACACCTCTATGACCGGCACCTGAGGCGTTTAAAAGAAGAGTTTCCTGAACTCTACGATCTGCACCGTTCTTTTTTCAACGAAGCCTTACGCACCCGCAATCCTGAAAAAATGATGTACCAGCGCTCCAAAAAAATTAAGAAGTTAGAGCGTGAGAGCGATATCAGCGATGATGATTCGGATTCGGAACAGCCCATCCGCCGCGCCCAACCCAAGGTAGGCCGTAACGACCCCTGTCCCTGCGGCAGCGGCAAAAAATACAAAAAATGCTGCGGGGCGTAACGGTACTGAGATGACCTGTCATAACGGCCTGCCCACCAGCCCGCCTGATGGAGAACTGATGAGCAGCCTTATTCATGCGCTTATACTACAAACAACTTCATCCTGAATATACCCGGCCTGACGCGGTATTCTTCGCGGGTGTCCGGGCCGCAGGTTGCGGTTCCTACGCCGCGCTGGGCAATGTCAATATTAAGATAATAATAGCCGTCAGGTCCAGCCGACACGTCCTTTAAATCGCAGGTATGCAGGGCCGCCATAAGATTTTCCGGTTCATAACGGCTGATAGAAAAATTAACCGGCTTGTCTGCATAAATCGTGAATGAACGCGGTTTACCCGCAGGAACCTTCCCGCCCGAAAGGGAAATACTTCGGACGCCGCTGCGGTTGCCGTTTTCCTGGGGCACGATGTAAGGTGTTTCCAAATCCGCCGGGGTGTGGGTATACATGCCAAGGTAAGCGCCGGCAAGCCGGTCGGGGTAGCTTTCATGCGGGCCTTTGCCGAACCACACGATAGTGTCGTAGCAGGCAGGTATCTTTGCGCTTACACCAACCTTGGGCAGTTCCGGCAGGCTTTGGTCCAGATCAAAGGTAATGTCCAGGGTAAGCGGCTTCCCCGGCTGGTATGTGGAGATACAGGTGTAGGCGCCAAGCACCTTATCGCGGTAATTTTCCGCGGCGCCCGGCCCGGTTAGGAGCAGCGCGCTGTAACGTTTGCCCGGCGCTTCCCAGGTAATAGCTTCGGTTTGCTCATCGGTAATACGCAGATGCTGAAAATCCAGATCCAGCCAGTAATACATGGCCTTGTTCCGGTAATAAAATTCCGCGGCGGGGTCCCCGCGCAGATGCCGGTAATTTTTAAGGCCGTCGTTTTCCGTAGGAACGCGGAACAGGGAGGGGGAAAACCGCCCGGCAAATTCCCGCAGATCCTGCTCCGGCAGTTCCGTTTGCAGGACCGAAGCCGCTTCCCGGATGATCCGTTCGGCGCTGCACAGGACGTGCCCGGCTTTTGCCCAGGGGGTATCATTCTTCAAACTGAAATCGGCGTGAATGTAGACCGTCCCCGGAATATTCTGTAAATCAATGTTGTCATGGATGGGCATTTTCAATTCAGTTTCCTGGCCGGGGGCCAGAACCGGCAGGGAGATGGTTTCCCGGAACAGGATCTTTTCGGCGGGGGAGGTGTTTACCGCGCAGAGCTTCCAGGTAAGCAGTACGTTGTCCAGGGTAGAAAAGTCGAAGCGGTTTTGCAGGGTAAAACTGAAAGGCTTGCCCGCTTTTGGCAGCAGGCGTACCGGCGCAAAGACCTCGCGGCATTCAGCCATTGCCGGTTTGGGCGTTTGGTCGGGAAAGAGCAGGCCGTTTAAGCAGAAATCGTAGTCCGAGGGTTCGTCCCCAAAATCACCGCCGTACTTCCAGTACTTTTGCCCGTCGGCGGTATATTCTTCAAGGCCCTGATCTATCCAGTCCCAGATAAAGCCGCCCTGAAGCCCGTGGTGGCTTTCGATGGCTTTCCAGTAATCGGCAAGGCTGCCGTTGGAATTCCCCATTGCATGATTGTATTCAATCATGATGAGCGGGCGGTAGTCGCTGCGGTATTTGACAAAATCGGTGATAAGTTCAATTTGCGGGTACATGGGCCCGATAATATCGCTTACCTCCCGGCCCTCTTGCAGGGAATCCATGTCCGCGCTCCCCTGTCCGCGTTTGCGGGGCCGGAGCGCCCCTTCGTAGTTGAGGGGCCGCGACGGATCGTAGCGGCGGAGGAAGGCCGCACCCATATCATGGTTAAAGCCGTAGCCGCTTTCATTCCCCAAAGACCAGATGATGACCGAGGGATGATTCTTATCCCTTTCCGCCATGCGTTCGATGCGGGACATCCAGGCGTATGACCATTTTGAATCCGAACAGAGTTGGTCGTAGAAACAGTGGCTTTCGATATTTGCCTCGTCAACAAGGTAGATGCCGTAGCGGTCGCAGAGATCGTACCAGCGTTCATCGTCGGGGTAGTGGCAGGTGCGCACGGCGTTGAAGTTATGCGTCTTTAAGAGCTGAATGTCCCGGACCATGGCCGCGGTAGACAGGGTTTTGCCGGTTTTTTCGTCATGTTCGTGGCGGTTGACCCCTTTGATGTAGACTGCCTTGCCGTTGATGCGGAGTTCGCGGTTGGCGACTGCCGAGGAACGGAAGCCGGTAAGAAACGCGGCGCTTTCGATATGGCGCCCGTCGCGGTACAGGCTTACCTGCACCACATAGAGGTTGGGGTGTTCGTGGGACCAGGGTTTGGGATCGGGCACGCGGATTTCCGCGTAGGCAGTATTGGAGTTGAGCCTTAAATTACTGAACAGGGTGATTTCCCCGGAAACAATGGCGCCTTTTCCCGCCGCGTAGTGGGATGCGGCTTGCACGGCGCCGGCCCTGTCCGCAGGCAGCGTAAACGGATAGAGCGCATACGTTATAACGAAGGGGCTTTCCGTTGCATGGGGGTCCACCGGGGAATTCCCCGTACTGAGCGCTTCGGGGAGTTTGCCGCCCAGCAGAACCTCAAGCGACAGTTCCCCGGATTTTCCGCCGTTATGGCCGCCGGCGGCTGCGCCGTCAACGCCGATAGCGCCCGGCACGGCTTTTATATCCGCAATATACCATTCCTCCGTGGCGTAGAGGAAGACGCTCCGGTGTATGCCGCCGAACCACCATTGGTCCTGATCCTCAATATAGCTTGCGTCGGAATACCGGATCACTTTAAGGCACAGGACATTTTCGCCTTCTTTTAAGAAAGGGGTAATATCGAATTCCGAGGGGAGCCGTGAATCTTTGGCGGCCCCGGCAACGGCGCCGTTAATATAGATAATCGTGCAGCTTTCTGCCGAGCCCAGGTGGAATACCACGCGGCGGCCTTTCCATTCCGGCGGGACGGTAAAGACCCGGCGGTACAGGCCGGTCGGGTTTTGCTGCGGCGGGCGGGGGGGCTGGCCCTGGAAGGGCATCTGCACATTGGTATAGTGCGGTTTATCATAGCCCTGCCTGGTCCAGGTACCGGGTACCTGGATGAGGGGCCAGGGGGCCGCGCTGTATTCCGGCGTTACCCAGTCGGGAATGGCGCCGAGTACCGGGCCGTCCCACTGGGGCGCATCTTCGCGGGGGTTAGCGAGCAGTTTGAACTGCCACTTTCCATCAAGGCTCTGATAGAGAGGATTGCTTTGCGGCAGGGTGAATTCCGGCCCGGCGATAGCCTCGGCCAGGGCTGCTTCCGCTGATGCAAAGGGCATAAGCGGGCTGCGCATCGGCAGGCGGTTGACTTCCTGAATTTCAGGGTTTTCCCAGATTGGGGGGAGATGATTTCTTTTCATAGTATAACTATAGAACGACTTTAAAAAAAACGATAGTACAAAAATTTATTTACAGAAAAATTGCTGAACGGGGGCCCCGTTGCCGCGCCGGCGATAGGCAGCAGCGCGCCGGCGATAGACGGCGTCGCGCCGGCGATAGGCAACAACGCGCCGGCGATAGATGATGTCGCGCTGGCGATAGACGGCTCCGCGCCGGCGATAGACAATGCCGCGCCGTCTACAGATAGCGGCCCGTAAACTTCTCCGGCGGTTTTGCGGCGCGATCGCGTCTTCCATCTTGCCGCGCCGGATCAGATCGTCCGAAGCTGCTCAATGCCCTTTACTTCGGGGCCGTCCCGGCCCCTTCGTACCCCCACCGTCCCGGTGGGGGCGGGCATTTCGCTGCTTCGTCCTTACTTGAGCCTTTAAACTAAGGGCGCACGAGCCGGAAGCCCAGACGGCTGGACCGACCAGACGGGGTGCCGTAGTTCCGGTAGGCAGAACGCACGTGCTGCGCATCGCTGTACCAGCTCCCGCCGCGAGCAAGGCGGGACGTACCCGAGGACGCGCCCACTGGGTCGGTCTGGGCGCCGCTACTATAATTCCCATACCAATCCCAGCACCATTCCCACACGTTCCCGTGCATGTCGTACAGACCCCACGCATTCGCGCTATAGCTCCCGACATTTGTCGTTTTTCCTATATTATAATTCGCCTGCCCGGTCGTTATACTCCCGCCGGTTGAATACGCCGTCGTTGTCCCCGCCCGGCACGCATACTCCCATTCCGCCTCGGTCGGCAACCGGTACCCGTTGGCCCTCCGGTTCCATGTTACGGTGTCTCCGTTCCGCGTGTACGCGGGTGTCAAGCCTTCCTTTACGCTCCGTTTGTTGCAGTATTCTATTGCATCGTACCAGCTTACTTGCTCCACCGGCAGGTTGTCCCCCTTAAAATAGCTGGGGTTGTTCCCCATCACCGCCGTCCATTCCTTCTGCGTTACCTCGTACTTACTCATAGAGAAGCCGCTTACCGTTACGCTATGCTGCGGCCCTTCCCGGACATGCCGCCCCACTTCCGTGGCCGGGCTGCCCATCCTGAAGGTCCCGCCATTTATACGCACAAAATCGTTAGACACGGGACGCATTATTGTCCGAGCGCTTACCGCGATGCTCTTGACGCCGTCCACGGAACTTATCCAAAAATAATAGAGTTGATCGCTTTTAAGCCTCGGTATTACGACATTGGTCCTGTCCAGTATAATATCGTATAGTTTTGCCTTGTCAGGATCGTTTGCTGTTCCATAATACACACGGTATTTTATCCCGCTTCCTGCACTGTCCCAGGATAGGGGGATAGAATCGTATCCGGGCGTTCCCACCTTTATGTTCGCGGGCGGGCGGAGAGCGGGCGGTATACTGTAGTTAAAACTTGCCGTTACCGTCTGCCCGGCCCCTACTTCCACCGTCTTTTCCTCGGCCTTCCCGTCCGGGTAGCTCATCTTCAGGCGGTACGTCCCGGTTTGCAGGCCGTTGATAGGCGCCGCCCTCCCGTCGCCCACGGAAACATCGCGGTTAAGGCCGCCGCCCTGTATTTTCAGCGTACCGCCCATTTCCGCCGCCTCTTC
>JAISNI010000148.1 GCA_031276295.1 Treponema sp.
TTTTGCATATTTATACAAAATATCTGATTTTCAGGGCTTTTTTATACATTTAAACTGTATATTTTTGCAATTAATTGCTTAAATATACGGTTTTGGGACGAAGTGCAACAAACTGCTAGTTTATAGGCGCTTTCAAGATAATTAATATAAATCGAATCTTCCCCTGTTTTTCTTAGTAAGTTATACTCCCTCAGCAAATTTTTATACTGGGCAATCATCTCATCTTTAAGAAAATCATTTCTTCCTGCAATATATGTTGAATATAGTATTTGATAATCACGGTTAATTTCCTGTAATACCGCATCCGCATCCCTTAGCTTTTGCGCTATATCGTTCAGTAGAGACTGTGCCTGTACCACATCAGATCCCGTCTCATTAAGAATTTTCTGCTGTTTTTCATACTCTATGACCGCGTCGTCATAATTCTGTTTAGCTTCTTTCCATAATGCAAGACCTTCGCTTTCGGTAATTCTGCCGGAACTTAAATCTTCGGCATATTTTAAAACTGCTTCCGCAATATTTACCTTTTTCATCCAATATGATGAAACCGCCTTGGCCCGTATTAATTCAATCTGATATTCATCCAGATTAAAATCTTCACTTGAAACGCCTTCCTTGAGTATATCCGTTAATCCTCCTGTTCCCATCACTATATCGAAATCATTAATCAAAGCATTCCTTGCCTCTATTGCTCTGTCTAAATATCCATTATACAGTTCAAACCATTTTTGTATTTCCAATATCGAACTGTAATTTTTATAAGCTTTAGTAAATTCATCTTCATTATCTTTAATGATCATATTCCAATCAGAATAGTTAAGTTCATTCTCAATGACTTCTTTAATAGCTAAACTCATATCTGTTTCTTCTTCCGTATCAACAGGATTTGTTCTATAATAAGCGGCACTCAAACAATTTCTTAGTTCCGCGTTTAACCATTCCGCGAATTCATTACCCGGAAAAGACGGTGCGTTATAGCTGCCATATTTTTCAAGCCAGAATTCAATGTTTTCCTTTGCGCCCGCCACAACACTTCCTGCCGTTACATACATATCAACCCAGGCTTTAGCCCGCGCGGTCCCCGCTTCAACCCGTACAAGCATATCCCGTTCAAATTCAACTTTTGCTTCGGAAATTGCGGTGTTAAGCGTATCCGAGGCTTTTTTAAAAAGCGCCTCGCCGGAATCGAACAGGTTCTTTGCATTTTCTTCCCACTTGCGTCTTTCATCTTCAAATTTCGAGAATGCCTTGCTCCAGGCTTCTTCACCTTCGGCATACCGAACTCCGGCATCCTGTTCCCATTCTGCCATTCGTACAAAGAATCGTTCCTCTGCGTCCTGCCAGACTTGAAGCCCGTATTTGAATTGTTCCTCGTACTGTTTAAGCCATTCTTCGCCTGCAAGAGCCATATCTCCGGTCCCTGCTTTAGCCGCCTCAATCTTAGCCTCAATTGCGCTTATCCCTTCGTTACAAATTGCATTTGTTTCTTCAATTAGATGGCTGGTAATTGCCGATGCCGCTTCCTGTTCACTCTGATGCCGCAGGCTATACACATCTCCAAGGCGCCGCGCGGTAAAGTTCCGTTCTTCGCGCAGGATAAGAGATGCAAATTCATTTTGCAGCCCTTTATGTACGTTTAAAGACGCCGCCTGTAATTTCTGCTCAAAATCAGCCCTGTGTTCCGGCGCTATATACGCTAAAAGCTCAGGATATAGTTCTATAAGTCCGCTATAATACGCCTCCGTTTCCTGCCTGACTATACCATCAATGCTTTCATGCCATTTTAAAAGATCGGTTTCATATTCATAGCCTTCATCCCCGGGCCTGATAACCAGCATATCTCCGGTATTTTCATCAATTAAGGGATTTCCGTTTTCATCCAGATGATACGCATACTGAAGCGTTGCTTCGGCCGCGGAAAGCGCTATATTAGAAATCAGTGCCCCGGATTCTCTATTAAAGAACCTTTTCTCAAGCCATTCGATAAAGCGTTTCTCAAGTTCAGCCTCACTCCATATCTCAAGATTTTCCTCAGCTTCCTGCAATACCAGAGGATCGCCGCTATCGCCGTACAGTTCCGCGGCAATTTTTTCCCAGGCATTTTTTGCAAGGTTTATACCACGCCTGGCTTCCTGCATCCAACGCTCAGGGCTAAGCTCCCTGTCGGCTCTTTCAAAATGATAATTAAAAATACTTTTATCAAAACCGGGCACGTCAGGTTTTGTCTGTGCAAAGTTTACCGCACAGATATTGAGCAATAAAAAAATCAGCGGAAATATCTTTTGGAATAAATACGGATATTTAACCGTACCTGCCAATGCCGGTGTATGATCCGAAACCGGTTTAAAAAAAGAACATCCTTTCATCACAGAACCTCGTAAGATTAATATTCCCTGCTTCCGCAGGACTTCTTTCCCAAGCCTGTGTTTCCTTTCCGATAGCCAAATCTGACAGTCAAATAATTAAGGCGCTTGCAAAACACCCTATTTTGCAAGCGGCCTTTGGTTGTAGACAACCTTAATTTTCTACATTCAAAACTAACGTTTTGAAAGAACCGCCGTATCTCTGAAAATCCAGGTGAATCTTCAGAGATAACCCGTACTTGAAAATAGTCGTATTAACCAATACGGATTATAAATTAACTTTCGTTATATTTAACCTCCTTTTTAGAGGATCCCAGAGCGAACAGCGCCGGAATCATGATAATAGAAAAAAGGAACGATGCGCCTACACCGAATGCCGTTACCAGCGACAGGGTCCTGATAAGCGCATTGGCTCCTTCCCGTAAAAATACAAACGGCAGTGCTCCTGCAATGCTTGTTCCATTTGTTGCCAGAAGCGGCGGGATACAATTCCTCAATTTCCGGTAAATGGCTACAGGTTTTAAACTGCCTTTATTCGTTTTCTCATTACCATTCTGAAACTCGGCGGCAGTCAGTACCGACGCATTTACCGCCATGCCGCTTACCGCTACAAAAGCGGCGGCGGCGGCAGTATTGAAGGAATTGCCTCCCAAAGCCAGCACCAATGCCGGAACAGCCAGGGACGGAGGCACCACCGAAAGGACCGCTAAAGGGATAATAAACGATTCATTTACCGCGGCAATGATCATGTAACAGAAGAGAAGGGACAAAAGAAAATATGCGGCGGATTTTGAAAGCGCATGAGAGCGTTCAACCGCTTCCCGGTCAAATTCAACGGAATAGCCGGGATACAATTCCAGTTTATCAAGCGCAAACTTCACCTGTTCTTTTACATACTGGGGGGACAGAACCTTTGTCCTAACCGAAAAAGACGCAATGCGTCTTCTGTCGGAACGGCGTATACTCGCCGGTTCGTTGCCTTCTTTTGTTTTAATAAGTGTATACAGGGGAATAGGTTTTGCCTGTTCAACAGAATTATCATCATCCCTGCCGGATGGAGAAGGAATAAGGAGCTTGAGTACATCTTCCCTTACAGGGATTTCCAGACTGCGTATCCGCACGTCAATCTCTCCGTTCTCATCAATTCTCTTATACACAACAGGGCCGTGTACGCCGCGCCTCAGTTCATCTGCAATCGTTGAAAAGTAAATACCGCTCTCATCAAGCCGCTCCCTGTCGGGAATAAGGCTGATATTTCTGCTTCCCGTTTTAAAATTAAGTACGGTTTCCCGTATAAAGGGGAGCGATGCGCATAGCCCCGCGGCCTTCTCCGCAAGTTCGCGGCATTTCTCGTCGTCATCACCGCTTATAACAACTTCCCATATTCTTTCCTCGCCCTGGGCCTCACTGATGTAGATAAAGCCTCCGTCTATTCTTTCCTCCCTTAGAATTTCCCGCACGGTCTCAATGTCCGTTACATTTGGATCAAAAGAAACCAATACCGAACCTGAACCGGTACGGGCCGATGTCTGTATGTTCTTTATACCTCCTTTTGTCTTTATCTTTGCCGCATACGCGGCAAGCAATTTATCAACTTCCTCCAAGAGAAGGCCGCCTTTAAATTCAGCCTGGGCATAAACCGAATCCTCCGAGCCCTGAGCGCCGGTATCAATACCTGCCTGTAGTATTGCCGCAATGCCGAGTACGGATACAACGGCTGCCAGGATAAGAGGCGCCCAAAACCGGTTACAGGTAAACAATGCAAGCATTACCGTCAAACGGCTTCCCGTTCTTGCAATACGGCGGAAGGCATAACGAAATATTTTTGAAAATCTTTTTTTCATCGTTTCAATTTCAGTATTTACAAAATTGCTTCTTACATGACATTCCGGCTTTTTTCGATTCGTATCTACGTTCCACAGAAAGAGCGGCGGCAGAAGAGTGATGACGGCAATCAAGGATACAAGATTCACCGTGCCTACGGCCCAGGCAAGCGTATTGATCTCCTCGCCAAATACAGGCAGGCCAAGCGGAATCAGCGCGGCAATCGTGGTAACCGATCCTGCGATAAGAGGTGAATGTAATTCTTTAAGCGCGTTTCTTCCCTGGTCAAAATTTTCCACCTTGCGGAAGCGTTCGGATAAGAGAAGCACCGCATCTACGGCCGCGCCCACTCCTACCGAAAGTCCTGCCAGTAACAGTTTATCAATTCTAAAACCGGCTCTTGTAAGCAGGGCCGTTGAAACAAGACAGATAAAGGGTATGGCCAAAATACAAAATACAACCGTGCCTGTTCTCTTCTTCCCGGCCCCCGATATGTTTCCATGTCCCGGCATACCAAGCAGAACCGCCATAACCGCCACCGCAATCGCGCCTTGCAGCGCGGCGGTCAAAGCCGAACGGAAAGCGGCGGTTTCCTCTTTACCCCTGTCCTGGAGCACACGGAATTCAAGAGGGAGGCTGGAAAATTTTTGTAACTCTCCGTTGATGCGTTCTGAAAGTTTTCCAAGATCGGCGCCCGCGGCGGGGAGAATGGAGACCGCCGCCGTTTTCTGTCCGTCAAGCCGGGAAAGGGTATCAGCGTCCCGTTCCCGTTCATAAATCACGGCTATGTCCTTTAATTTTATCACCGTCCCCTTGTCAAGAGGAACAAACGCTTCCGAAAGGGAAGCACTATCGGGGTAACGGTTGTCAAGCATAACAGGAATTTCAAGATCAGCTTCGCGGAAAGATCCCGCGGGGATCAAAACATCGTTCATGCCGAGCAGCCGGGCAATTCCCGATGCGGTGATAAACCTTGACGCCGCTTCTTCCGGCTTTAACGATATGACGATCTCAGGCGGGCCCATTCCTGATACCTCCACTTCCCCTACGCCTTCAATACTTTCAAGCGTACTTTTCAGTGTCTTTTCCAGAAAGCGGTTTATGGCCGTTCCGCCCCCGGCCTCCCCCGTTGTACTCAGAACCGCGGCGGTCCAAACCGGAATACGCGAATCGTCCGAGGTGAGAATTTCGGGCCGCTGCGCCGAAGAGGGGAGGCTCTCATAGACACGTTCCGCCGCGTCACGGACCGATTCATAGACGCCCTTGGTTTTTCCATCAAAACGGACAAAGACACGGACGCTGCTGTTCTCGCTGGAACTGAGCACCTGTTTCACGCCCGCAAGGGAAGCAAGGGTATCCTCCAGAGGGATAGCCGCGGTCCTTTCCATCTCGCGTGCGTTCACCCCATAGTGGCGGATAAGTACGGTATAGGCCGGAAGTCGGCCGCCGGCATCGTTTCCCTCCGAAAAGACGATGATAAGTTCCGAAAGAACGGCAATGCTTAACAGTATACAGAGAGCCGTTACCGGTCTTGACAGGATATCCTTCATCACATAAACCTCCGGCGTTTCCTGAAAAATGAAATAAAAACCGGCGGCAGTGCAAAAAAACTGAGAAGCGTTCCCGCCATCATTCCGCCGAGCATAGCCGCCGCCATAGCCCGCTGGGAAGCGCCCAGCGGTGTCAGCACCAGGGGAAGCAGCACCAAGACGGTGGTTGCCGTCGTGATCAGTACCGGCTGCATACGCGAAGCAGAACCTGAATACACGGCCTTAACCACGGAAGCGCCGCCGCGGATATACTCATCACTTATCTCGTAGAGGATAATGCCGTTATTTACGGCAATGCCGAAAAGAGCGATAAGGCCGAGCGCCGCGCCGGAGTCGAGGTTGGCACCTGCAATAAACATACAGGGTCCCACGCCGGCAAGCGAAAAGGGAATGGTCAGCATAAAGATCAGGGGTAACGAGAAGGACTCAAACTGCGCACCCATAGTCATGTAAAGGAGAAAGAACACCAGTACCAGGACGACAAGAAGGCTTGTACGGTAACGGCTAAAAACCGATTCATCGGCGCGGGAGAGCCAGGGAAAAGCGGCTTCCACTTTCTCTATCTCTTTAGAAAAATCTCCGGAACTGCCTGCGCCGGCGGCGCGGACAAGATCCAGATAGGAAACATCCTGACGGTCAAGCCGCGCAAGGCCGGCTTCCGTTTCCCGCCTTTCTATCCTGCCCAGTGTTTTAATGAAGATAGGCGTACCGTTTCCCGAAACAAGGGGGATGGTTTCCAGCATAGCTTCGGCATTCCGGTACTTGCTTTCAAGTTTCCCCGAAACCTTTACTTCCAGGGGCCGGCCGTTTATATCAAGCCTGGTTGACGGGATACCTTCGGTAGAAGCGTAAACAGTTTCGGCTATCTGCATGGCGGAAACCCCAAGGAAGGAAAGGGCTTCCCTGTCGGGGAAAAACCTAAGCTCCGTGCGGGTGCCCGAAGGCCGCTTTCTCAGATCCGCAAGGGAAGAACCAAGCCTGTCCCGCAGGATAACCTCGGCCTCTTCCGCCTTTGAAGCGGTTTCTTCCCTGCTTACTGAATGTACCGCGAGACTATAGGAGCCTGAAAGACCCAGAAGGGCTTCGGTTTTATCCTGGGGGAAATCCGCCGATAGAACGGTGTACGCGGGTAATTCTCCCTTTCGCCATATTTCGTCAACACGGCTGCGTATATCGGCAAGAACCTTTTCCGGTTTTGCGTTATCCCGCAAGAGGCAACGGAACAGAAAAGTTTCGCGCCTGAAATCGGGGTCCGCCCTTCTCCCCAGATCCTCGGCTTCGGCGCCTGCCCTTCCGTAAACCGCCTCGACGCCTTCAACCCCTGAAAGTATGTCCGATATTTCCGGCGCCTTCCCCCCCACGGCCTCCAGTACCATGCCGGAAGGAAACCGGATCGTCAGCTCTACCTCCCGTGCGGCTTCGGGGCTGACAAAAACCGCGGGCCGTTCAAGAAGCAGGACAAGTCCCAGGATACTGAGCAGTACCGCACCGGCACATACCCTTCCGGGATGACGGAGGCTGCAACGCAGGAAGAAACGGTAAGCTCTCTCAAGGCCGATCAAAACAGATTTGTCATTCTCTTTTACCTGCCCTACAGGTTCTTTATAGAAGATTCTAAAGAGGACCGGCAGTACAAACTGGGCATAACACCAGCCCGCGCCTATGGAGACCGTCAGGGCAATAGAAAGATCCGCAAAGAGGGCGCCCAGGGGTCCGGGCAGAAAGATGATGGGAACAAACACCACTGCCGTTGTCAGCGTGCTGCCGAAACTGGATGCGGAAACCTGAGCCGTACAGGCGGCAATCTCTTCGGAAAAATCCCCCGGCATCTGCAATTTCCCGTTATACGAGGAAGCTCCCTTGTCCCGTTTCTCTCCGCCTCTTCCGCATCTTCCATCGAAATTCCTGTGGAGCATATCCAGTATAATTACCGCAGTATCTGAAACCAGACCTATGCCGAGGGTAAGTCCGGCAAGGCTCATGCTGTTCAGGGACTTATCCAGCAGGGCAAGGGCTATACAGGATGCCGCCGCGGATACCGGAATAGAAAACGCGGTAAGTAGGCTATACCGGATACGGCGTATAAAGAAGATCAGGGTAAGGATCACCGCAACGGCTCCCAGCAGTGCGGAGACGCCCAGATCGTGCATCGAACGGACTATAGATTTTGAAGAATCCATGACCATGCCGATCTCAGCATCGCGGGAAAAATCGGCCGCGGCCTCTTCCACGATCCTCCGTATATCACGGGAAAGCCGTACCGGATCCGCGCCGGGCCTGCGGTATATCTCAAGACCGCACTGAATCTTTCCGTCAAAAACAAAAACACTTTCAAGCCGGGCGCCGGCTTCCCTAAGTTCCGCAATGCTCTTGAGGTTGAGCGGCCCCTGAACGCCGGGCAGGGAGAGCGAGGCCAATTCCGCTTCCGATTCAGGTTTGCCGGAACTAAGCACCACCAGTTCTTCCTGCCCCTCACGGGCGCTTCCCGCGGGGATGTCGGCAGTTTCAGCCGCCAGTAATTGTGAAAAACCAGAAACACCAAAGCCCTGCGCCGCCGCTTTACGTATGTCCAGGTAGAGTTTAAGTTCGGGCTTCTCTCCTCCGCAGAGGATAACCGAGCCCGCGCCTTCAATACGGCGCAGGCGGGATCGCAATTCATACTCCGCCAGATTCCGGGCAAATACCTGATCGCCGGAACGGGAACGTACCGCTATGATTGCGTGGGGCTCTATCTTGGGATCGCCGGGAACCACCGTCGGTTTGCTTACCCCTTCAGGTAAACTGGGGTACACCGCGTCAATGGCTTCCCTGACCAGGGCAGACGCGGCATTGGCGTCAAGGCCCCAGCGGAAATCCAGAACTATAAGCGAAGATCCGGCGCGGGAAACGCTCCGCATACTTTCAAGACCCTTAACGGAAGACAACGCATCTTCTACAGGTATCGTAACGATGGACCTCATCTCAGAAGCGCCCATGCCCGGGTACAGGGTCTCCACCGTTACCCGCGGATAATTTATCTCGGGGAGTTTTTCCAGGGGAAGCGTACTGAGGGAAAACCCCGCGCCCAGAAAAACAGCGCCTAATATCATGATCACCGTTATCGGACGGCTCACGCAGAGCCTGATAAAGTTCTTCATTATTACCTCATTTTACAAGCGATATGCGGAAGGCCGCGCCGGTCAGATTCCCTCTATCATCAGCAAGGCCGGAGGCAATCTGAAAGGTTGCTACTCCGGTATTGACCGTATTGCCAAGATAACCGCGGATTTCCACACGACAAGCGGATTCCCAGCGGGGTTCGGGAGGCCGGGTAAAACCGGAATTACGGACATCCCGCGGGGAAAAGGACAGCGCGTTATTGGTCGCTTCAAAGCGGAATTTATCCATAATAGAAAAGAGATCCACAGAAGCCTCCGGCGATGTATCAAAGTAAAGCTCTATCCAGGTAAAAATCTGCATCTCATAAGGGTAGTGATCCGTTTCCTGCGTTATGGGAAGATCGGCAAAAAGAGAAGAAACCGTATAAACTTTCGGCGCTTGTTCCCCAAATTCGACCTTTCCCGGCGCCATAGGCAGCCTTATCCCCAGAAGCGAAGGAGGCTTGGAATAAGTACCGTTCGCGCGGATCGGGAAACTCTTTATTTCATCGCTTTCATTGCCTGCCGCGTCCTCAATGCCGGGGTTTATAGTGATAAGGAAACGGCTGCCGAAGGCAGGTTTTTCGGTAAACCGAAAGAGAATTTCCGATGCAAAGCCCGCCCCCGTTTCAGCCTCCAAAGCCGGCGCTCCCTGGACGCCGATACGGCTGCCCAGGGACCGGACATTTACCGGCTCGGAAAAAACAAGTTTAAGACGGCTGCCGGCCTCCCAGCCCGAATTCTCCGGGCCGCCGCTTTCAAGATCGCGAAGGGGAAGGACGGCGGCGGGAATACTTTTGGAGGGAATGCCTGAAAAGACCATAGAAGCGCCAAGGAGGAACGGCTTTGTTTCATCGGCGCCGGTACGGAAACGGCTCTGCCATTCCCTGCCCGCGGTCCTGCCCCGGCTGTCGTAAAGGCTCGAAGAAACGGTCAGTTTAAATTGCGTATTCTGCGGCCACGGCTCGGCGGGGGTGAAAACCGCGGTTCTGCCTTCATCTCCGGTATGCCAGAGCCCGGTCTGGGACGGACTTAGGTTGATGTTATTGATGCAGGCATTGAGGGGAACCGTCCCGGAAAAAAAGAGTCGGAGTTCCCCCCTATCATGCGCCATGACCTCCAGGTCGGCAGGACTTACCTCAAGGAGAACCGGCCTTTCACCTTCCGCCCTGGTACTGAAACACAGTTCAAATTTTTTATCCAGGGAAAGACCTTCGGTATCGCAGGCCTCGGTCGATACGGAAAGCACATAATCACGGTTGATCTCCAGGGGAGAAAAGGGATGAAAGGTAAGACGGTTTCCATTCCATGCGTAGGTTCCTTCGCGGTTCAAACCGTCTTCCGTAAGGGAAAATGCTTTTTCAACGCTCAACCTGTCGGGTTCATGTGAAAAAAGCACGGAGACCGTAATATTCCCGCTCTCAGGCTGGTAGCCTGTTTCCGGCGTCCATGATTCAATCTCAAAATAATCACCCCTCAGAATATCGCAGGAAGCAAGGAGCAAAAGGACGGCGAAAAGCAGAACCCTTATACTATACCGTATCATTTGTTTACCCCCTCAAGGTAGATAGTAACATCCTCTTTAAGATAGGAACCTTTTCCATCCGTGATGCCGGTCCGACCTCCGGGTACGCTGAGCTTGTAGTAGTGAACTTCACCCGGCTTTCCGGCTTCAAGTCCTTCCCATTCCAGCCGGAGCCCACCGTCCGACCACCGGGCGGAACGGAGGCTTACCGGATTCAAGGTTCCCGGAAAAAAAACTTCCAGAACGATGCGGAAAGCGGCGTCAAGCATGGCTTCTTCCGTAAAAAGATGAGAAAAGCCGATGTCAAGGCCTATCATTCCGTCTTGCGCCTCTTCAACCGGAACTTGCAGCACGGCTCCGATTGCATTTCCTTGTAAGGTATTTCCTCCGTCCGCGGCTATCGAGAGGAATTCCAGATAGGGCAAATCCGCGGTAAACGGTCTTTCGTAGTCCGCGCCGATTTTAAGACCGTACCTGTCTTTGGTATCCGCGGAAATGACAAGCGTGTAAACGGTTTCCGGTTCAGGGTCTTTATCCGGAATAAATACAAAAGATACGGGGCTGAGGAATTCACCCCGGCCTGAAAGGGCAGGTTCAAAGCGGAGAGAACGGAGCATACTCTCCTCGTCCATTTCTTTATTGAATTCAACGCCTATGCCCTGGGCACTCCCCAGGTCCGTTTCAAGAACCCCGCCCGTCGGCAGCCATTTCCCGTTGGAGAAGAGCATCGGGTATACGTCAACCGGCTTGGGAAGCAGCGTATCCTTACCGGTGATAAACTGAGCCGACACGGCCTTCGCCAGAGGAGCGCCCCTCTTGTCAAGGGCCTTATCGGAAATGGTCCAGTGATAGGCCGTCCAGGGTTTCAGCGTACCGGAGAACCGGACGCTCAGCAGGCGATCCTCCTCCGCCCAGATAAAGCTGAAATTATCCAGTCCGTCAACGGTGAATGTCCTCTCTACGGAAGCCCTGTCCATAGGTTCAGAGAAGAACAATTCCACCGTACAGCCTTCCTCGGCGCTTAGCCCTACAACCCCTCCGTCATCAGGGCTGAACCGGACAAGCATCGGCAAGGCTTCGCGGGAAACGGCAAAGAAGGGAATGTACCGCGCTATACGCAATTCCCTACCGTCCAGGGTATCGGCAGTACCGGACAGATTGAGGCCGTAAGGTCGGCCCGGCGACCAGCCTTCAACGGGTCTATAGTACAGGGTATTCCCTTCCCAGCTTAAATCCCCTTCGACCCGGCCGCCGTTGAAGGCGACATTGACCAGAGCTTCGGCGCCGTTCCTGTCCATTTCGGTATCAAAACGGAAGACCAGCGGGGTACGGCTATCCTTCAGTACCGTATCCGGCTCCGATGGGTATACGTCCAGGGACACCGGCCTTAAATCCATAAAGCCGCAACTCAACGGCAGAATAACGCTACAGGCCGCAAGCAGAACGGTGTAAAATAACGCCGGATCAATTAACCGCCTGAACATAAAGCCCCTCCCTCAGTCCGGTATCAGGCCGGGCTGCAATAACCTCGCCTTGGTCAAGGCCCTCTATGACTTCCCTTTCTTCTCCCAGGGGCTCGCCTATACGGATTTTCCGTTCGGCAAGGGTATTTCCCTTAATTGTAA
This sequence comes from Treponema sp., assembly GCA_031276295.1. Classification (GTDB taxonomy): domain Bacteria; phylum Spirochaetota; class Spirochaetia; order Treponematales; family Breznakiellaceae; genus JAISNI01. The sequence continues at coordinate 12,025 of JAISNI010000148.1, forward strand.
AAACCGTCCCCTCCCCGTTCTTCTTGTTGAGCAGGGCGGTTTCTGGTATCACCAGGGTGGGCCGTGCCGGACCCAGGCTGACGGAAATACGGGCAAACATCCCCGGCTTGACCGGAGGTATATCGGACGTACCGGCAGCCGGCGCAAGGGCCTCGGGGCCCAGGAGCGCGCGGACCATAAAGGTAAAGGATTGGCTGTCGGCCTGCGGGGAGATAAGTTCAATCTCACCCTCAAAGCTGCTCCCCGTCCCGTCTATCTTCACCAGGGTCTTCATACCCTTTTCAAGCCTGAAAGCCTCGGCCTCTCCTACCGGAAAGATGGCGTAGAGGGATTCGGTATCAATCAGCGTGATTATCTTGTCCTCCCGCTTGAGCCGTTCGCCCTCTTCGATATATCTGGCGCCTACTATTCCCCCGGCGGGGGATCGTATGGTAAGCGATGCCTCCAGGATACGCGCTGATTCCAGTTCCTTGCCCGCGGCTTCAAACTGGGCCTCGGCAGCCGCCGCTTCCGCCCTCAGCGTGGAGGTGCTGAGGAGTATCAGGTTCTGAATACGTTCCCCATCATCAGGGGAAAGAGCGTAACCGGCGGCAAGCAGATCCTCGTCCCGCAGACCTATGCGCTGTATATCAAGCTCAAGCTCCATAAGCCGCAGTTCCTCTTCCCCGCTTTCAATACCGAAACGACCGTTTCTCAGGGCTTCCTCGCTTAAACCGCCTGCTTCAAAGAGGGCCTCTTCCTGTTCCTGCTTACGTTTCTGCTCCGCGAGGCTGCGCCGCGCCCCGGCAAGCTGGGCACGGCTCCTTTCAAGGTTGAGTATCCGGGCTTCGGCCTGGAACTTCCCCTCCTGCAAGCGGGATTTTGCCAGATCCAGGGCGGCGCTTGCCTGGCTATGGGCATTGAGGGCGCGTTCCACCGCGAGCCTTACCTGCGGATTCTCCAGAACGGCGATACGCTGGCCTTTAACGATCCGGTCCCCTTCCCTACAGTACAGCCTGCCCAGTACCGCATCTTCGGGCGCGGCAATATCTATCTTCTTCTGAAAGGAAAGCGTACCGAAACCGTTTATCTCGTCGGGTATCTCCCGACTGTTCACCAGAACCGCCTGCACCTGCCGGGGCGTCTCTTCCGGCAGCTTATCGGGACTGTTCCCGCATCCGCATAGCAAGAGCAAAAAAATTACCGGCAGAGGGGGCCGTACAACCGTATCTTTCATAGATTACTCCAGGTTTCCGCAAAATAATTCAATTCTCCGGGGCGGAGATTCAGGAATCGTTCAAGTTCCCGTTCCGCTTCAAGGAGTGCGGACGCCGCTTCCACAGCGGCAATCTCGCTTTGGGTATAATCGAGTTGGGCTTCCATCAGTTCCAGCCGTGTAAGCTGGCCAAGCCTCAGACGCAGTTCCGAAAGCCGGAGGCGTTCGGCGCCTAATTCAATGGATTCAAGTGCAAGATTCCGTTTTCTTTCCAGCAAACGGCATTTCTCCACCGCGGTTTCAGCCGCGCGGCCCGCCTGCCTGAATACCGTCTCGTAATTTGTCTTTTCCAATGCCAGGGCAGCCTCCGCAGACTTACGTGTCAGGGCCTCCGCCGGTTCGGGCAGGGGACTCAGCGTATTCTGTAGACGGGCGTTACGGTCAAAGGGCGGTTCCCAGCCTGCCTGAGCATTCACGGTGGTGGAAAGAAAGGGCGTCGACAATTCCAGGGTAAGACCTACCGACCAGTTATGCCTGGTAAGGGGATACCGCTGCCCGGTAAGAGCGAAATTTCCGCTTATACGCAGGGTAGGGATCCACGAAATAGACGCGGCCTTCAACTCCGCCTCCTTCTTGCGTACCGCATGCCGCGCTTCGGCTAAACGGGGGCTGTTCTCTTCAGCCTGCGCCCGTGCGGCCTCTGGGGAGGGCAGCACGCATGTACGCCTGATGTCGACGGTTTCCCCCAGGGGGGGCAATGCTTCAAGGCCAAGGCTTTCCGCAAACTGCCGTTCTATCTCTTCCAGTTCTATCCCCAGGGAAAGCAATTCAATACGGGCTTCCGATACCGAAATATCCGCATCTATAAGATCCAGCGGCAGGGCGCGGCCCAGACGCAGTTCTTCGGCAAGGATACGCCGCTGTTCCGACAGTGATTCGAAGGCCGCCCTCCGTATCTTAATGATCTCGCGTGAAGTCAGTATCTGCCGGTATGCCGTTATCGCGGCCTCGGCGGTTTCCAGTACCGACATTTCAAGTTGACTCCCGAGCAGGTTAAGTTCCGCCCGTTCCAATTTACGCGAAAGGCCGGTCCGTCCCCCATCCCAGAGCAGTTGATCCAGGCCGAGGGTATAATTCTTCTGGAATGAATCCGCTGAGGTCTGCGAAAGCCTGTCGTCCTCGGAAGCTCCGATGCTCAAACGGGGAAAGTACGCGCGCAAACTCAACCTCCACCGGCCCTCCTGTATCTTTTTCTGGGCAAAACCGTTCCGCAATTCGGCGGAATGGGCGACCGCCAATTCCGCGGCTTCCGCAAAACTTAAAACCCCCCAGGTATGAGGTTCGGCGTAAACCGCTATGCTTGCCGTAAGACAGGCCAGATAAAACAACCGTTTTAAAAGTCTTTTCACTACATTCATACGCGTTATTCCTGCAATATCCCTGCCGCTTCATCCGAAAGATCAGACGTTCCTCCGGTTACCGGTTTCGGTATACTGGCGCCGGTTCTGCGCAGGGCTTTCCCTGTTCGGCGTAAAGCCCGGCGCAACAGTGCCTTCAATGTTTCCGACGAGGAAAAACTTGCTTTCCCCCGCGAAATAACCTGTCCCGCGGCCAGGGGCATACCTTCCGTACCCGTCCCGTCATCGGGCCGGAGGCGTACCTCTATCGAAAGCGACCGTTCGCTTCGCCAATCCACGTTGTACTCCCGTTCCCTTGCATAAACGTCCGCGATAAAATCGGTTTTCTCTTCATTCCCGCCCAGTTTCAACCCTATTTCTCCCATGAGCAACGGCAGCAAGTCCCCGATTTCCCGTTCAATGCTCAGGGAATTACCTGTTTTTTCCGTTTTTACCGTTCCTAGCCTTACGCTTCCTATAAATTTCCTACTGCCGGAAAAGGCCCACCCTTGAGAACTGGTACTCTGGCATGAAAACAGCGACAGATGGCCTCCTAAAAGCAAGAGTGCGTATATACAATTCCGTAAAAAAGAAACATACATTATCAAACCTCCCGTTCACTCCCTGGTCATTCTTTCCAGTACGGTTTTTTCCAGATTCTCTATCGCCCTGAAAAGGCTTGAATCTTCACGCGCTATGACCTTTGCGCTTCTCAAATCGGCAAGCGCGGCGATCCCGTTTCCCGCTATCCAGCGGTTCTTTGCCCTGTCCAGAAACACAAGGGCGGTTTCCGATGAAGAGTCCACCGCCCGATCAAGCAAAGCGGCGGCGACTTCCAGCCCCTGGGGGCCCTTTTCGCCCGCAATATCAGCGGCAAGCCGCAGTGCCCGGATATCCTCAGGATCATCCTGGAGTACGGCCTCAATCAGGGCCTCCGCTTCCCGTATCTGCCCCCGTCCCCTATGGATACGGGCAAGGTAGAGTCTGGCCTCGGTTCCGGAAGAGCGCAGCGCCAGGGATCGGCGGAAACTCTTCTCGGCCTTTTCATCTTCATTACAGAAGAATTCGGCTTTGCCGCGCAGGGTAAGCGCCGGCGGAAAATTCTTATCCCCCTCCAGAACGCCGGCCGCTTCCCGGAAACGGCCGTCCGAATAGAACTGCGCGGCGCGGGCATAGCGCAAAAGGGTCTCCTCATCGGAGCGTATCTGAGGCGAACAGGAAAGACAGGCCGCAAAAAGAAGGATAAACAACAGAAAACTGTATTGTCCTTTCATCGTTATCCCCTTGAGATATAGGTCAGACGTTCGGCCAGCCTGCCCGCGGCGTTTTTCAGGTTTTCGGTAAAGAAGGCGCGGAATTTCCCCGATGAAACCACCGAACGCAGGGCGTTGACCGCGTAAACCGTGTAGGGATTCTCGGGCAGGCTTATCAGGGGGAAAAGGCCCGAAAGCAGTTCCGGCGTATCGCGGTTTACCGACTGATTGACGATGCTTTCGATCTCGGCCTTGGACCTGATGGCTTCCCCGTCCCCTACCTCAAGGCCGGATACGGCGGCTATGATGCCTCGGCATTCGGCGGCAAAGGGGCCCTCGGGGGCAAGGTTTATACAGTGTTCCGCATATTCCGCGGCGATAAGCCCCGAAAAACGCCGCGCCCCGCGATACCAGTACTCGGGAAAAAGTTCGTACCGCGCGCGTATGCCGGCGTATACCGAACGGACAGCCCGCGAATCTTCCCCGTTTTCCAGCGTGCAGACCAGGAAAAGCCAGCGGGAAAAGGCATCAAACTCTTCCTCAGCCTCATAGACAGGTATGAGCAAGGCGGAGGCCGCGTTCCAGTCCTCCTTTAGAAAGGATTCAAGACCGAGGACAGTCTGTTCCGCCTGTTTCCGCGCTTCCGCCGATAGACTTAGGCTTAATCCGGGGCCCTTAAAGGCATTCAGAACGTTTTTAAGCCCCTCTATCAGTACCGGTTTCTCTATATTTCCATAGCCGTAAGCCCAGGACAGCTCTTTAAATGCCGCTACCACCGCGCCCGCATAGTCCCCGGCCTTCTCCCGCAGATTGGATTCCGCAAGGGCCATCCCCTGAGTATAGGCGCCCGATCTTTCAAGTTCCGCCATCTGATCCAGTATGTCCCTTTCCTCATCGTTTAAATTGAGGAAGAAAGATACCTGCACGGCCTCTTCTGCAAGCTTATCCGCTCCAAGGGCCGGCGTTTCCGCCCCGCCTGATCCGTCCGTACCGGACAGGGAGTGTAGCGCCGTGTCCTGCCCTGCGCGCGCGGGATCGGTCCCCCTGGCGCATCCTGAAACGGCCTGAAAGATAAGCGCCGCAAGCACAACCCTTACAAGCCGGCAATGAATATCCATAATTACCTCCGGTTTTTCCCCGAAATTTTTTTCGGAATATTTACCCTCTATATGGGGTCTACCCGCCGTTTTGCTTTAGTCAAAACGAATTTTTTTTAAAAATTTTCAAAAAAAAGAGGAAATTCAAAAATGGTTATTAAGAATAAGAATTAAGATTTTATATTTAGATTAAATAGAAACAGATAATGCAGTTAAAACGAAGCGTAAGTATACCGGCGAATCGGGCGCTATCCCGAAAACTTACCAGGCTTTGGGCTCCCAAGGCGCAGGCGGCTTATTCACCTCTATCGTTTCCCCCGATTGTTCTATCACAAATAACCCACGCTTAAACGCATAATCCCGCACTTCCGCCTTGATTACCGCTCCTGCCAGCGCTCCCAGAAACTTCCTCCGGTCTTGCCTCCGATCCGCCCAACCCCGTAACAACTCCATCCGTTTTACATGGTCGTCCACATCGTCTTGGGACGGCTTGGACTTTACCTCCACCGCCACCGCATAGTCCCCGTTCTCCAGAAACACATCCACCTCTACCAGATGCCGATCCGCGGAATCGTAGATCTCGTAGTCCCGCGACATATTCTCAAGCCTATACCCCAAGGCTTTAAACTTCCTGTGCAGCTTAGGGCTCATCAGGTGTTCAACTATTTCCCCGATACGGTTGGACAAGGCGCCTACTTCTTTATGGGTCTGTTTAAAGCGTTTATCGAGTATCAGATTAGTCTTATCAAACGTCTCCTGTATCTTCCTGTCGGTTTCCTGAGAGATACGCCTGTTTTCTTCAGTTACCTCGTGAATCTTTCTGTCGGTTTCCTGAGAGATACGCCTGTTTTCTTCAGTTACCTCGTGAATCTTCCTGTCGGTTTCCTGAGAGATACGCCTGTTTTCTTCAGCTATCTCCTGCATCTTCCTATCGGTTTCCTGAAACAGCGCCCATAGCTGTTCAAATGTCAGACCCGCAACCGATTCTTTGGCCATATATACCTCCTTCCTTAATACACTTTATACTACTTGTACTGGAAAAACAAGAACTCAGGAGCAAGCACAGGGGTATGTACGCGGCCTTCCAATAAATATAGAAAACGATGGTAAAGGCTGTTTATTATGTACTATCTGTTCGTTCCCCTCTTGTCCGATATTTGTACTTATGGTATCTTTAAATAATGGGGGATAAGATGACCGTATCTGAAGCGGTAAGAGTGTTAGAAGGACAATTTTTTTATGGCGAAAATTTAGCCGATCTGGAAATCAATTCCGCCTGCGGTGCGGATCTTATGAGCGACGTGATGGCCTTTGTAAAGGATCGTGTACTGCTCCTTACGGGCCTTGTTAATCCTCAGGTCATTAGGACAGCCGAACTTCTGGACATTCATGCCATTATTTTTGTGAGAGGAAAGAGTCCCAGCAGGGATATGATAGACATGGCGGAGGAATCGGGGATCATTCTGGGCGGTACTAAACTGCCCATGTTCCTTGCCTGCGGTAAACTCTACGAGGCCGGCCTTAAAACCGGAGGTACAAGGCGTATCTGACGCCTGCGGTAGAGGCGCCCGTGCACAGTAAAGACACCCTGCGCCGGAAAGTTACAACCGTTCTTAAAACCATTCCCGCGGGGTATTTTTGCGACGTGGGGATTCAGGTTGTCCGGTATATCTCTTCCTTGCCGGCATGGTCCGAATGTACCTCTGTTCTTGCTTTTCTTTCCTTCAAATATGAAATTGACACGGAGCCTGCCGTCGGGGCGGCTCTTTTTGCAGGAAAAGCGGTTTTTGTTCCCCGTATTAACGGCGGGAACCTCTGTTTCTACCGTATTCCCTCCCTTAACGGGCCTTGGGAACGCAGCCCGTTAGGAATACGGGAGCCCCTTCCCCGGGCCGCCGGCCTGTTGCACGAAGGGTATTTCCCCGCGCTGATACTTACGCCGGGCCTGGCCTTTACTCAAAGCGGAAAACGGCTGGGCAGGGGCAAGGGCTTCTACGACCGCTTCTTTGCGTATCTGGACGGAACGGAGAAAAGTGCGGGGCGATACTTCGCCCTCGGCCTCTGTCTGGAAGCTCAGATTATGCCGGACCTGCCGGTTGACGGCAGGGACAGGCCGGTACACGGGGTTTGCACGGAAAAGGGCATACAGGTTGTCCCCATAGCTTGAATTATTTTGATTTTTCGTATAAAATTTCTTGTATTTTTACGAAAAGGGAGAATAGCAGCATGGGCAGGATAAAAAGCGCGCTTGAAATTGCGCTGGAACGGACTGAATCGGTTAAGGCTGACAAAGCCGGCATCAATCAATACGAATTGAGGCAGCAAGGCAAAAAACTGGCCAACGGATACCTTGAGTCTTCTTCTTCAACTGAAAACAAAACCCCTGTTAATCTTGAAGAAGCCATAAAGAAAACCGCCGCGGCAGACCAGGCCGCCTTAAAGCAGGGTATCTTCGAGGCCCTGATTTCCCAGATAGTCCTCCCCTCTTCCGACGAAGACAGGAAACGTATTGACGCTATAGGAAAGGGCCTTCAGCTTATCATCGGCAACCCGCAGTTCAGCGCTATGTACCGGCGGCTCAAGGATGCCCTGGCCCGCTACATGGACGAAACCGCCCGCTATGACGAGGCCATAAAAAGACAGTACGCTCCTAAACTGCGTCAGAAAGAAGAAGAGATGTCGCGGTATCTGGGCCGCAAGGTACAGATCGATCCCTTCCAGGACCCTGAGTTCGTGGGCTTTTACAATCAGAATATGAATGCCCTTAAAGGGAACTATCAGTCCATGATCGATCAGGTACGGGACGAAGCAAACCGTATCTTCGGCGTTCAGTAAACCCCTATCGCAGTTCCCCGCTGCGGGTATAGAAAGTTTCCAGGTTTTCGCGCGGCGCCACATCGGTCTTGGTATGGGTCAGACTGAGGGCATAGGGTTCAAGGTAGACAAGGCTCTTCCCGCGGAAGCCCAGGCGTATGAAGAGCCCTTCCTCACCGCCTATGGTATTCTCCATGCCGCCGAAAACATAGTTCCCCAAGGACCAGAAAACGGGCTTTCCTGCAAGCCACTCAAAGCCCTGCACGACGTGGGGATGGGAGCCCACTATCAGGTCCGCGCCCGCTTCGGCAAGTTCCGTATAAAACTCTCTCGTCGATGCGCTGGGGCTCGTTGACCATTCAACGCCGCCGTGAAAAAGAACTATGTCCAGGGTATCATCCGCCCGGAACTGCGCTTTGATTTTTTCCCCGCCGCCCTTCCCCGCGTGGAGTATACCGGCCTTATCACTCCGGGCGGCAACGCTCAGGCCGTCCCAGCCGTTCCATTCCCGCGGGAACGAGGCAATGCCGAAGCACCGCGCACTGCCCGCCTCGTTTTCAAACAGAAAAGGCTTGGAAGCCTCATCGTCGTTCAGCCCCGCACCCAAAATACCGATTCCTCCGTCCTTTAAGTTCTGTAACGTATCGAGAAAGGCGGTTTCCCCATAATCAAAGCTGTGATTATTGGCCAGAAGAACCGCATCTATCCCCGCGTCCCTGAGCGCAGGCACAACTTGGGGGTCAAACCGGAAGTTAAATGACTTAGGCGTTTTGACGCCCCTGCTGCTTACCGCCCCCTCCAGGTTGACCAGGGCCAGATCCGCCTGAAGGATACAAGCGGCCGTTCCCCCCAAAATACCTTCCGGCCCTTCCCTCAAGAGAATCCCCGACGCCCCTCTGTCCAGCATCAGGTCCCCGCCGGAGCATACCCAGAGGATACGCGGCTTCTCTTCGATAAGGGGCTTGGGCGCTCCGGCAAGAAAATCTTCAAGCCTTGCCGCCTTCTCCGCGATACGCCCGCGTATCTTTTTCAGCGCCCCTGCGCCGATCTTCTTCCCGCCGGAACCCCTACTACCGGGCGGGGGAATTTCCTGGCGCACCCTGCACGATACGGTACGCACCAGGGGATAACTCTCTTCTTCCGCGGAAAGACCATCTACTTTCAGGGCAAGCAGGGGCGGCGACAGGGTTTGCAGGGGAATAAGCGCCTCGGAACCGGAAATACAGGCATCAAGGCTTGTCTCCACCCGCCTTTCCAGCGGATCGGAAGCCGGAACATACCAGACCCTGGAAATAACGATACCCTCAGACGGCTCCCCGCTTCCCCAATAAGAGGCCAACTCTATACGCACACCAGCTTCCGTCGGTATTTCCGCCGCCTCGTCCGCGGCAGGCATACTCAGGCCCAGGTCCTGCAAGATTTCCCGCCCCAGCAGGGACAGGAGGAACGCGGTCTCCGCGTGAAGGGCAGCATCCCTACCCTCCACGCCGCCCGCAGGAATGTCTTTATATTCGGCACTATCCAGGGTAAGGTTATCGACGGCAGGCTCTTCTTTACAGGCAGAGAGGAGCAAAAAAAATAAAACACACATACAGGGAAATTTCATGGTACCGAGTATAACATAATTCATAAAAAATGTGTAACTATTCAGCCACAGGCGGGTACGGAGCGCAGGCGGATGCAATCATAGGAATTGATGAATTGCGGGAGCCCTTAATTCCTAAAGCTGTGTATAGGGGCGGGAATATGCCCGCCGCGCTTAATAAAGGCTTCGCTCCCGGCGGGATTCACCGCCATAATGGGCGCGCCGCCCAGGAGTCCTCCGAATTCGGCCCAATCCCCGGCCTTTTTCCCGGGAACCGGAATAACCCGCACCGCCGTGGTCTTGTTGTTCACCATGCCTATGGCCATCTCGTCGGCAATGATCGCGGAAATAGTCGACGCGGACGTATCTCCGGGCAAGGCTATCATATCCAGGCCCACCGAGCATACCGATGTCATGGCTTCAAGTTTGTCAATACCGATGTAACCCGAACGGACCGCGGCGGCCATGCCCTCGTCCTCGGATACCGGAATAAAGGCGCCTGAAAAGCCCCCGACATGGGTGGAAGCCATCACACCGCCCTTCTTGACCATATCGGTCAGCATGGCAAGGGCCGCGGTTGAACCGTGCGCGCCCGCGGAACCGAGCCCCATCTCTTCAAGGATGCGGGCCACCGAATCGCCCGCGGCGGGCGTGGGCGCAAGGGACAAATCCAGGATACCGAAGGGTACGCCCAAGCGCTTTGCCGCTTCCATGCCGACAAGTTGCCCCATCCGCGTAATCTTGAACGCCGTTTTCTTGATAACGTCGGCTATTTCGTCAAAGCCGGCGCCCCTGTATGCTTCCAGAGCGGCCTTAATCACGCCCGGCCCCGACACCCCCACGTTAAGGCAGCTTTCCCCTTCGCCGCAGCCGTGGAAGGCCCCGGCCATAAAAGGATTATCCTCGGGCGCGTTGCAGAACACCACGAGCTTTGCGCAGGCTATCCCATCCCGGTCGGAGGTCTTTTCGGAAGCGGCCTTGACAACCGCGCCCATAGTTCGCACCGCATCCATGTTGATGCCGCTCCTCGTGCTTGCCGCGTTCACCGATGCGCAGACCCTTTCTGTCGCCGCAAGGGCATCGGGAATCGAATCGATGAGGATACGATCCCCGCGGGAAAAGCCTTTCTGTACGAGTGCGGAAAAGCCGCCGACAAAATCAACCTCAAGCTCCCCAGCCGTCTCGTCCAGAACCCGCGCATAGGAAACGTAACTTTTATCATCGGAGGATCCCGCGATAAGGGCGACGGGCGTTACCGCAATCCGTTTGTTGATGATGGGTATGCCGAATTCAACTTCAATTTCCCGGCCTACCTTTACCAAGGGGCCTGCTACCCTCAGCAGTTTCTCGCGCATACGCCTACAGGTCTCCGCGCCGGACGACGAGGCGCAATCCAGAAGCGACACGCCCATAGTAATTGCCCGTATGTCGAGTTTATACCGCAGGAACATATCGACGGTTTCTTTTATTTCAAACGGAGTAAACAGCATCGCTATATCCTGTGCATGGCGCTGAAAACTTTTTCGTGCATAATGCTGATGGACACATTCATGGATTCGCCGAGCGCGGCAAGATCGGTCTTAATCGTTTCCAGATCGGTCTTACCGGCGGAAAGATCAACCATCATCATCATAACAAAATTACCCGACAGGATGGTCTGGCTTATATCTTCTATATTGATATTGTGTTCCGCAAGGAACGCGCTGACCCGCGCAATAATGCCCACTTTATCGGTTCCTACCACGGTGATGATCGCATTCATACTGTCCCCCTACCCCGCCGCGTTTCTTTAAGGAAGCGCCGTTAGCTTGACGCTTATCGGCGCTTCCTCAAGAGACAACCTGTCTATAATCCCGCCAGAATATTCTCGACATCCGTCTTTCCCGTATAACCGGGATTACGTTTCAAGAGGTCCTGGAGATACCGCTTTGCCGAGGATGAATCCCCCATGCTGATACAGGTTTTTCCCAATTCCAGGAGGGCCTCCCAGTTGTTCGGGTAATTTCGTATCAGGTTCTGATAGCTGTTTCTGGCCTTGTCCTTTTCCCCCGCGCCTACATAAGCCCGCGATAGGTTGAGGAGTACCGTTGCGTTGTTCGGCTCCAGGCTCAGGGCCTTTTCGTAGTGCTGCACACTTTTGGACCAATTCTCCTGCTTGGAGTAGACCGATCCCATGTTATTGTTCACCTCAAATGAATTAGGTTCAACGGTATAGGCTTCCTGGAGGAGATTCAGCGCCTGGGAATAGAATTCGTTTTCCATGTAGAGCTTGCCGAGGTTTATCCGGGGCCGCACGTATTTGGGGTCAAGTTTCGCCGCCTGGGAATAGTTTGTAATGGCGCCGTCAAAATCGCCCGCGCTTTCACAGGCAAGGCCCAAGGTATAGGCGAACAGCTTCTCGTTGGCATCGGCGGCAACCGCCTTCCGTGCATAGTTTACCGCCTCGACGCTTTTGCCCATCTCAATCTTGACTATGGCCATATTGTAGTTCGTCTGACCGTCGTTAGGATCGGCCTGGAGGGCCCTTTCAAAAGCCGCTTCCGCCGCGGTATAGTTCTTCGCCGCGCTCAGGGCTGCCCCCAGTTCCCGGCGCGAGGCCGTATCGCCGGGGTTGTATTTGAGCGCCGTGTTGAAGGCATTGATAGCGCCAGCGGTATCCCCCTTGGACGCAAGAATACGGCCCATCTCGCGGTGGGCAAGCGCATAGTCAGCCTTGGCGCCCACCGCCTTACGGTAGGCTGCCAGAGCTTCGTCCTGACGCCCAAGCTGGCGCAGGGTACCTCCCAAATTATACCAGGCGCTCTCGGATTTGGGGTTAAGCGCCGCCGCCCGTTCAAAGGACTGGCGCGCATCGGCAAATTTACTGCTGCTGAACTGTACCCGTCCCAGTTCATAGACATAGGTATAGTTATTCGAGTCGTTTTCCACGGCTTTTTTCATATTGGCCGCGGCATTATCCCACTGGCGTGCATCACGGCTTACCCTACCCAAAGTAAAATAGGCCAGGGCCTGTTTGGGGTCTTTTTTTACGGCATCACCGGCAAGGTTCTGGGCCTGAGTCCGGGCGTTCTTCCCCTCCGCACTATCCGGCTTTTTAACGGCGCCTTCATAGTAGGCGTCCGCTATTTCCGCCTTGTTCCGGGCTTCAAACTGGGGCTGGCCTTGGGGCATACGTCCGAGCGCTTCATCAAAGGCTTCCTGGGCGCCGGCATAATCATCCTTTCTCATCCGGTCCTTGCCCCGCGCAACCAGATCGCCCACCGCCTGCATCGCTTCCTGGAGTTTACGCGCCTCATCCGCCTTACGCTTCTCCTCGGCTATGCGCGCTTCCTCGGCCTTGCGTTTCTCTTCGGCTATGCGCGCTTCCTCAGCCTTGCGTTTCTCTTCGGCGATACGCGCCGCTTCCGCTTTACGCTTCTCTTCGGCTATACGCGCCGCTTCCGCTTTGCGTTTCTCCTCGGCGATACGCGCCGCTTCCGCCTTGCGTTTCTCCTCGGCTACGCGCGCCGCTTCCGCTTTGCGTTTCTCCTCGGCTATGCGCGCTTCCTCGGCCTTGCGCTGCTCCTCGGCTATCCGCGCTTCCTCGGCCTTGCGTTTCTCCTCGGCGATGCGCGCTTCCTCGGCCTTGCGCTGCTCCTCGGCTACGCGCGCCGCTTCGACCCGGCGCGCTTCCTCGGCCTTGCGCCGCTCTTCGGCTATCCGCGCCTCATCGGCCTTACGCTTCTCCTCGGCTATACGCGCTTCCTCGGCCTTGCGCTGCTCCTCGGCTACGCGCGCCGCTTCCGCTTTGCGCTGCTCCTCGGCAAGCCGCGCTTCCTCAACCTTACGCCGCTCCTCAGCTACGCGCGCTTCCTCGGCCCGGCGCTGCTGCTCGGCGATGCGCGCTTCCTCGGCCTTGCGCCGCTCCTCGACCAAGTGCGCTTCATCCGCCTTGCGCTTCTCCTCGGCTACGCGCGCTTCCTCGGCCCGGCGCGCTTCTTCGGCCTTACGCCGCTCCTCTATCTGTTCGGGGGTTTCGGCGGCTTTGCGGCGCTCCTCGGCTATGCGCGCCGCCTCTGCCTTGCGCTTCTCTTCGGCTACCCGCGCCGCCTCAACCTTACGCTTCTCCTCGGCTACGCGCGCCTCATCCGCCTTGCGCTGCTCCTCGGCGGCGCGCGCTTCCTCGGCGGCCTTCCGCTCGGCCTCCTCAGCCAGGCGCCGCGCCTCTATCTGTTCGGGGCTCTGCCCTGCCCTGCGCTGCATGGCAAGGATCGCCTCCCGCTGGGAGCGGGCTTCTTCATCGCTTCCGTCCTTTAAAAGAATAGCGTCGATAAGATCAAGCGCCCGCTGGAATTCACCCCTTTCCGCATAATCCCGCGCCAAGGCCAGCGTATTCAAACGGACACGGGCCTCTTCGCTCTCCTCAAGAGCCACAGGCTCGTTTCCCAGTATACCTCTTACCACAAAAAATATACCTATTCCCACGATGACGGCAAGCGCGCTCACCGCGCCTATAATTACAGTCCTTCTGTTCACTTTGATCTCCCCTATTAATCAATATTATATTTACCGGAACACAGGGTTCCCGCCGTATAAACACGTTCCTCTCCGCCGCCTTCCGCGCGCCGCTAACCTTCGGCTCAAGGCGGGATAGTTCATTCAAGTTCGAATTCGCCCTCATACCCTAGCACATCTTCGGAACCGGCGGAAACCCCCTGGCTCTCCGTCGACGCGGCCTGGAGAGAAGCGGTAATGTCGTCCAAAAGCTGCCTGCGGCGCTCCTCCTCCTGCCGGGCCAGTTCTTCGGCCAGTTGTTTACGCTGTTCTTCAGCGGCAATTTCATCCCGAATAAAGGTAATAAGCCGCTCTATCTGCGGCTTCTTGGGCGACTGGGGCTCAAGCATGAGGAACTGTTGGTAATCCGGTACGGCCTCACCGACGGCGCCACTGCGTATAAGACTATTGGCGCGGTTCAGATAGGCCGAGGCAAAGGTCCCGTCCATATCTATGGCCTGGCTGTAGAACTGCTGGGCAAAGGCAGGCTGCCCCTTAATAAAGTAAGCATTTCCAAGGTTATAGGCAATCAATGCCGTATCGTTTCCCGCCCTGGGCAGTATTCTTTTGTAAATAGTAATGGCGTCATCAAGCCGCCTTAGCTGGATATACACGATGCCGAGGTAAAGATGGGCCTTGACAAAGGCAGGATCTTCAACCACCGCCGCTTCCAGATACTTCAGGGCTTCGTCGGGTTTATTATTCATAAACAGTTCTTCACCATACGAAAAACTATTCTGGGCCCGGACGCTCCCGTAAACCAACAGGAAAACAACGAACATAAACAAAATTTTTTTCATCTTCCCTCCCGTATATAAATATTTGACAATATAATAGAAAAATACTACTTTATAGTAAGAAACTACAGTATAAAACCACCGAATGTTAAAGGTGAGCGGCCTGTTATACCGGGAAATTATCCCCTATGCAACAGGCTGCTAGATTACTCTTTACTATTATATAGTATATTACATTATCGGAAAAAACTGAGAGAGTTATCAGTTAGGAACAGGAAAAATCATGGGTAAAAACCTGAAAAAAAGTACGGGCAGTATGTCCGCCCAACTACCCCATAGAGTATTTTATAGAAAGAATCGGCGATGAAAATACTCTGTATATCCGACCAAATCGATCCCCTGGTTTATACCAATAACATTAAAGCGCGCTTTAAAGACGTAGATCTCATTCTAAGCGCCGGGGATCTTCCAATGGACTACCATGACTTTATCGTATCCAGTCTGAACAAGCCCCTCTTCTTTGTATTTGGGAATCATAACCTGGAACACTATCAGTTCCACCACGGGGGCATTGAGCCGTACTTTACCGATGACCATTGGAGCGCTATGGCTTCAGGGGCCGTACATTTAGGGTCAAAGATAAAGCGGGAAAAGGGGCTTATCCTGGCCGGACTTGGGGGTTCCATGCTCTACAATAAGGGGAACAACCAGTTTTCCGATTTTGCGATGTACCTGGAATGTTTCAAACTTATCCCCGCCATGCTCTTTAACCGCATCTTCCACGGCAGATACCTGGACGTGCTCCTTACCCACGCGCCGCCTAAAGGCATCCACGACAGGGCCGATAAATGCCATCAGGGTTTCAAGGCGTTTCTCTGGTTTATGCACGTCTTTAAACCCCGTTATCTGATTCACGGGCATGTGCACCTCTACGATCTCTCCGACATCCGTGTTACACATTACGAGAATACCCAGGTGATCAATGCCTACAGCCATTTTATACTTGAAACCGAGGATAATAAATAATGGACGGAATATATTCATCCGAGGGGCAAGCCAGTTCAATCATCCTTCAATCGGAACACGATTTTAACCGCGCCCGCAACAAGGCCATCCTTTCCGAGATTCAGAACTTTATGGATATTGATAAGAACAGGCTGCTCTCCTTTAACGATGTAAAAGACATACTCAAGCCGAAAAACCAGGTTTACAAGGGTATGCAGGTTGTACCGGTCAGGATGATAGTCGGCAGCGAGGGCCGTTACCGCGATTTCAACAAGTACTTCCTGCCCAAATCCGAACACCTCCGCATCCGCTGGCAAAAAGTTGATCAGGCCCACATCAAGGACATCATCCTGCCGCCCATACAGCTCTATGAGATAGGCGGGGCCTACTTTGTAAGAGACGGCAACCATAGGGTTTCCGTAGCTCATGCCCAGGGCATAGAGCATATAGACGCCGAAGTGATAAGCCTTTCAAGCGAGGTGAATATCACCCCTTCCATGACCGTTGACGAACTGCGCAAAGCCCTTATCGAAACCGAGAAGAAAACCTTCTACGAAAAAACCAATTTTCTAGAATTGACCGGCGACGACAACCTGGTTTTTACGGAACCCGGCCGCTACGACGTGATCTACAATCACATTCTGGTTCACAAATACTACATGAACCAGGATGTTAGCGAAGAAATACCCTTTTCCGACGCCCTGGTTTCATGGTACAAGAATGTCTACAGCCCTATCATCAGCATAATCAGGGATGAATGGATCACGCTGAACTTCCCCGGCAACAGCCAGAGCGATCTCTATGTCTGGATTGTCAAGCACTGGGATTTCCTTAAAAAAAAGAACGGGATTCATTTTTCTATTTCCGATGCCGCGCGGGATTTTTCACTCAGATACGGTAATCACAAAGGATGGTTTTTCCGTTTCATCGCCGCAAAACTGAAACGCCTCACCGCGAAGCCGAAGAATTAAAGCGGGCTTTTGAAGGTTGCGGACAGGGCCGACAAATGTCAAATGGTGCCTGGCACCTGTGCAGAGCAAACTCCCAAAAGAAAAAGCACACCTTAGCGTGCTTTTTCTTCCATCTCCTGGGGGAGTCGAACCCCCGTTGCCGGGATGAAAACCCGGTGTCCTAACCACTAGACGAAGGAGACATACATCCCTGTATATTAAACATTCGGTCTCATACATAAGGCGTTTTCAAAACCTTAAAGGTCTGAAAACGCACCGTGTATAGAAATATATAAAATTAATTAAATCATGTCAAGTATGAGAACCGGATACCGCACAAATTTTATGCCCTCCTGCCAAGATACAGAGAAGTAGCGGATCGCCACTGTCTTTAATCCCCGGCTTACGAGGCCCGCATTTTTTCCAGCTTCTTATAGTATCCGCGCAGATCTTCCTGCGACTTTAAACACCGGTAGTACCTTCCCGGCCCGGCCGTCTGCTCTGTTACCGTGTCCGTGCGGCATATATCTGCCGTGTACGGACACCTTTCCGCAAACCGGCACCCTATCTGCTTCAGCTTCAAGTTAGGCGGCGCTCCGGGTATCGCTTGCAATACATGGCCCCGCGTACCCTCCTCCGGCACTATTATCGAGTTCATTAGGCCCTTTGAATAGGGCATCACCGGATCAAACACCATCTCCCGCGCCGTACCCCGCTCCACTATCTCTCCCGCATACATCACCATAATATCATCCGTTACGTTGAACAGTAACGGCAACTCGTGCGTGATAAACAGCATGGAGCGCACAAAACCTTTCTCCATGAGGTCATGTAGCAGCTTGATCACTATCTTCTGCGAAGAAACGTCCAGCGCGGACGAGGGCTCGTCTGCTATCAGCACCTTGGGGCTCAGTATCGTTGATATTGCTATCACCGTCCGCTGTTTCATCCCCCCGGACAACTCCACCGCGTACTGATCCAGCACCTTCCCCGGCAAGTTCAATATCTCAAACCGTTCCCGCGCCAGTTCCCGTATATCCTTTTTCGACATCTCCGTCCCGTGCGCCTGTAACACATCCTCCACAAAGCGGATGATCTTCCGCGTCGGGTTCAGCGCGTTCATCGCCGCCTGCGGGATATACGCTATCTCCGTTCCCAGCACCGTGGTCCGTATCGTATCGGGGTTTAACGATGTTATCTCCTTCCCGTCTATAATGATGCTCCCCGCTTCATAGAACAGCGGCGGAAAGTAGTACCCCATCACACTCATCGCCAGGGTACTCTTCCCGCAACCCGACTCCCCCGCTATCCCCAGGGACTTTCCATCCTCCAGGCTAAAGGAAACATTATCCACCGAACAGACCCTTTCGTTCATACGGGTCTTGTAATAGGTAACAAGGTTCCTTACTTCCAGCATGATTGCCATAGTTTAACTCCTTAACTGGGGGTTAAATACCTGATCCAGTCCCGAATTGATAAGGTTAAGAGAGAAGGAAACAAGGGCGATCACCAAAACCACCGGCAGGAACGCCCACCAGAAGCCCTTGGCCAAAGCGCCGAAGTCCATAGCCCAGTGCATCATAAGCCCCAGACTTGCCACATGCCCCTGGGGGCCGAGCCCCAGCATGGAAAGGCTTGCCTCCGCCAGTATACCCGATGCTACCTGGAGGATAAAAGCCATCATCACATAAGAAGCTACGTAGGGAAGAATATCCCTCATAATTATCCGTGGCATACTGTGGCCCGACAACTTGGAAAGGTTTACGTGATCGCGGTTCCGCAGGCTGCTGGTCTGGGCGCGTACCGACCGCGTTGTCCAAGGCCAGGCGGTTATACCTATGACCAAAGCGGTGGTAAGGAAATTCCGGGACTTGAGGCTCACCGAAATAAGTACAAGGATGACAAAGGAAGGTATGACAATGAAAATATTGGTAATGGTCGTAATGAAGTTGTCTATCTGCCCCCCGACATAACCGGCCAGCAAGCCCAGCGTAAGTCCTATCAGGGTGGCAATTGTTCCCGCCACAAGGCCGATAAGAAGGCTGGTCCTGGTACCGGCCACAAGTTCCGCAAGAACATCCCTGCCGAAATTATCGGTACCCAGAATGTGGAGCGCATCGGGCGCTTCCTTTTCTATGGCGGTCAGGCCGAATTGGGCCAAAATATCATCCATCTCCGTGTTTTGCTCAACGGGCGCCACTTCTTTAACTCCCCTATCCTTGGTAAGATACTCATGCAGATTAGGCGATTCAAAAGCAACCCCCGCCATTTCCAGCGGGTCCGTCTTGTTAAAAACAGGAAAAAAGACGACGATAAGCAGAATAAGGCTGATGGTAATAAACCCGAAGCGGAATTTCCCCGATTTAAACGCGGTTTTAAATATGTAACCCATTACGATTCCTCCTGCTGATTGAGTCTGATCCGGGGATCAACAAGACCGCACAGAACATCCACCAGAAAATTAGCAACCAATACGGTAATAGTGATTATCAAGGTACAGCCCGAAATAAGCGGGAAATCCTGGGAGTTGATGGCAGTAAACAGGGTAGTCCCAATACCGGGATAGCTGAATATAATTTCGGCAACCAGATTACCTCCTATCATGGTACCCAGAGAAAGGGCCAAACCGGTAATCTGGGGAAGCATTGCATTACGGAACACATACCAAACTATCTTGGAATCCTTAATGCCCAAGAGCCGGCTGTACTTAACGTAGTCGGCGTTAAGCTCATAGATGGACATCTCCCGCATACCCAGGGATTGGCCTCCGATGGCAACCAGCACCATGGTAATGAAGGGCAACCGGTAATGATTGAGAAAGGACAACACAAATGTTATGTTCGTCCAGGGATTAACATTGGGATCATTCCAGTTAATCGCTATGTTAAACCCGTAACCCAGGCTTCCCGGAAACAGCTTGAGAATGTTGGCAAAAAAATGCACGTTCACTATCGCCAGACCGAACGCGGGAATTGCGGCTATAAAGAGAAAGACCGGAAAGAATACCCGGTCAAAAACACCTTTCCGGTACGCCGCCAATGCGCCCAGAGTATTCCCCAAGACCCAGCCCACTATAATGGCCGGAATCTGGAGCCTGAGCGTCCAGGGAATGGAAGCACCGATGATGCTCGAAACCGAACGGGGATACTGGGTATAGGAAACCCCCATCTTCCCCTGAAACAGGTTGCCGATATATATGAAAAACTGCTGCCAGACAGGTTTATCAAGGCCGAATTCGGTCATATAGGCATCGTATATCTGTTTTATAGCCGTAGCATCGGTCAACCCCCCGGAGGATTGCGAGACAATAAAGGCGACAGGATTTCCGGGAATAAGCCGCGGGAGCAAAAAATTAAGCAATATCGCTACAACAAGCGCAACAAAGTACCAGAGGAATTTTTTGCCCAGGTATTTTTGATAAGAATTCAATTTAATACCTCTCTTAATGATGTTTTAAACGTTAAGGTTACTAAAAAGGGGGGCATGTTTCCATGCGTTTTTTGGGATATAGACACCATAACTCTCATGCCCCCCTCGCTCCAAACGTGCTTTGCGCGTTTTCCGCTACCCCCCAAGCAATCGCCTAAGCGTGTCGGCGGAAAATGCCTCATAATCCGGTAAAAACCGCCGCCTACGATGAACCTTGAGGCCGCCGTGCCCTTACCCGTATATGGCTGACTTGAATATGAATAGTTACAATACCTTACGCTAAAAAAGGGCGGCCAATTTCCGCCGCCCTCTCTCTATAAGGAATCACAATCCTCCGGCAGTTTGCCGCGTTTTGGCGCGCAACCGTAGAACAATTCACGTGCGTGAATTGTTCTACGCAGCAAACCGCCGGCACACCATGCGTACCAAAGGTCCGGCATAGCAAATGTCCGCGGTACCTTTGGTCTGCCCCGATAAACGGGATCTTTTGCATAAAGGGCCGTAAAAAACGCCCGAACAAAAAATCCCCACAACACAGGACTGCTAACCCTTCAACGGTTCAAAGTACCTTACCGTGCTTTAAGGTTATAGAGCCCCTTAATCCCATAACCGTCTATACAGAGGGTGGGAGGAATATTACTGCCGTCGTTGATCTTCGGGAAGCCGGTCCAACGACTGGTATTGACGGTATGGAAGCGCAAGGGCCGGTACATAAGCCCGGCGCAGGGCATATTCTGGAGGTAGAGGATGTTAAGCCTAGTCCAAAGCTGTTTAAGCGTTGCGGGATTTGTCTCGGCCGCAATCTTTGCTAGGATATCGTTCGCTTCCGCGTTTTCCCAACGTCCCCAGTTCTGAATGGTGTTCGGAATACCTTCGGCGGGCAACTCCGAGCTGCCTATGGCCTGGTACGCACGGTTCCAGGGGGAAGCAGGCCCGGGGCCACCGTAACTGTGCATAACCATATCAAAGGTACCGTTATCTTTATCACTCTGCCAAATCGTCTGCATGGGGAAGTAGGTCTTTATATCTATACCTATCTCTTTTCCGGCTTGGGCAACTACTTCCAGGGTAGCATTCCAGTCGGACCAGCCGGTAGGACATTCGGCCTGGAAGGAGAGCTTGACGCCCCCCTTGGCCCTGATGCCGTCAGAACCTTTAACCCAGCCCGCATCGTCCAGCAGTTTATTTGCGGCCTGCCTAGCCTCGGCAAGGTTTCCGCTCCACTGGTAGGGCTTTAAAGCGTTGACATCAACAAGGGACTGTTCCGCGGGGACCGGTAGCATGAGGGAAGGAACCAGCTTGGCGGTGTACCCGCTCATGGCGTTCTGACCGACCGTATCATAGTCTACGGCCATAGCAATAGCCCTGCGTACCGCCGGATCGTTCAGGCCGGGTTTCTTGGTATTGAAGACCAGGAAGGGGATGGTACCGGGGAAATAATAGGGGGCCTGCGGAATATAGGTTTCTACCCTGGCGCCGGTTTCCCACATACGCCATACCTGGGATATGTATTGCTGGGACATATCCACTTCTCCGGCGCGGAAGGCCGCATCGCCCGATGCGTTATCCTTAAACACATTGTGTACTATGTACTTGGGCGGCGGCAGTTTACCGAATTTGGGAGAATCCTTACCCCAATAGGTATCTACCCTCTGGAGTACACACTTGCTTTCATCCCAAAGCAATGGTTTGTAGGGCCCGGTAGCGATAGGGTTAAGGTTTGCATACCGTGAAATGGCCATAGGATCCGTACCGACCTCGCGGACTATCCTGTCCCATTCATGCTTGGGGGTAATATAGAGGGCGGCAAGGGTAGTTTCAATATGCAGGCGGTTAAAATTCCGCGGATTCCCCCGGATCACAACTGTGTAGGCATCCGTTGCGGTAACACTGTCAATATATGACCAGTAACCGGAATACGCCGTCTGATAATTTTTATGAAGGGTATAAGAATTCACTACATCCGCGGAGGTCATAGGCGTACCGTCGCTGAATTTTACATTCCTGTCAAGAGTTACCGTAAGGTTTTGACCATTCCAGGTGTAGGTATCGGCCAAATGAGGGTATAGTTTCCCGTCCAATAAATTGTAAAGGAACAGAGTCTCGTATATAACCTGTCGTGCGGCCGACTCGTTGGGGGTAAGGCCGAATGAAACACCGCCTATGATATAGGGGTTGAATTGGGTAACCGCCCCCCAGAGTATACCATTCAGGTAAAAGGTTTCATTTCGGGGTAAGGTTGCCCCCCCCCCCCCTGCAGCCGCGCCCTGATCCGTTTCCGCGGCTGCAAACACAACACCGGCTGCAAGTACCATCATCAATACCGCAGATCCTAAAAATCTAGTCAACTTCATTTCTATCCTCCGACACCCATAAATTAATATATAATAACTATTACCGTTATTATTTCTATTATCATACAACTTTATGATATAAGCAAATTTTTTGTAAATATTCTTAAAAATCCCGTAAAATTGCCGATCTTCCTATGCGCTTGTTTTCTTGAAATCCCAAGGTTCATATATCTTGGGCACATCCCCTAAAAGCCGTTTGGTATAGTCCGATTTAGGGTGCAGGATAGCCTCGTCGGCGGTCCCCCGTTCCACGATTACCCCATGTTCCATTATATACACCGTATCGGATATATAATAGGCCAGGCCCATATCATGCGTTATAAAGACTATCGTCATATCTATCTCTTCACGGAGTTTAAGCAGCATATCCAGAATTGTTGCCCGCGAACACGCGTCTATCATTGAGGTCGGCTCATCGGCTATCAGCAGCTTGGGATGGAGCATGAATATCCGCGCTATCATCAAACGCTGCATCTGCCCCCCCGATAGTTCAAAGGGGTATTTATTGAATAATTCCTCAAATTTCAGGTTGACGAATTTACAGGCTTCCTTCATCCTTTCAAACTTCTCTTCCTTGCTTAATTCCCCGCCTTGCAACCGTATACAATCAAGCAGGACCGTGTCTACCTTGCTGAAAATATTGTAGGTGGAAAACGGATCCTGGAATATCGCCTGGATATTCTGCCAGTACCGCTTCCGTTTGGCATAACCGGATATATCCCGCGGCTTCCCTTCAAAATATATCTCCCCTCGCGTCGGGTTCAGCAACCCCAGAACCATCTTTGCCAACGTCGTCTTTCCGCTCCCGCTCTCCCCTACTATCGAGATTATCTCCCCCCTGCGGAATTCAAAGTCAACATTGTTCACCGCTATGGTTTTATGCTCTCCAAACCCAAACTCACGCGTAAGGCCCTTCGCATATAAAAACACATCCCCAACCTCTTTCCTTTTATCCATATCATGACTCTCCTATCCTTCTAGCGTATGTTCTACGGGGCCCCTTCCGCTCGAAAAAAAAACTGTCAAAACAGCCCCGACAATCGGGATTTTTTGTATGAATATGCAAAAAATCCACAACTACAACAGGCTGCTAGGCTTGCTCCCGAGTTCTTCATCTTACGCCGGCCCTGCCAAGCCCTTTCGCATATAATCGGCTGAATAGCGGCAAAATATTTAAATCATGCCTAACCGTTTGTCGAAATCATATTAATCGACATTCTTATTATGGCATTGCTTTTTTTGTTTGTCAAATAATTTTTGTAACTATTCAGCCGCCGCGTAACTTCAGACCTTTGCTTGTTCCCTCATGCCTTAACAAAGGGGGCGCGGGAATACGCCCCCATTTCCGCTTAATCAGGGCCGCGCTTGCCGCAAGCAGGCAAGCTACAGGCCCTCCACCACATTTTTCAGCCATTTACCGGACCGGAAACGGGGAATGCCCAGAACGAACATGTTGAAGAAGTCCTCGGCGCTTATCAGGAGATAGACAAGCCATGCGGGGCTGTGGAAGACCAGGGCGGCCAGCGCCGCGGCGGACAGGGAAAAAAAACACATAAAGACCAGATCGAAGACGGCGCAAAACAGGGTGTCGCCCCCGGCGCGGCAGACGCCCATTACCCTACCGGAAGGGCCAGGGCAATGAGCCGCCGGTAGAATTCCCTGCCGGCAAAAAGCCTTACTTTGCCCATTTATCCGCCAGGAGGGGCATAAAGAGCCCCCCCTGGACGCTGCGATTCTGAAAGTGGTAGTGTTTGGCGTTTACCGTATCATACCAGTCGGAAAAGGGAACCCGGTCGGGGCTGTCCCGCAAGAACGCCGCCACCGGCTTTATCAGGGCCTCCCGTTCGGCCTTGCCGGAAGCAAAGGCGGCGGCCCAAAGTATCCAGTCCGATTTGGTGTAATCCCGGCGGCTGTCCAGGGGAACCCCGTAGGCGTTCTGCCCTGCGGTGTACCATGCCAGTTCGGAGGCAAAGAGTTCCGGGGGGAAGAGCCGGCTTTTGAACAGCAGGTCCCAGACCAGGTTGTATTTCAGGCTCCAGCCTTCCTGTTTGTCAAAGACCAGGGCGGTATGATCCCCCCGGCCGGTATTCTTGAGCCAGACGGAGGCCATGGCCTGTGCCTTGGCATGATACTCCCCGGCACCTGCACTATCTCCGCTCATGTCAAGGAGGATGGCATAGGCCTCGATCCCCATGACCGCCTTGGCCGAAAGGTTGCAGTTATGGGCCAGATGGCCGGCAAAATCATCGGTACAAAGCTGTTCCCCGGGGTCTTCGCCGTATTCAATAAGGTAGCGGACCCATTTTTTCGCCACATCAAGATGAGGCAGGGAAAAATCGGCGTTTCCCTCGGCCCTGGCAACGGCGGCCATCATGATAAGCATGTTACCACATTCCTCCACCGGCATCTGATACCGGAAATCGTAGAGGGCCGCATTGGCGGGAAAGGCATAGTAGGGGGGATACGCCTCGGTGTTTTTCATGCCTTCCTTCGCCAGGCCGTAGACCTGGCCGGTAAGGTGGGGGTAACGGCCGGCATCGTGGGGGGCAAAGTCGTAGGTCCAGACCGGCTGCCGGGCGAAACGGAGAATAGGCCGCAGCATGCCCTTGACCAATTCGGGGTTGTAGAGCAAAAAGAGGGGCGTCGAGGGGTAGCTCACATCCACGGTGGCGGCGCAGCCGTTGGAGAAACATTCCTTGGAAACAAAGACCGCCTCCCCATGCTCATCGGTGATAAGCTTATGGGCGGCGATACTCTGCCGGTAGGCAAGGTTCAGGATGGCCGCATAATCCGGCCCCCCTGCGGCCTCCGCCCCGGCGGCCAGTTCCTTGTCAAAGGCCCTGCAGCGTTCCCTGATGCCTGGGTAGTCCCGAAGCCCCTCCTCAATAACCCGGAGGATCGTCTTGCCCTCCCGGGCCCAGTACCCCCGGCGGAATTCCCCAAAGTAGTTGATCGACGCCACATCGTCGTAGGCGGCGGCAAAAAAGGATTCCTCTTCGCCCCTGAGGCCCGGAAACCGGAGTTTGGCGCTGAGATCCTCCCCTGCCATATCCAGAAGCATGGCATAGGCTTCGATCCCCAGGATCGCCTTGGCGGCGAGGTTGCAGTTATGGGCCAGATGGCCGGCAAAATCGTCGGTACAGAGCTGTTCCCCGGGGTCTTCCCCATATTCGATGAGGTAGCGGACCCATTT
>JAISNI010000077.1 GCA_031276295.1 Treponema sp.
TCGCTTCGGCGGCGGAGATAGCCGGCGCGCTCAAAGCGTACAAGGCGCTGCTGGACGAGCGGGTTATTTCCGAAGCGGACTTCGCCTTTGCGCGTGGAAAACTCATGGGAACGCCCGCAGACGCCGCCGCCGTATCCTCCGCAGCCAAAACGGTGGAGGATATTCGCGGGTTCAGCGCCATGGCTGACGAAGGGCTTATTACGCGGGAAGAATGCGCCCGCCATATCCAAGAACGTATCGGCAGACCGGCTGAGCCCGTGAAAAAAGCGCCCAAGAAAAAAGAGCTCAAGATCGTGTGGAGGAACGGTGGTCTCGACGTGGTCCGCGAATAGACGCCGGCGAAACGAGCGATGCTACAGTGCGCTTGAGCGTTGGATTCATGCGCCCCGCGCTGCGATGCCATCGCTCGATATGCTACGGCTTTAGAGCGGGCTGGCAGACTGCGCCATCGCCGCAATCGTTTTCACGAGGAGCTAGCATTAATAAAGAAAGAAAAAATATATGTGCCTCTGTTCTGCATTGAAATTCGCCACTGTTTTCTATAATATTTACTTATGGTTTATGATCCCGCCAATCCTCTGATTGTGCAAAGCGACCGTACAATTCTTCTCGATGTGCATACCCCCAAGGCAGAGGATGCCAGGGCCGCGATTTTGCCCTTTGCGGAACTGGAAAAATCGCCGGAGCATATTCACACCTACCGTATTACGCCGCTTTCCCTTTGGAACGCCGCAAGCGCAAACTTTTCCCCGTCCGATATAAGTACGGCGCTTAATACCTATACCCGTTACCCCCTTCCCCCGGGGATTCTTGAAGGTTTTACCGATATTATGGACCGGTACGGGAAGATACGCCTGACGGCGCCTATACCGCAGAAAGATGCTGGGGCCGTTGAGGGCAGGTGCGGTGAAAGCCTGTTCCTGGCAATTGAGGATGAGGCTATCCGTAAAGAGATCGAAGCCGCCCGGAGCCTTGCAAAGTTATTAACAAAAGTCGAAGGCGGCTTTAGCCTTAACATTACCGAACGGGGCAGCGTAAAGCTGGAACTTATCAGGCTTGGATGGCCTGTTCAGGATGAAGCGCCGTTTGTCCCCGGCGAAGCTCTGGAGGTAAAATTTCGTTCGGTAAGCGCATCAGGACGGCCTTTTGCCCCCAGGGATTACCAGCTTGATGCGGTAAAGGCTGTGCTGGGCAACGGCGGCCCGGGGACAGGCTTCGGTGTTGTGTCGCTTCCCTGCGGCGCGGGGAAAACTATGGTCGGTATGGCCCTTATGACCATGCTGAAAACCAATACCCTTATCCTTACAACAAATGTGGCTGCGGTACACCAATGGATAGAGGAATTGCTCGACAAAACCGAGCTGAAACCGGAGGAAATCGCCGAGTATTCGGGTGATTGTAAAAATGTCGCACCGGTTACCCTGGCAACCTACCAGATCATCACCTGGCGTCCAATCAAAGATGGTGAATTCCCCCACTTTAATCTTTTCAGGCAGCGGCCCTGGGGTCTTATCATCTATGATGAGGTACACCTGCTTCCCGCGCCGGTTTTCAGGGTAACGGCGGAACTTCAGGCGGTGCGGCGTCTGGGTCTTACCGCGACGCTGGTACGGGAGGACGGCGCCGAGGATGCGGTGTTCAGTCTTGTCGGCCCCAAACGTTACGATATTCCCTGGAAGGACCTTGAAGGAAAAGGCTGGATAGCGGAAGCCCTGTGTACCGAAGTCCGCCTTGATCTGCCGGAAAAATTGCGCATCCCCTACGCTGTTGCCAGCCCACGGGAAAAGTACCGTATCGCCAGCGAGAATCCCTTCAAGGAAGCCGCGGTTTCCCAGCTTGTGGAAAACCACCGTACCGATCAGATACTTGTTATCGGCCAGTACATTAGCCAGCTTGAAGCCATTGCCAGGTTGCTCAAGGTTCCTCTTATTACGGGGAAGACGCCGAATACCGAACGGGAGAGGATATACAAAGCCTTCAAAAAAGGTGAAGTCCGTATCATCGTGGTATCCAAGGTAGCAAATTTTGCGATTGATCTTCCCGACGCATCTATGGCCATCCAGGTTTCCGGGGCTTTTGGTTCCCGGCAGGAGGAAGCCCAGCGTCTGGGACGTATACTGCGCCCTAAAACGCCGGAATCTTCGGGTTTTGAGCGATCTGAACCGCCTGATCCTGCGGGGGCGCTGCAATCTGCGAACGCTTCTGCGAACGCTCCCGCGGACGCTTCCGGTCGGAAAGAAGTGTTTTCCGGCGGATATACAGGTACGTTGGGGAACAATCCCAAGGGGAGGAATTCGTACTTTTATACCTTGATCTCGCGCTCTACGGTAGAAGAGGATTTTGCGGCAAACCGTCAGAAATTCCTCGCGGAACAGGGGTATAAGTATTCTATTCAACACTGGAATTTCGATACGGTTGATCGTGCCCCCGCCCTGCCGGAAGGGGAGGGGAATCCCTGATGCCCGCTCCTTTCCGTTCCGCGGATGAATGGAAATCCAGCCTGATGCTGCTTCCCGACAACGCCTTTTTTGACCTTATGAGGAGCGTATTCGGCAATGTCAAGACGCCCTTCAATAAGCAGCGGCTGCTCGACGATCTTGCCGCCTTCCTTTGCAGGGAAGATATTCGCAGGAACCTTGCCGCCTATATCAGCGCCGGCGATGCCAAATTAATCGCCGCTGTGGCAGCCC
The DNA here is from genome assembly GCA_031276295.1 of Treponema sp. Classification (GTDB taxonomy): domain Bacteria; phylum Spirochaetota; class Spirochaetia; order Treponematales; family Breznakiellaceae; genus JAISNI01. Next base: position 2,691 of record JAISNI010000077.1, read on the forward strand.
TGCATGAACCCGTGCCGGAGGACATAGAAAGTTTCTTTGCCGGAGAATACACGTTCGCGGAACTTCACGCTATGCTGCTCAACCTGGAAGAACGCTTCATCCTCTACCGCATCCGCCGGGACGGCGTCCGTCATCTTGCCCTCAACCCCCTGCTGGAACCCATCCTGGAGCCCTACATTACCGACAGGCGGGTCTTGTTCCCCTCTTCCCCCGCCTTGCCTCAAGGTCAGCGGCAAACGCCGCCCGCGTCCGACGACCGTATCCTTGCGGCGCTCTTTGCCTTTACCGGCGAGGACAGGGAATTCTTCAAAGCCGAAGGGGGTATACGCAAGAAAATGCTTGACAGCGCAAAGCATATCTTCCCCGGCCTCCCCGTCCAAACCATGATTGGCGGCCTTCAGTGTCTCGGTTTGCTCCATGCGGACGGACTGAGCCTGTTACGGGACGAACAGAAATGCCGTGATTTTGCATCACTTTCCCGCCGGGAGCGGATGGAATATTTCAGCGCCGGAATCTATGTCTTCCTGTCCGAGACAGAACATTCCGCCGGCCCTATACCGTTTTACGTTTACCAGAATTACATTAAATTCCTTTCTATATTTATTCATCAGTTTGTAAGCCTTATAGAGAATGACCGGATATATCCGCTTTTTACCCTGCGCCGCATTGCCAACCTTCTGGAGATGGAAATAACTCTGAATAGGACAGGCGGCAGGCAGCTCAACACGGCGGATAGGCGGATACATATTGAAACCCTGCTGGAAGCTCTCAGGCTGACCGGTCTTCTGGAAACGTGCGGGAAAGACTGGCGCATTGTTCCCCGGATAAGCGATGCCGGTGCGGAGATTGCGGCGGGGCAGGCTGAGCGTCCCTGTATCGCTATGGACACCCCATTTTCCTGTATACTCTACCCGGAGATAGCCTTTGCCGATGCTTTAGCCCTATCGTCGTTCTGCAATGTCCAAACAGGCGGGCATGACAGTACGCTTATCTGTTTTGAGTTGAGCCGCGCTTCGGTGATCCGGGGCTTTGACCTGGGGATGGATGCGGCTTCTATGCTGGAGCTTCTGGATAGACTTTCCGGGCGCCGGCTGGACGAGAGTACCGGCTGGAATTTACGGGATTGGGAGAAGCGGTATACCGCGGTATCGCTGTATCAGGGCATGGTGCTCTGTATCGCGCCGGAAAATCGGTATCTTGCCGAATCGCCGGAGAAAGGGAACGCCGAGGAAGCGGCGCTTAGAGGGAGCCGTCAGAAGAAACCGGACAGCCAATCCGGCCCCCTCGCGCCGCTTATTGCCCGCGTTCTTGCGCCGGGGGTTTATCTCCTCTCCGTTTCCGATAAGGCCGAGGCGCTTGATGCGCTGGAAAAAGCCGGGGTTGACATTATAGCCCAGCCGTCCGGTCCCGTAAAGAAAGCTTGGGGGACGGAGTTTCGGCGTTCGGCGTATCCGGCACTGAAAGACATTTTGCCGGAAGAAGTTTTCTTCATGGAGGAGAGGGAACGGATACCCGATGGCGGAATCCTCGGGGGCGCAGATGCTGCGCCTGAAGCCGGTGCTGCTCCGGATACGCCGGCAGGGAACGGTTCTGAAAGGGGTGAAGCTCTTAAAGAGATGTTCAGGCAGACTTTAAAAGAAAGGCGTGTTTCCAAGGCTGAACAGGAAGAGCTGGCATCCCGAATTGAACGCAGCATGATTGTAAGTGAATCCCAGCTTGAAGGGGTTTTTGTCAGATACGAGAAGCTGGAAGCGCGAGGGCTTGACTATGTAGGGAAGGCCGCTATTGTAAAGCAGGCTATGGCGGCCAAGTCCTTTGTCGAAGTATTCTGGTCCGGCGCCGGCGGAATCGTTCAACAAGCCCTGGGTATACCCGAGAGCCTTGAAAAATCCGGCGGCGGGACAATCCTGCTCCTGCGGGTTATGCAGGAAGAACACAGCGGCGGTTCGGAACTTATCCGGCTACCCCTGGGGAAGATCAGCCTTATCCGGCGGATAAAGCAATCGATCTTTGAAGATTGAAGGAGTAATGTATGCCTTTATTGCCTTTTTCGAGCCAGCAGGCGGAGCTAAACCAGGCGAAACTTGCGGTTCTTATTGATGCGGACAATACCCAGCCCGCTATTATTGAAGGATTGCTTGGCGAGGTTGCCAAATACGGCGTGTCCAGCGTTAAGCGCATTTACGGTGATTGGACAAGTACGAATCTGCGGTCATGGAAGGACAGACTTTTGGAATATGCCATACAACCCATTCAGCAATTTTCCTATACCAGCGGGAAAAATGCAACCGACAGCGCCATGATTATCGACGCGATGGATCTGCTCTACAGTGAAAAACTGGACGGCTTCTGTATTGTGTCAAGTGATTCCGATTTTACCCGTCTTGCCGCCCGCATACGCGAGAGCGGGCGGACCGTCTACGGTTTTGGCGAGAAAAAAACCCCCCGCGCATTTGTTGCCGTATGCGATAAATTCATCTACACCGAGATTCTTCTGGGTACCGACCTTGGCCTTCAGGAAGATTCCGAGGATGACGGCTCCAAAGGCGGCGCCCGCAGCCGTAAAAGTTTCAAGGTGGACAAAAAACTCCTCAAACTGCTTCGGGATTCGGTTGACGATCTTGCCGATGAATCCGGCTGGGCCTACCTGGGCAGCGTCGGACAGAAGATTTCCAACCGTTCAAGCGAATTTGATCCGCGGAACTACGGCTTTAAAAAGCTGGGAGACCTGTTCCGCGCCTTAACTCAGTTTGAAAACGAGGAGCGCCCGCAGGAAAACGGGACGGGCAGGCAGGTGTATATACGCTGGAAAAAATAAGACCGTTGGGGCGGTTCTCAAATCCGATATGTGGAACCGCCCCATGGCAGTTTACAACAGGCTGCTAGAAACCTATCTTTTTACCGGCTCTGCCTTTACCCAACAGCTCTTCCTGGCAGAATGAGATGATCTTTTCAAGCGGAGGCTCCTCGCCGGAAATAACGTTTTCCACCGTCCGCTTGCGGGCAATGTTTTCTATTTGTCCGCCTGAAAGGTCAAACCGTTTGGCTAGTTCGTAGGCCTCGGTATCGGGCAGGCCGGGGATAAGGCTGGTCCAGATTGACTTGCGGGCATCCAGGTTCGGTTTTTCAAATTCAATCTTGTATAGAAAACGCCGTTCAAATGCGGTATCCATATTCTGCGTGAGGTTGCTTGTGGCAATCAGGATGCCGGTTAAATTTTCCATTTCCTGCAAAATGATATTCTGTATGGTGTTTTCCGTTTGATCAACCGCGCGGTTGCTTTCCGACAGTTCCTTGCGTTTACTGATTATTGCATCCGCCTCATTAAACAGGAGAATAGGCGTTATATCACTTTTCTCGACGCAGAGCTTGTACCGGTCAAAAAGGGACTTTATCTTCTTCTCGCTTTCACCGAACCACATGCTTTTGGTATCCGATATATCCACTACCATAAGATCCCGTCCGGTCATGCGGGCTATCTGGTAGACCGTTTCTGTTTTGCCGGTACCCGGAGGCCCGGAGAAGAGGCAGGCAAAGCCGATTCTCATGCCGTTTCCCGCAAGCCGTTCCTGGACCGTCTTAAAGTTCTCGTTACTCAAAAGGGAACACAACCGGTCAATTTTTTCCCTCTCCCCTTTGTTGTAGAACATCTTCTTTTCGGTAATGGTAGATGCCAGCAGCAGCCCTTTCCGGGGATTCCCCAGCCTCTGTTTGATATTGAGTTCATCAAGCAACTCGTTTTTGGTCATATCGGTAAGCTTAAAACACTCCCTGTCGCCGAAGCCGTCGCTGTTGCTGTTCTCAATAAAATGCCGTTCCAAAAGCTCATTGTAACCTTCGTTGAGAGAATCCATAACATTACGGAACATATAGCGATCATCGTACATATCTTCAATATCATGAAAACCGATATGATCATCGTTGTTGTTTACATATAACAGGCAAAAAAACACCAAAAGCGCCATTTCCGTGTCGTCAATGTCAAAGTCCTTTATTTTCTGACAGAAGTGAAGCTGCATATTGATGTCAATCAGGTTTTTGAGTTCCTCTATAAGATTTGCAAAGGTCATCTCATTTTCAAGGCGTTGAGCAAACAGGTTCTCTATAACGGTAAAAAATTCGGTGATAGAGATATTCCGGTGATCGGCCGGCTTGTATTCCTCGTCCTTTCTGAGCGCGTTGATAACATCAATAGGCACCCGGTATGAAACAATACGGTTGCCCCTGCAACAGCAGATAAGTTTCTTCTTTTCAAGTTCATCAAACTCATTCATATAGCGGATAATCTGAATATTACTGCAATTTAAGGATTCGGCAATATTCTCTGGAAGTATGGTTTGGTTATCGGACCTGTTGAGAAAGTGAGCGAAGAGAACCGTCTGCATGGACGTTAGATGCAATTTTCTCGCTACACATTCAATGTGATTCCTGGCCTTGCTAAAATACTCTTCGGAAAGCCCCTTTTTCCCGGAAAGTTTTACGATTCTTTCTATATGTTCCAGTAAATGAATATTTGCCACCCCTGAATGTTCATTTGAAACATCCATCGTCTCGCGAGTATCCTTTCCAAATTCTTCTTTTTTAATGACATTTGAGTCTAAATCTGAACTCTGCGGTTTTCCAGGCATATTATCCTCTTATCTATCTTCTTTAAGGATGAGCGCCGAAAAGTCCTTTACGATTTTCAGCTCCTACTATTATTTTAAAATAAGCAAATTTATATACTCAAGTTTAACAAATTTTAGAAGATAATGTTTTTCAGCGGTTGTTGTTCAAAAACTGAATTTTTTGAACAACTCTAATCTATTTCCGCCGCAAAATTGTATCCCCTTATGCTGTTTTTTGAGAGTTTACCTCTATACTAATCGGTAAGCCCCAGAAACCGCTGGGCATTACGGTACAGGATAAGCTCTTTATCCTGATCCATCAGGTTGAGTTCATGGAACCGTTGTAACTCAGCCCCCGGATCCCACATAGGGTAATCGGAACCGAACAGAAAACGCTCGGCGCCGTAAATGCCGATAAGCTCTTCTGCACGCCGCTGCCCAAGAAAAGGTATGGCGCTTGATACATCCATATAGCAAAAGCGGTTCTGAAAGTATTCAAGCGCAAGATCAAATATCGACCAGCCGCCGAAGTGTGTCGCTACCGTAATCAAACGGGGAAAAGCATCGATTACCCGTGCAAGGCGCGCCGGATGTGAATAGGGATAGCGGTAATCCCCGGTATGGAAAATAACAGGCAGTCTTCCCTCCAGCATTGCGTATATATCCATCATTTTATCACAATCTATGTTAAATTTCTGCATATCGGGGTGCAATTTTATACCTTTAAGCCCTAAACTTATCAGCCGTTCTATCTCTTCGCCGGGGTTCTCCATATCCGCATGAAGGCTGCCGAATCCGATAAATTCCGGATGCTCGGCGCAGACCGAAGCAATGTAATTGTTAATACTCACTACCTGGCCTGGAACACTGGCGGCGGAAAAGACTATACATTGGTCAATTCCGCCCCGTTTACTGCATTCCAGCAGATCGCTTACCGTACCCTTGCCCTGCATGGGTATTATATAGAAATTTTCTATGTTACTAACAGCTTTTGCGGCAATTTTTTCCGGGTATATATGCGTATGACAATCGATGACCATTTTTCAGTTCCTTAGCATATTATACTGCATAAAACCGATGAAATACAAGGGTTTGGACTATTGCCAGGGTAAAAAAGTTCCGCGTAAGGGCAGAATCCCGGCGCCCGGTAAGGCAGGCTAATCCGGTACGGGCATACCGCTTGATGCCTTTTCCAGCGCGCTATCTACCGCTTCAAGGAAACCCGCACTGGATTGCGTGGCTCCTGAAACCGCATCGATAGTGGTCGAATTGGTGTCCAGCACCATGCCTAAAAGTTCTTCCATTGCGGCGCCGCCTACAAGTTCATCCTCTTCGTGGTAGAGAATTTCCAGATCGCTGATACTGCCCTGGTAAATCTGAACCCAGACATGGACCTTGCCGCTGTATCCTTCGCCGCTTCCTTCGTACTCGCCGTCCTTGTACATACCGGCGATGCCGCCCGACGTCTCTTTTTCGTAACTGATGCAGCTTTCGATTGCAAGCAGGCCGGCAAAAATCAGAACCAGGACAGATCCCATGACTGCCTTAACCAACAGACTCTGTTTATCCATGTGAAAACCTCCAGAAGAATAATTTCCCTATTATTGGGGTCTCCGTGCGTGGCGCTTCACTGAAACTGAAAAAATTTACAAAATTTTTTGCGCCCGTCTCAAGGTCTGCCTTTGCTTGAATGAGAACATGATTGCGGAGTGGAATTGCCTCATCTTAAAAAAAATACTTGAAAAAAATAGAATACATGTTATTATAGAAAAAAGGTCGGGGGTAAGCAAAAAGTTCTAAAATTGAAGTTTTTGCTAAGTTGGATAAGGGCCCTGTTTTTAACGGGGGGTGATATTCATTCCATGAGGAGAAGTGCGTATGATGCGTATGAATAGAAAAAATATGAATAAGGCGCTTAGTGAAAACCTTTCATCCTATGCCTTTCTTGTTCCCTGGCTGGTGGGTTTCTTCGTCCTAACTCTGTACCCTATGGGGTATTCTTTGTACCTTTCTTTTACCCAGTATAACATCCTGCAGCCCCCCGAATGGGTAGGATTGCGGAATCTCTTTGTTATGTTTGTTGGAAACGCCGAATATCCCAAGGATGTCCGTTTTCTCAATTCACTTTTTGTTACCTTCCGGTTTGTCTTTATTTCGGTTCCCCTCAAACTGATATTCGCCCTGGCGGTGGCCATGCTGATGAACCAGAAGCTCAGGCTCATTCCCTTTTATAGGACTATCTACTATATTCCAACCCTGCTGGGAGGATCGGTGGCTATCGCGGTGCTCTGGCGGCGTCTTTTTGCGGCGGATGGGGTCATTAATACTATACTGCGCGGGGTATTCAACGCTAACCCGCCGGCCTGGATATCCAACCCGACATACGCCCTCTATACCCTGATACTGCTGGCGGTCTGGCAGTTCGGGTCTCCCATGATCATATTTCTTGCGGGACTCAAGCAGATCCCCCAGGAATACTACGAGGCGGCCAGTGTGGATGGGGCGGGAAAGGCCCGGCAATTTTTTTCTATCACCCTGCCAAGCCTGTCGCCTATCATCTTCTTTAACCTGGTTATGCAGATGATCAGCGCCTTTCAGTCCTTTACCCAGGCTTTTATTGTGTCCGGCGGCCAGGGAGGCCCTCTGGATTCCACCATGTTCTATAGCCTCTACCTCTACTTGAAGGGCTTTGCCTTCTACGAAATGGGTTACGCTTCGGCTATGGCGTGGATACTCCTTATCATCATAGCGGCCCTCACCGCGCTGACCTTCCGTGTTTCCGGCTCTCTCGTGAGTTACGGAGGTGGAGAATGAAAAGACAAACCGGAAGGCTGGTGTACGCCGGCTTCGCAAATTTGATTATTATTATCCTGGGTATAGGGATGATATACCCGGTGATCTGGCTTATCATGGCGTCCTTTAAAGAAGGTAATACCATTTTTAGCGATCCAAGCCTGATCCCCAAATCGGTAACCCTCCAGAACTACGTTAAGGGCTGGCGGGGAATAGGTATCGTTGATTTCGGCGTTTTTTTTAAGAATTCCTTTATTATTTGCGCTTTGTGTGTGATTCTTAACGCGGTTTTCTGTTCCCTTACCGCCTATGCCTTTGGGCGGCTCAAATTTAAAGGGAGGAATCTTTGGTTCGCCCTGATGATGGTTACCCTGATGCTGCCGGGGCATGTAACCACCATTCCCCGGTACATCATATTCCGGACTTTTGGCTGGATCGATACCTACCTGCCCCTGGTGATACCTAAGCTCTTTGCTACCGATGCTTTCTTTATTTTTCTTTTGGTACAGTTTATCCGCGGCCTTCCCAAAGATTTAGACGAATCTGCTCTGATTGACGGCTGCGGTAAATTCGGTATCTATATAAGGATAATCATTCCCCTTACCGTCCCTGCCCTGATAACAACGGTACTTTTTACCTTCCTTTGGACTTGGGACGATTTTTTTAATCAACTTTTGTATCTCAATTCGCCGCCCATATACACGGTTCCTATGGGGCTTCGGCTTTTCATAGACTCTTCGGGTATGTCGTCATGGGGTTCCATGTTTGCAATGGCGGTGCTTTCTATTGTTCCCTGTTTTATTCTTTTCTTTTCCCTGCAAAAGTATTTTGTCCAGGGAATTTCCACCACGGGTATCAAGGGATAGTATATCTCATATTTTTTTTTGGAGGTTTTTATGATGAAGAAAACTGTTTTAGCATTACTCGTTCTCACCATGAGCGCGGTAATGATCTTTGCGAGCGGACGGCAGGGCGGCGAACCTGCTCCTGGAGGGAGCGCTTCTCCTTCCGGCGTTACGCTCCGGTGGGCTTTTTGGGGTAGTGAAGCCCGTGTCAAGGCAAGCCAGGCAGCCGTCGAGGCTTTCCAGTCGGCTAATCCGGGAATCACCGTGAACATTGAAGTTTCCGGGGGAACCGGAGATCACTTTAACAAGGTTGATACCCAGCTTGCCGGTGGCTCGGGGCCCGACATCATTCAGATGGGAGGTAACTTCCCTGATTATGTTGCCAAGGGCGTAGCCCTAAACTTAAACCCCTACAAAGGCGGACTCCTCAACGTTTCCACGATTGATGCGGGGGCTATTGAAGCCGGGTCTGTACGGGGGAATCTCTACGGTGTTTCTACCGGGGCAACAATTCCCGCGCTGATCTATAACAAGAGTCTGCTGCAAAGGATAGGGGCGCCCCTGCCCAAGGCTACCCAGACGTGGGCAGAATTCAGGGCATATCTTGCATCCATCAAACCGAGGCTGCCCGCCGGAGTGTACCCCCTGATGGATTTCGGGTCTACCTCGTCCAGTTCTACCGGTTTCGGGTACTGGCTACGTTGGAACGGTACCCCGATTTATGATGATGTAACGGGGACCACCAGAGTTACGGCTGCGGACGCCAAGAAGTTCCTGGATCAGTTCAAGGATTACCGGGATAACGGGTTTATTCCTCCGGCGGATATAGCGGCAGGTTATGCGGAAACCAACGTAGACTCCTCGTCCCTCATCGCCGGCAAAGTGGCTATCGGGTTTATTGTTTCCAACATGTTTGGGAATTATCAGGCCGCTATCCAGGACGAACTGGATCTCATTGAAGTCCCCGGCGCTGCGGAGACCAAGGCCCTCTGGCCCCAGTTAAGTCAGGTTTATACGGTCAATGCCGCTTCCAAGAACATTGAGGCTGCGGTAAAGTTCATCAACTTCCTGGTGAACAGCCCTGAAGCCGGAAAAATTATCGGCAATGACCGGGGGATTTCCTCTTCTTCCACCTTCCGGCAGGGAGCGTCCTCAGTAGCTACACCGGCGGATCAGAAAGTCTTTGCCTATCATGATATCGCGGGGCCTCATACTACCCCCGAAACCCCTCATCTGCCTAACGATACCGAGCTTAACAGTACCCTCAACCTCATCTATCAGAGGGTGTCCTTCGGTCAGATCGACACTACCCAAGGCGGACAGCAGATCTACGAGCTTTTGGTACGGCTGGCCCGGAAATAAGCTGCGCTTCTGATCTTAATCGGCTAACTTGACGCTGACGTTAATCAGCGCTTCCTGCAAAAACCCTATAAAACGGGTTTTTGCAGGATTTTTATTTGAAAGTCTGGTTTAATATTCCCCGGAGCCTGTTTCCGTATTTTCCTCTTGATTTATCTTCTCTCTTTGAGTTTAATTATGAGTATGCAGTTAATGCTTTCACCGTACAGGCTTGCCAAAGCCCGCGATCTCTATAATACTTTCAACGTTTTTAATTCACTTTCGTGGCAGTTTCTTATCGGAAATATCATAACTATTTTTGCAATGAGATTACATGCCTCTTCAACTTACCTTGGCCTTATCAGCGCTCTGCTCTATGTAGCCTTCTTTTTCCTGCCTCTGGGGAAGGTGCTGACAAGCCGGTTCTCCATAATAAAGATATTCAGCTTTGCCTGGTCGGGTAGGGCTATCTGCATGATCACCCTGTTCTTTGCGCCTCTGCTTGCTACCGCGGGGCAGCGGGACCTTGCCCTAGGCATGACGGTTCTTGGAGTGCTGCTTTTCCATGTTATCCGGGGTATAGGGATGATAGGCAACAATCCGGTTTTAAGCCTTATGGCTTCCGGCCCTGACCGGGGCAGTTACATGACCCAGATTCAGATCATCAACAGCGCGGTGGGTATGTTTGCCAGCTTTGCTATCGCCCTGGTGCTGGGGGGGGATCCGCCGCTCTACCTGTACTCGGTGATCGTGGCTGTGGGCATAGTCTGCGGTATTTTAAGCGGTGTCTTAATGGGGAAGATACCGGAGCCTTCGGTGGATACCGACGGAAAGAAGATAAAATTTTTTGATGTGTTCAAACAGGCGCTTGCTCAGCCCAACCTCCGGCAGTTTATCGTTATTCTCTTTATTGTCGCCTTGGTTTCCGGTGTGTCGCGGGCTTTTATCGTGGTATACAGCCGCGAAGTGTTCATGCAGAGCGACGGTATGGTCTCGCTGTATACTGTTTTCGGCGGCTTGGGGAACCTGATGATCGGTATGTTCATCAAGTTCCTGGTGGACAGAACGGGGGCCAAACCCATATTCATCCTCTGCGTTCTGATGGGCTTAGTCAGTATGGTACCCATAATCTTTTTCCCCCAATCCATAGATAATATCATTACCATTATCCTGTTTCTGTCATTCCTGTTCTTCATGTTGAATTTCGGCTTCCTGGGCGCCGAAGGCATAGCCCAGACCTATTTCCTTGCGCTGGTACCTTCGGACCTGATGCTGGATATGGGGATTGTTTACTTCTTTGTATTCGGCATTGCCGGTACGGGCGGTTCCTTTCTTGCCGGCCTCTTTCTGGATATTATGACCGGCCTGGGCTTCGATATAATCATTGCATTCAGGGTGCTTTACCTGGTTCTTATAGTCCTTACCGTTCTGGTTGTGTTTTTCCAGCGGAAACTTACCCCTCTGGGCGCGCTGCCCTTTAGGGGCGCCCTGGAAGTGATATTCTCCTTTCGGGACCTCAAGGCTATTGCGCTGCTTGACAAGTTGAACAAAACCAACGATTCCCAGGAGGAAGAGGCTCTGCTGGGCGCATTGCACGATACCCCCTCACAACTCGCCACCACGGGCCTGCTCAACAGGGCAAATTCCCCGCGTCTTGCCACAAGGCTCGAATCTCTCAGGGCTATGGAGTCCCTTGAAAGCCTGACCGAAGATGCGGAAAAAGCGCTGATAAACGATATTATCAACAATCCCTTTACAACAGCCTATATTTCCGCCCGTATCCTGGGAAACCACGGGGTCTTTGCCGCCATTCCTCTGCTCCGCGAGCTTGCCGCTTCCCACGACTATATGCTTGCAGGGGAAGCGATGATAGCCCTGGCCAAGCTGGGGGACGAGGCTTTCCGCCCTCAGATTGAAGAGATAGTCCTGCAAACCGATAACCCGCGGCTTAAGATCATGGGGGTTGAAGCCTTTGGTATCTACCGATCCCCTAATTCAATTTCGGTCCTTCTCGATATACTCAGGGGAGCCGATCCGCCGCCCTACCTCCGCGACGAGGTGGTCCTGGCTATGGCAAGCATTCTGGATACCCAGAACCAGTTCTACCCTATCCTGGTACATTACCTGGAAGACAACTCGCTGGCCCCGACCCTGGCTGCGGACGAGGTTGACGCCGCCTGCGAATTCTACAATTCTACCCTCGGCGCCAACAAGAAAAACCAGAGGAAAACCGGTTTCGTGCTGATATCACGGCAGGCCAAGGCGCTGCCCAAGGCTGTCGGCGACTATATGCAAAACAGGAAGGGCGCGCTGCTCTCGCGGTGGATTCTTGAGCTTCCGGGTAAATTCTGTCATAGTGTAGTACAGATGGTTTTTGCTGAGGCGGTATTGGATGACGAACTGTGTTCTCATCCCCGTTTGCAGCTCCTCATTGCCCACTGGACCGCCCATGAACTGCGGCAATGGACACAAAAACTGAAAGAGAAGGAATAAGGCGCCAATGGGAGCTAAAAATCGAAAGTCTGGCAGGCGGAGGAAGTCGAAGAAGAAAAGCATCCTGGCGCCTATCCTTATTTTTATACTTCTCCTTGCGGCAGGCATCTTTCTGTTCTATACCTGCCGGACACAGCAGGAAGCTGCAAGAGGGGAAGGGCCTAAATCTGAACAGGGGGGGCCGGACTTACCGGGTGAACCTCCGCCGGATACTAGCCGGCCGGATAAACCCGAAAGGCAGCCGGAAGAATTATCCTTAACCGATACGATAAGGATTTTCAGCTTTAATATACAGGTATTCGGTCAGTCAAAAATGGCAAAACCCGAAGTGGTGAATATCCTTGCCGATATAGTCTCCCGTTCGGATCTGACGGCCGTCCAGGAGGTACGGTCGGTTGCTATCGAGCCGGTGGAACAGTTCATGCGCTTGCTGCCTTCCCGTTATGCCTATGTTTTGGGGCCCAGGGAAGGCAGGACCAGTTCCAAGGAGCAGTACTGGTTCATCTACAATACGGAGAGAATGACGGTAAAGGATTACCGTACCTGGGATGATCCCCATGACGTATTCGAGCGGAATCCCCTGGCGGTCTACTTTGAGACTGCGGGCAAGTTCGATTTTATCGTTATAAATAACCATATACAGCCCTCATCCGCCGCCGAAGAAATTGCCGCGCTGCCCGGAGTTGTCGGGTACTACCGGCAGCTATGGGGTGAGCCTGATGTTTTAGTCGTGGGCGATTTTAATGCCGACGGTTCTTATTTTAACGAGAATTTTATGGAATCTATTTTTGATGAAAGCGGATATTTCAGTATCATAAGCAATGAATACGATACAACTGTTGCCGCAAACGAACATACCTACGATCGTTTTATTATCACCCTTTCCGCCAGGGAAGATTTTACCGGCAGCTTCGGCGTTCTCCGTTTTGATGAACTGTACGATTTTAGCCGGTTTAGTATACTTCCCCGGCATGTAAGCGATCATTACCCTGTATGGGCGGAATTTTACCTGAATATGGATACCGATTAGGGGGAACTATGAGTACCGAAGAAAAAAAGGCTGAGGGCGGGCAGCCTTCCGATATTGAGATTGCCCAGGCCGCCAAACTGAAGTACATTTCGGACATAGCCGCCGGCATGGGCATAGAAGCGCGCCGGCTTGAGGAGTACGGCAAATACAAGGCCAAAGTTGACTGGCGGCTGCTGGGGGATAGTTCTCTGCCGCCCGCGCGGGCAAAGTATATCAACGTTCCCGCCATAAGCCCGACCCCGCTGGGGGAAGGTAAAACCACAACGACGGTAGGGCTTGTTCAGGGACTGGGCCGCATAGGGAAGAAGGCCGTTGCCTGCCTCCGCCAGCCGTCTATGGGGCCTACCTTCGGCATCAAGGGCGGCGCAGCCGGAGGGGGTTACAGTCAGATCGTTCCAATGGAAGATTTTAACCTTCACCTTACCGGAGATATTCACGCGGTATCCGCGGCCCACAATCTCTGCGCCGCCGCGGTAGATGCCCGTATATACCACGAATCCCGCTGGTCTCCTTCCTACCTTGAAAAACTGGGGCTAAAACGGCTGGATGCCGACCCCTACCGTGTCGGTATAGGCAGGGTGATCGATATGAACGACCGTGCCCTGCGCCATGTGATGATAGGCTTGGGGGATAAGGCCGACGGGCCGCTCCGCCAGGCGCGTTTTGACATATCCGTTGCAAGCGAGGTTATGGCTATACTTGCCCTGGCCTCAAACATTGGGGACCTGAGGGCCCGGCTTGGCCGTATGGCGGTTGCCTACGACCGGCAGGGCAAGGCCCTGACCGCGGAAGATTTCGGTGTTGCGGGTGCCATGACCGTGTTGCTGAAGGATGCCCTGAAGCCGAACCTCCTCCAAACCCTTGAAGGACAGGGAAGTTTTGTTCATACAGGCCCCTTTGCCAACATTGCCCACGGCAATTCCTCGGTTATCGCCGATCTTCTGGGCGTGCATTTTGCCAATTATGTTGTTACCGAAAGCGGCTTCGGCTCCGACATGGGGATGGAAAAATTTTTCGATATCAAGTGCCGTACCAGCGGTCTTATCCCCGATGCCGTCTGCCTTGTGGCAACGGTGCGCGCGCTCAAGTCGCACGGCGGGGGGCCGACGGTGGTTCCCGGAAAAAAGCTGCCCGCAGAGTACCGGACGGAGAACCTTGAGCTTCTGCGCGCAGGGCTTTCAAACCTGCTTGCCCATATCGGCATAGCCCGTCGTTTCGGCGTTCCGGTTGTTGTCGCTATCAACGCCTTCCCTACGGACACTCCATCTGAATGGGACCTTATCCGCGAGGCGGCAATCAAGGCCGGCGCTGCGGACGCGGCGCTTACACGGCACTGGGCGCTGGGCGGCGAAGGCGCTGTTGATCTGGCGCGGGCCATAGAGAAGGCGGCGGGAGGACCGGGCCGGACAAGAAACTTTCAGTTCCTCTACGGAGAGGAACTGGAGCTTACCGGTAAAATTGAGACCGTGGCCCGCGAAATTTACGGCGCCGACGGGGTGGATTATGCCCCTGGGGTACGGCAGGAACTGGAGAAACTTGAGAATGGAGGATACGGTAGATTGCCGGTCTGTATGGCCAAGACCCAGTACAGCCTTTCCCACGATCCGGCCCTCAAGGGAGCCCCCAAGGGATGGCGGCTCCCTGTTCGTGAAGTACGGCTTGCGGCGGGGGCGGGCTTTGTCAACCCTATCTGCGGGGACATCAGCACTATGCCGGGGCTCCCCTCGCGTCCTGCTTTTATGGATATTGACATAGATGAGGAAGGGAATATCCGGGGCCTGTTTTAAAGTTCTTTAAATAGTTTAATTGTATGTAAACCCAAAAAATAGTAATTAAAACAAATTTTAATATTGAATCGCCGGGAACTTATGTTTATTTTTTAGACAGGAGATGAAAATGAAAGATTTTAATTTGGCAATTATCGGTTTGGGCGGTATGGGTAACTGGCACCGCGAGCTTATCACATCGGGAACCTGGTTTGCGGGAACGACAACCGGAAACGGGGGTATTGATCACCTGTCTGTTTGCGGTTCCTACGATATTTTGGAGGAAAGGCAGCAGTTTGCCAGGGATAAGGGGCTTAGAGTCTACGCTTCCCTGGAAGAACTTTTGGCCGATCCCAAGGTTGATATTGTGCTGGTGGCCGTGCCGAATGATATGCACAAAAGCCTGGTGATAAAGGCCTTGGAAGCGGGTAAGAATGTGGTGTGCGAAAAGCCGGTTGCGCTCAATTCCGGGGAATTCCAGGAGATGATTGACGCTTCTAAAAAGGCCGGTAAGGTTTTCGCCGTTCACCAGAACCGCCGCTGGGATGAGGATTTTCTTACGGCAAAGAAGATATACGACGAGAAGTTGCTGGGCGAGGTGTTCCGTATTGAGTCGAGGGTCCACGGATCGCGGGGTATTCCCGGCGACTGGCGGGGTATGCCGGAACACGGCGGCGGTATGCTGCTTGACTGGGGTGTCCACCTGCTGGATCAGGCCCTGCTGATGATACCCGGAAAGGTGAAGAAGATATACGCCGGCTTTACCAATATAACCAATGAACTGGTAGAGGATGGTTTTACCGTAGAGCTTACGTTTGATAACGGCCTTGTTTTTATAGTAGAAGTTGGTACAAATAACTTTATTAATTTACCGCGTTGGTATATACTAGGTAGAGACGGAACCGCTCAGATCGATAACTTTGCCGTGGAAGGTACTATGGTGCGTATTACAGACTGGAGCAAGAATGACGCGGTTCCTATCAGGACGGCGGCAGGGCTGACCAAAACTATGGCGCCGCGCACCAAGGATACCATCAAGCAGGAACCGCTGCCGGAGGTTAAATCCGATATCCGCGATTTTTACCGGAATATCATAGCAACAATCCTGGGCCGGGAAGAACTCAAGGTTTCCCTTGATTCGGTAATGCGCAACATGAAGCTGATGGAAGCTATATTTAAGGCGGCCAAAGAGGGTAAGCCGGTAGCTTTTGAATAAAATAATTACTAATCGTAAGGTGTGTTGATGAACAAAATACTGCAAGAAAAAATCATGGAGGCTTTCTCGTCGGTGCTTCCCATAACAGCTATAGTGCTGATCACCAGTGTTCTCGTTCCTATGCCTACCGGTACTATCCTGATGTTTTTGGTGGGTTCCGCCCTGCTTATAATAGGAATGGGATTCTTTACTCTGGGAGCGGATATGTCCATGATGCCTATGGGCGAGGGTATAGGTATACAGCTTACAAGGTCGAAAAGCCTGTTTATCTCCCTGTCTATAAGTTTTGTTATGGGGTTTATCATCACCATTGCCGAACCTGATCTACAGGTGCTGGCGCGGCAGGTGCCTTCTATTCCCGCTATGAACCTTATTTTAACGGTTGCCTGCGGGGTCGGGATATTTCTTGTCATGGCGGTTCTGAGAACCCTGCTTAAAATACAGCTTTCGGTTTTGCTCATTATCTTCTATATTATCACGTTTACTGTTTCGTACTTTACCCCCGACAGCTTTATTCCGGTTGCCTTCGATTCTGGCGGGGTTACTACCGGCCCCATGACGGTGCCCTTTATCCTGGCTATGGGCGTGGGTGTTGCGTCCATACGTAGCGACAAGAATTCGCAGAACGACAGCTTTGGTCTTGTATCCCTGTGCAGTATTGGACCTATTCTTGCGGTACTCCTGTTGGGAATATTCAATAAGCCTAACGGCGCTACGGTTGAGTCTCATGTAGTGCCGGTGGTGGAAACTTCCCGCGACGTTGTAAAGAATTTTGCGATAGAATTCCCCCATTATACGGAGGATGTTCTGTTTGCCTTGGGTGCTATTGTTGTTTTTTTCGTCATCTTCCAGATTGTATCCCGGCGTTACAAACGGCATCAAATAGCCCGTATTGTTATAGGCTTTATCTATACGTTTATCGGGCTTGTCGTGTTTTTAACCGGTGTCAATGTAGGTTTTATCCCGGTAGGGCAGTTTCTCGGTTTCCAGCTTGCATCATCTCCCTTTAAATGGATACTGGTCCCCTTGAGTATGGTGATAGGTTACTTCATCGTTGCCGCAGAGCCGGCAGTGCATGTGCTTAACAAGCAGGTTGAAGAGATTTCCTCCGGAACTATTTCCCAAAAGGTTATGAACAGGGGGCTTGCTATCGGTATGGCGTTGGCCCTTGCCATCACTATGGTAAGGATACTTACCGGCATACCTCTTATGTGGATACTTATCCCCGGTTATTCCTTTGCGCTTATCCTGACCTTTTTCGTGCCTAAAATATTCACCGGTATTGCCTTTGACTCAGGCGGCGTGTGCAGTGGCCCCATGACCTCTACCTTTCTCCTTCCCTTTGCTATGGGAACCTGCGAAGGCGTGGGCGGGGATCTGATGATCGATGCATTCGGCATAGTCTCTATGGTGGCTATGGCGCCGCTTGTTGTTATACAGCTTATCGGCCTTATATACGGCAGAAAGATACGGACAACCGCGCCAAAGCCGGAGGGCGTCGAAGTAGCCGGTGCGAAGGACAAAGGTATAATAGTCGATTTTGATATGGAGAGGTATTTAAAATGAGTGATAATAGAGAGTCTCAAGTCCAGCCCCTGCTTAAATTCCTGGTGTTTATTGTAGACTGGAGCAAAATAAAACTTGTTTCCTCTATTTTTGAGGCTGAACAGGTACGCTTTCATTTTATCACCAAGGCGCGGGGAACGGCCAGTTCTGAGATTCTGGACCTTCTGGGTATTGGTTCAAGCGAAAAGGCTGTGGTTATCTGCCTGGAACAAGAGATAATGATCCCGCTGTTGCTCAAAGAAGTGAGGAAGAAGCTGGGTTTTCATAATGCCGGCGCGGGCATCGCATTTACGGTACCCCTTTCGTCCGTACATCTGCCGGTCTTGCAGGTTTTTAAGGACAATGTTAATAAGAATCCAAAGTTAAAAGATCTAAAGGAGAGTGAAAAAATGAACAACGAAATAAAGCACGATTTGATCATCTCGATAATAAATCAGGGGTATAGCGATGAATTTATGACGGTTGCCCGTGAAGCAGGCGCGGCAGGCGGAACGGTTATCAACGCGCGGGGTCTTGCCAAGCAGGGGCCGATGAAATTTTTCGGCGTTTCCGTACAGGATGAAAAGGAAATTATCCTTATGGTTACAAACCGCGATAAGAAAACGCCTATCATGCAGGCCGTAAGCCAATCCTACGGCATGAGCAGTGAAGCCGAGGGAGTGATCTTTTCTCTGCCGGTGGATATCCTTATAGGCCTGAATGTAAATATTGAGTGAGCTGTACGTGCATGATAGGGGGGACTACCCCGCCCTTGCGGGAGTCAACGCCTGCTCCGTTTCCTGTGGGTACTGTTTTGTCATAAGGGGGAAGCAGGCGTTACTGTGCTATCGCTGGTAACAGCGGATAAGCATATCGTACATCTCCTCAATGGAAGCAAGGGCGGGATTGTTTTTATAATCCCCCAGGACCTGTCCGTGATCGGCGATGATTCGTATTTCTTCTTTAGAAACATTGAGGGATTTAAAATCCGTCCAAAGACCGATCCGCTTTAAAAAATCGTCCAGGGCGCTGCAGGCGGCTTCCGC
>JAISNI010000061.1 GCA_031276295.1 Treponema sp.
GGGAGGAATTGGCCAAAACCAGGGCCCAGCTTTTTATCGCCGGGGCCCTGGCCGGCGATGATCAGGACCTGTATACCACCGGCGGCCGGGTCCTGGCGCTGTCCGCCTGGGGCAGCAACAGCGCTGAAGCCCAGGCCCGGGCCTACCAGGCCATAAAGGCCGTGCATTTCAACGGCATGGCCTTCCGCCGGGACATAGGCCGGGAATAGGTGTCAGGCGGAAAGTCTTTTAAAGAGGCGACTGTTTCAAAACCCCCTGGATGAAGGGTTGAAGATGCTTTAGCCGCTAAACACACTACCGTAGCTATCAAAACAAAGGATACTTTTTTGTAACCTTTCACACATATTGAATGTGGGATAAGGCTTTTCTTCAAATGGGAATTTACGCGTTCTATCGTACTACATATCTTATACCGTTCCCACTTTGCCGAGTCCAGCGGCGGCCGGTCATTGTCTTTTCGTTTGTTCCTCTTCCAGAAATTCTGTACGGCGGGATGCGGCCAAAGCCGAGGTGCGCAAAACACAGGCCATAGCCGGGCACGGAGGAACCGTACCCGGAAGCCATTACCACCGGATATGCAAATTCTCTGTTTTCAGTTCCTCATTGAACATACAGGGCCCTGAAGGATAGGGATTTCCCATATACGCCTCCTGTATCCTGTTGTCCGGGTATTCATAGCCATAATAGTCACAGATTCTGATGCACCATATTTTTCCGTTTTTGGGGTTCCGCTCATATGCGGCGAATCCCGACTGCCAGGAGTGTACGTCCCACTGGCAGGGCCGGTATTTTTCCCCGGCGCAGTCTTCCGGAGGAGTGGGGCAGGATATCCATTCTACCGCGCCAGTAACACCGTCGTCGATTACATGTTCAATCCTTAGTACGTTCCATAGAGGGGTGGGACCGTAGAGCCTTGAGTACAGTTCCTTGGCGCCTTCATAGCCTTTAAAGGGGATACAAAGCTGATCGGGACGGTATTCACCGCTCCGTATATCATTGTCAAAAAGCATCAGCATCTTTTCCAGAGGCCGATTTCTCATATGCATCGTATCGAAGTACTGTTTCAGGGCGCCGTAAAGCATCTCATGATCTGCGATCCCGTCATGCTGCGGCTTCCATTGCCTCGGGCGGTAAGGTATTATGCCCGGCATCCATTCGCAAAAATAGTACGCCCTTAGCTCATCGAGTCTGTTCCCCGGGCGAATATCGCCTATCACCGCCGCAGGGAATTTCAGTACCCTGCCCCCGGTCCCCTTGATCTTAAGATTAATCATCATTTCCGTAAGGGAACGGCCCATGCACCTGGTTTGTACCAGTGGGGTTACCCAGCCCGATTCCGCCATAGCAAAATCAAGCCAGCCCCCGGCGAAACAGCGGATTTCATCCATGCCTTCGTAACGGCCGTGAGGTTCGTCAATAACGGACTTGTCCCCAAAGAGTTTTGTGTCGTCAAAAAGTGCCGCCGCCTTGTCCGCTTCTCCCTTGCAGATATAGTCCATAAACATTACTTCAGGCGATCCGGTGTCGATTGCGCCATGCGGACCTCCGGTCTGGTTCTCGAAATCCGTGGTGTACTCCAGTTTTTTCAGCATGTTTTCGGGAGTTATCAGTTCCCTTTTAACATGTTCAATCATTGTTCGCTCCTTAAACAAAAAAAATAGTGGACTGCCCGAAAAATCCAGTTTCCGGACAGCAGCCGATTAAGACCATGGACCATATCATTATAACATATAACTTTATAAGTTACAAGTTATTTTTTTGTTTTTTGATGGAGGCTGTTTCAAAACCAACAGGGTTTGAAAATATCTCGATAGAAAGAAGGGGGATCGCCGTTCTCTTTACTTTACCCCCGTAAAGTTGTATACTTTTATTTGTACAGAGGGATTTAATACCCAAGAACCCGCTTACGCGGGGGTGCTTCAGTGCGAGGTTGGTGATCAGGATTATTTATGGAAGAATCTTCCATAAATAATATCTAAAAACCCGGTCAAAGTTCCCTAAAACACAAAAAGAGCTTATATTGAACAGATTACTTGACTTTATAAATAAACTATAAGAGGTTTGTTTTGAAAAATTCAGCCAAATTCGCAGTCGCGATTCATACGCTTCTTATCTTTGCCATGGATGAGAAGACCAGCGGGAGGGATAAACTCAGTTCCAGACATGCCGCGCTCAGCGTGAACACAAATCCCGTAGTAATCAGACGGATCTTGGGACTCCTGAAAAAATCCGGACTGGTGATTGTCAACCCGGGTTCAAACGGGGCCGTTTTGACCAGAAAGCCCCGGGAAATAAGCCTTAGGGATATTTATCTTGCCGTAAAGAGAGAGGAAGACAGTATTTTTAAACTTCACGAAAAAAACAGCCCTACCTGTCCCATCGGCTCAAAAATAAACATTGTATTAAGAAAAAAGCTCACCAGGGTCGAGAAAAACATGGAAAACGATCTGGCGGAAATCTACCTTAGTGATATTATCAACTCTGTGGTAAGAATGGGGGAAAAAAACGCAGGGAATGGCCTCTAGAGATTCAGCTATCAGGGCCGCCCTGTAGTTTTACAAATTCGCCGTATTTTCATCGAAAATTCAAAAAAATTACTTGACAATCTCCCAAATGCATGGGTACAATAATCTATCTTGTAACTTTATTAGTTATGTTTTATGGTGCGTGTTTGAAAAAACGCCCAAATTCAGGCATCAAGGCCGGGAAAGTGAGGATATGGTTATGCGTATGAATTTG
>JAISNI010000072.1 GCA_031276295.1 Treponema sp.
GAGAATGCCAGTAGGGATATCAAGATATTGGTGAGGGATACACAAGGCGTAGCGTTTGTCGGTATTGGCGTTCCGGAAGGAGACGCCGTTGGACAGCCTGTTTCTCTGGATTATAATGCAGATAGGCAGGATGGTAATCGCTTGCATGTAACGATTGGCGCCGCCACCGTCAATTCCGGGCTTTACGATTGGGAGATAGTGCCGCTTGCCCGCTATGCCAATAGAAATTACACGTCGGCAGTAACTTTTTTTGGTAGGGAGACCGACAATGATGATCCAAAACTGAAAGACATAGCGAAAGCCGCCAAAAAGGAAGGTAAGAGGGCCTTCTGGATTAGCTACCATCCTGATCTGGTCAATACCTTGGTAGGGTACAATTTGTTCCTGGTAGACGCCATGCTTTGCGGTGATCCGATAAACACCAAGATTATGGATTTTACCAATCGTTCCAAGAACCACACATTCCCGGTCATAGAAGGGTATAATGATTACGATTACACAAGCAATGAATCAACCGTGGCGGAATTCGTGCAAAAAACACTAGAGAAAAATATAGATTATATTGATACGTACTTCGATGAAAATCTCATGATGCCTTACACAACCTACATCTATAGCGATGGTGAGATGCCTATAACATATCAGTTGAATGGCGATAAGATTGAGTTTACAGGGTATCCGGTCTATCACAACATGATACGCGAATCTGATACATGGACTTTAACCCTGACAAGGGGAAAAAGCAGTTTGCTGGATCAATTAAGAGAGAGAAAACTAAATCAAAAATTAAACCGGAAGTTACCGCCCCAAGTTACCGTCACGGTAAAAACATGGCCCAACTTGGACTTTTTGGGTATGCTTGCTTATCTTGTAGTGTATGAAGCTTCAAAAAGTGCATTACTTGACAGCTATTTAGAAATGGGTTACGAATTTGAAGATATTACATCTGAAGAGAATTTCGAACCTATTCCTGAATTAGTAGATTTTATGAGTATGCAGGAAAGTTATGAGGCGATGAAGCTGGTAAATCCTGCTGTTTTCAATTCTGCAGAAAGGACCTGCCACTGGCTGGCGTTTTTTCGCGCGGTAAAGGGAGAACACGAAAACAAAACGGCAGAATGGGAAAGTTTTATAAAAACGGTTAACGCCAAGTACCCCGAAGGATCCGAAGATCCCGTGTATTCGTATAGAACACCCAGACTATGGGTAGCGGACTGAAAGATTGATTACAGCCGGGCTCCTGCAGATACTAACGTCTGGACAACAGCGTGTCCGGCTCCAAGGTCTTTGATTAAGGGATAAAAATTGCCCCGGATATGACTGTTTGAAAAATATGGGGAATTAATACTCATAAGGAGAATTTATATGTATACTTTTGATGATCCGGTCTCCTGGTATGAGGCGGGTGTCTATCACGTTGCCAGACAGGAATATGACGAAGCAATGAAATGCTTTAATGATGCGTTAGCGGCGTATAAACCTTATTTCTCTGTTTACTTTAACCGCGGAATAATATTGGATAGATATTATCGCAATTATGACGGGGCAATTGCTGATTACCGGACAGCGCTTGATATAAAACCTGAAGATGATTATCTGGAGGTAATAACGAAAGAAAAGATTGCCGAAGTATATAAGTTCATCGGCCTGGCTTATCGGCAAAAGGATAATTATAACGCCGCGCTTGAAAATTATAATAAATCAATAGAGCTTAATCCTGATAATTGGAGTGTATTTAGCAATCGGGGATTCTTATATGACAAAATGGGTAAGAATGCCCTCGCATTGGCGGATTATATCGAAGCAATATATATTAAGCCGGATTATGCCATAGCGTATAATAACCGGGGTATTATCCTTGAACGAATGGGGAAATACGATGAGGCGCGGGATGATTACCTGGATGCAATTAGGCTGGATCCCAAGTTTCCTGAACCTTATAACAATTTGGGTAATATTTATTGCAAACAGGGGAATTATAAAAGCGCAATTCAGTATTATAAGATAGCGTTAAAATTGAACCCGAATTATACTGTTGCCCGGCAAAACCTTAATTCGATAATGGGCATGGATTAGAGAGAGCCTATAAGTGTTATAATTTTTAACTGCGCCCTACGGATATTATCATGCAAAATATATCACTGTCCTCTGTTATGTCGATGGTATATCCAAGCGCATGGGGTTCATATTTAACATGATAAAATGATACAAAATTGGCGTCCATTGATTCGTTTAAAAAACATGTAAGCTTTTCGTCCTTTTTATTCTCGTTAAACTTCCTCTGAATATCTCCAAGGGAAAACTTATCACTGCGGGAGAAGAATAATACAAAAATATCACCATCGGTCTCCGTATTAAGCCATCTCCCTTCACGCGGTATTTCATCATCAATTCCCTGGGATATAGACAAAGGTCCTTCACCAAGAGGAAAGACCGGGGAAAGATTAGACATGTCGCCTTTAACGGTAAAAATATAACAACGAAGCGTTAAATTTATATTGAAGCTAAACCGGAATTTTATTTCTCCTCTATAATTAGATGTGGTTCTATAATAGCCATTTTCTATAAGTTTGAAATGAGGCTTATCACTCGTTCCTTTAAATAATTTAACATCAATTTTTCCTTTATATTCAGCGGGCAGTTGATAATTATCTTCGTTGTCCTCCATATAGAAAGCACCGACAGTATATTCCGCCAATGTATCATAATTAACCCATGTACAGCCATTATTTCCCCAATCCACACCCCAGCTATTCTGAATTTCAAACGCTTTTCTGTTCTCATCAAATCCTATTATACATACGCCGTGCAGCTTATAATTTTTTTCCGGGGATTCGCCGCGCTTAATCTTCCAGTATTCCTTCGCAATCTTAAAAGATTCCGGTACCTTTAGCGCAACGATAACCGGATGAGCCGTTGCTATATAGAACTTTATTCTAAATACTTTTTCTTCGTTTGTTGAATAAATTCCCCAATAGTCCTTTATGCGAAATTTCCGGCTTCTTTCATATTGAGAAATCGGTGCGTTTGTTATTCCGTGGCTCATTTCCCATTCAGACATTTTTGGCGATCCGATATCTTTTATTTTTTCAAGGGCTTTGAGTATTTTTAAATCATCATTATACCAATTAGGGTTTTCATCAAAGGACTTACAATACACAAAAGCCGGTGACAATGCGTTTCGGGTAGTAAGATCTTCATCGGTACGTTTTAATCTTATCGACATCATTATAGTTTGAGCTGTATATACGGCAGCCCATGTGGCACAGGTGTGGGTTTTACCCTGATGTCCCGGTCGGGGAGCGTATTGTTTCAGGGAGACAACAGGAGAAACCTCAAGTTTTTGCTTTATTTCCCTTTTTGCAGCATTTTCTATTTTTTTTACCGGTACCTTTTTATATTCAGCCTCATCAAGAAGTAAACCGGTACAGTATTCTTCTTTTGTGAAAAAATTCTTAATCATAAATACGGTCCTTATTCGTATAATATCAATCCGGCCCAATACATAGGGTGTTTCCATTTTTCTTTCTCTTCGTCTTCTATTTCAATTTTTTTTCCTTCGTCACCATAGACCTCAATAGTCCCCTCGCGGAATTCATTTTTTACTTCATAGTAGGCATCTCGAAAGGTCTTGTGCTTCTGCAACACCTTGGTATAAAGGCTAACTATAAAAGCACTTGTTGCTTTATCATCCAGTGCCCAAAGGCTTACGCCAACGCTTTTTGCCCCTGCAGTCATAAAAGAAATGGGGAGCCCTACAAAACCGCTACCGCGTATATACTCGCCAAGCCCCGCGTTACAGATTGACAATTCCACCATTTCGGCTTTTAATCGAACCTGTGCAATATCTTCTATGGATAAGTAGCCGTCTTCTTTAGCCCCCGGTCCGGATGCTTCTGAAAGCACAATGCCCCACTTGTCAACATTTTCTTTATCGTAATGTCCATGCCCCGAAAAATGTACAATGCTATATTTCTCTAATTCTCCGTTTCGGGATAATTCTTTGACCATTGTTTCACTAGCCTCGGATCCCCGGTAAATATTAATACGCTTTCCTTCCCTTAAAGCGATTCTTTCAAGGTTATCTATTTCAATTTTTGTCCATGGGAGATTTGGTATAATTTCTTCCGGATTGGTATTCGGGTCATTTGGATCGGGTTTTGCAATAAGCCTGGTAGTCCGCCGATCAGCGTTTTCATCATGGGTATTATTATATTCTATATCGCCAAACGCAATAATCGATTCATCCTCCGGTTTCCAATCTTTTCTCTTTGCACTTATAGTAACCGAGGGAGAGAACGATATTTTATATTGTTTACCCAATTGCGGACTCTGAGCGTCTTCCTGGAGTATATCAAACGGCAGGAAGGGAAGAGAACCGTCTGGCACAACGATAATGTTTTTTACATTACCGCCTATAAGTTTTCTATCAAACACCGGCTTTATAAGTTCGGCATAGAGATTGCCGCAATATTCTTCAAATCTTGTTCCCTTATCTTCTTTTGCTATCAGATCCAAAATTCCTTTTATTTCCTGTTCCAGGCGGTCATCTTCATAGATATATTTAAAGTTAAGCGGTATTGCGGTAACGCCGTCATTAGAAAGAACAAAACAATAAGAATTAATGCATGGATGAATAATAGATTCTGGAATTTCGTAAGAATGAGACTCGGACTGTTCTCTGACCCACTTCCATGTTGCGGCATAGTCTTTTAGAGCAGACTGATCCCATAGCACATATTCAAGCACAACGGTATCGTTTCCACAAAATTTCTTGGCTTCAGCTATATCTATGGGCCGGGGATTTATCTTTTCCAAATAACCCGGAATACGCGAATCTATTTCTTCATGAAGTTCTTTAAGTTCCTTTTCAATTTTATTAAGATTTTCACAGGCATATAAAAACCTGTTCTCTTTATCTCTATTATTTTCAACAAAACTATAATTCCTACCCAGATATTCATTTATAACATTCTGAGAAAAATCTCTTTCGTTCGTAAGCCGTAATACTTCTTTTCTTTCATCCTCAGTAACTTTGCAAGGGTCCAGCGCTATGGCAACGCCTATTTGCTCCAAAATATTTCGGCCTCGCAGAGATTCAGAATACCCAAACGCTTTTTCGCTGTTTCCCGCGGAAGTCTCCATATCCACGCCCACATAGTATAAATACAAGTAGTTAAGCATTATCTGTTTGCCCCGACTGTCTTTCCGTAACTGTTCAGTCTTGCTTATGCCGCAGCCAAGCGCATCCTTTGTCAGCTCATACAATTTACAATAAAAAGGATCTGAGAAATTTTCCTTGTCTAGTTTCCCCTGCTGGTATATTTTCAGCACGAAGGACCATGTTCTATTAACCAAGACAACGGTCGTGTTGCTTTCTTTTGCGGTTTGTATGGAATCCTGATAATCAGCCAGAGCCTTTTCGTAATCATGTATTCTTTCATACGTATCACCCCGTTCAAAATGGTTTCTTGAAATCCCCGGCCCCCGTTTTATGGATCGAGAAATATCCTTTAAGGCTTTGGCGTACTCGCCGATAGCTTTATAAGCCAAACCCCGGTCACGCCAAACCTTAAAATCAAGCGGGTTCAATTCAATTGCCCTGGTTAAATCCGCCAGGGCATTTCTGTGATAATTTCTTATTAGTTCCTCATCTTCCGTTCCTTTGGCCATATCAAAATATATTTTACTCCGGCCGCTGTAGGCCAAATAATATGAAGATGCCTCATCAATAATTTCATTAAACAAGTTTAATGCGCTGTCACGATCGCCAGAATACGCAAAGGCATTTGCAAGATTGCATTTATACATCGGATAATTTTTATTTAAATTAAGGGCCGCTTTGAATGCGGTGATAGCATTCTTATAATTATCCATATGGAAATAAACGCTTCCTAAACTATTATACGCTTCAGTATATTTGTCATTGAGGGAGATGGCTTTTAAATAGTTCTCTATCGCCCTGTTGTAATCACCCATATATGTATAAGCATTCCCCAGGCTGACATACACATAATCATCCTTAGGGTTTAATGTCAGGGCATATTCAAAATCAGAAATGGCCTTACTTATTTCTCTTTTATAGTAATATGACAATCCTCTGTTGCCGTAAAGCATGAAATCTTCCGGTCCTTTATGCTGCTTTGACAGGGATATGGCCTTATTAAACGCTTCTATTGCCCGGTCCTGATCGCCCAGGTATGAATATGCGTTACCAATATTGCCATAGGCGACAGCAAAATCAGGTTTAAACTCAAGGGCTTTATACGAATAATAAAGGGCTTTGGAGTATTGGCCTTTGCTTCCAAACTCTGTTCCCTTAATAAAAAACATTCTTGCCTGCAAATCATTAGGACTCATAACAGACCTCCTTTGTCCAATTCCTTCAGCATCAATGCCGCTTCCTCATAATCAGGCTTGTCCTTTAAGCCCTGCAAACAAGATGCCCCTGATTGAATGTCACCAAGGGTAATATACAACATTCCAAGCTGATAACAGATGTCATCTATAATGTCTTTATCGGTTACTGATTTATCGCGGGCAGTTTTAAAATCTTCTATGGCATCTTCGAAACAACCTTTTTTGCAAGAAACCATGCCTCGGTTATAATAAGCATCCCGGTTATCATGATCTAGTTCTATCGCCTTGTTAAAATAATTAATCGCGCTGTCGAAATCATCCTTAAGGGTATACGCGATGCCAAGACTATTATAAACGGATGAGTTTTCATAACCTCGCGGTATCAACTGACTATAATAATCTATTATCCGCTGACATTCCACGTCACCGGAATCAGTATTGCCGTCAAATACGCCTGCCGCCACCTCGCCCCGGGCATTTTTTATTCTTTGATAAGATTTCCAGTTATTGCTCTTGTCCTTCTCTGACGGGAACAAAAACACGAGTCCTATTGTCATTATTCCTCGGGCAGAATCCGAGAATTTTTTGGCCTGTTTGCTCTGCTCTGCCTGATCCTCTTCCACAGAATCCTCTTCATCTTCCCCTGAATACGTTTCAAGATATTCCTCAAAGGTTATTCCCGCTTTTTTTATCTCATAACGAATCATGCCATAAAGATTGTATAATTTACTGCGGAACGGCAGGGAATATCTTATGGCAGTTAAAATATTAAGCATATTCTTCTCGACAAATTCTTTATCGGAAGTCAAATCTTCACAGTTAACTATCCGTAGCGCCGCACGAATCAAACGTTCGCTGTTATCATCTTCTTCCCAGAAAGCGTCTTCCAGAAAACCAACAATCTCTTTCCCTGAATTATAATGATGTTCTGTTTCATCCAGCGAAATTTTCCATTTTTTGGCCAAAACCTTAATGTCTCTATTCATAATTGAACCTCCATTTATCTTTAGTCAAAATTACCAATTATATCTTTGAATTCTTCCCTCCACTTTTCAAAATTGTTTTCTGTAATAGCAGGATTATTAACACGGATGGGATTTCCACTATTTCTATCAAAGCCCTGACCTTTTTTAAGGAATTCTTTCAAGGCTTCGATAAATTCATCCGATTCCGATGTCTCAAGCCAACTGATAAAGCCTGGAAACACACCTCTGTCATTGTAGTATTTAAGAAATCTACGGCGAAGTTCTACTATTTCATCTTTGTTTTTTTCTATATAGGGTATTTTTTTTTCTAATAAAAAGTTAGCACGCAAATTTTTAAGGTCCGACAGTAATAACGCAAAAGTACCGGGAAAATTTTGAGAAAGGGGGTTGTTCTGATTTGCCTTGACGCCGGAATTGTATTTCATAATACTGGAACAGTTCAGGGCAAATTCTTCCGGCGGCATATCATTCAAGCAGGAAATAAAAAGACCATAAAGAAGAATATCTTTATTTGTATAATAAGCGACTAAATATTTTTTAAAATCAACATAATCTTCCAAACGGTTATAAATCGATTCCGGTTTAGGATACGCTTCATCTTCAACTGATGTGAAATCAAAAGAATCGGCGCTTCCTCCTTTGCGGGATTCAAGTTCCCTCTTAGATGAAATTTTGTTTAAATCACCCCTGGAAGAAAGACTATCATTATCAATACGCGGATATTTGTTTTTGATGTTACGCAACTTTTGATTTTGCAATCTAAAAAATATTATGATTTGTTTCAAATTCACCTCTTTTTCCCCGGATACATCCGGAACAAAAAAATCCATATCGCTTTCAAGAACATAATACAAAGCCGGAAGATACACCGTGTCAATTTCAAACAACGGCGTCTCATTTTTTTTAGTCTGCACTAATTTTTCTGTTTTAGTCATATTCACACTCTCCTTATTTTTTGGATGAAATTCCTGTAATATAGTCATAAAAAAGGCATCATCGATTTGTAAATATTTCTCGCTTTTCAATAAAAAAGGATCCTCCTTGAATACCATCTTATAACGTACCTTAAAATAACAGTAATGAACCTCATTATATTCCCTCAAGGTCTCCGCCTTTACACTGCCTAGAATAGAGGGTGAAGAGTCTTTTTTCCTGTATTGTAATTCAATGGTTTTATGGTCCGTATTATAATAAAGACAATTTATTTCTTTATGGTCTTTAAGAAACGTTTCAAGATCCATGTTTGGCGTTCCTAAGAGCGGTATAACCT
Organism: Treponema sp.; assembly: GCA_031276295.1. Lineage (GTDB taxonomy): Bacteria > Spirochaetota > Spirochaetia > Treponematales > Breznakiellaceae > JAISNI01. The sequence goes on from JAISNI010000072.1 coordinate 8,617, forward strand.
TTTTGCTATTAATAAATTCAGAGACCTTCTTTCCAATGATAGTCCTGCGAAACATAAACCTATAATAATATTCAAATGCAATATATATATCGATCTTTTCTTTTGTTTCGGTCGCTCTATGCTCAATAGTAATGAATTTCCATTTGATATAAGGAGCCCTGGCAGTATCCACATGGCAGATATAATGAGAGGCTTTGCTATCGATGCCTTTGATGGATTCATAAAACATATTCGTTATATCGGCGCCAGCAGGAAATACACCGCTATAAGCCGCATAGTCTGATGCCTTCTTCATGTCTGCTTCTTTCAGTTCATTAAAATATCCAAATACATCAAAGGTTCGACCGGATTTAGACTGACTGTCTGCCTTGGCAATGAATGCTTTAAACTCAGATGTCTCTTCGCCGCCATTTAGTCTGAAATTAAGAAAACCTTTGGGGAACAATCCCCAGTACTTCTCGTGGGCACAATCCGTTAATTTCTTGACATCTACTTCGTAAACAGTGCAAGTTATATGAATTCCCTGGCTGTTAATACGGTCATGCGTAACCTTTCTCTCCAAATCAATAAAATCCAAAACACCAATATCAAGCTCGTTTGTCCGGGAATCAAAAAATTGAACGCCATAGAAATAAGCATCCAGCGTATTCGTTATACGCCAATGATGAATTATAGTAGGCATCTTATTCCTCCTTATACTCCTGACACGGACAGGACGAAACTTCCTCCCACCCGGTTCCCCACTAATATAAGGCAAATGAAAGGATGGCGCAAGCCCCCAGACGTTGTACTCCGGCGTGAAAGGGGCGGTCTTCGCTACCCGGTTGGCAAAATCGGAAATAAACAAGACGTGGCGGTACCGTTTGCCCGAAACTTCAACATGGACAACAAGCGGCGCGGGGTAATGGTCTTCCCGCTCATACCTAAAGGAGACCACGATGTAGTTATCCTCGGCGTTATACCGGACATCCAGCTCCCCGACCAGGCCGTTTTCATCGACCCGCCTGGGAAAGGGGGCCAGAGGTATATAGGGCGCGGTAACCATAGCCTCAAGTTCTTTCCTGTCTTTTTCCGCCAATACCACGTATGCCTCCTCGGAAGAAACGGTTGGGTTCTTATACCTTTAAAGGGGAAATTAGGGGGAGTAATTTTGGCGAATTGCTTAAATTTTTTGAAAATATTTTTGGTAACCATTCAACCAGGAGGCTTTTCATGCCTCCAGAATGAAAAATTTACCTCGAAAATATTCTCAACAGTCAATTTTTTCATCTACAATGGCTTAAAGAGCAAAAAAATCAAAAAAAACAACTTAACATTCGTTTATATCTGAATAGTTACTATTTTTGTAATAAACGTAAAACATTCGTTAAAAATTTCCCTTTATATAAATAACAGCGGCTCCTAAGCAGTTTGTTGCGCTTCAGCGCAAAATCGTATAAAAATTCACAAGCGCAACAGGCTCAGGCTGCCGGGCGAATGAAGGCCAAGCCGCCAACGGCGTGAAGCATGTACAGAACGCCCCTGTTAGGCGAAGCAGCGTTCCGCCTTCATTTCTCCACATATACCGCCGTTATGCTTTTTATTATACCTTTATCTTTTTTGTATACTATTATTTCTTCATCAGGTATTATGATGCTTTTTTTTCCTTATTATGTTGTTATATTCTTAAAACCTGCCTCTTCTATATATTTTAAGTATATATCTTTTTTAATTGCGCCGGCTACACAACCGGAATACATTTCTACCGCCGTTTTTATCTTTTCAGGTAAATCCCCCATAAGAACAATGCCCGAAATACTAAAATGCCCATCGGGTTTTAACACTCTATACATTTCATTAAAAAAAGCTTTTTTATTCGGAATAAGATTCAATACACACTTCCTACTATACAATCCTCCTTTTTTGACGGCTTTAATCGGAAGGCGGGGGGCCATCCCCCGGCTCTTGCCCCGGTCCCATCCCTGTTTTAGCGGGGAAACGCCGTCTGAAAGCATAGAAACCGAGCGCGGCGGCAAACATAGCTACGGCGCCCAGCGCAGTCCTGGCCGCCTCGCCCAATCCGGGGAACGTATATGCGGAAAGTACATAAGCGGCGGTAAACCCCAGGACAGGCGGGAGCAGGGCGGAAAGAGTCTGAACGGCGAAGGCCCGTGGGGAAAGGTTAATCTCCACCGAATCCCCCGGACGCAGGATCCGCCCCGAGCTGTTCTCCAGGGTAAAAAAATTCCGCACCTTTTTACATTCCGTGTTCATACACCCAAAACAGGCCGTCGTATCCTTCTGCATTAAGGTAAGGGTATTACCGGATACTTTACAGACCCGAACCGTTTCTTTCATTATGGTATCGCCTACCCTTCAAGTTCCTCTTCTTCCGAGCCATCCTCTTCGCCCGCCCTGTTCCGGTCATTCGTTTCAGGGGGCATATCGGGAACCGATACCGGCACACGGACCCTCTCTATGGAAGCGGCCTTGCCGTTCGGCTTGAGCTCGATAAGAACACCCTGTAGTTCCGGCTTGTCCCAGGCTTCATGGGTCCAGCCGCGTATACCGGAGAGGTATTCCTGTATACGCGGGGCGCTGCTGCTGCCACCTACCGACTCGGTGCTGCCGGTACGGCCCGCATCGGTTATCACTGCGGTACCCAGGGGAAGCACCCGCTCGTCGGCGGTCTGTACCCTGGTATGGGAGCCTATCACCGCGGAACAGCGGCCGTCCGCCGCGGCAAAGAAGGTCTGCTTCTCCGCGGTGGGCCCCGCGTGAAAATCTATAACGATGTAAGGGGTTTCCTGACGTATCCTTTCCATAAGCGTGGAGAGGCCAGAGACGGGGCTGTTGCCGTGCATCCTTGAGAATCCGCTTTGACCCAAAAAAACGACAACGGCAATTTTGACATCGCTCTTGTCCCCCAGCCTGAAAACCCGTATTCCAATTCCCGGAGCTTCGGGGTTAAGGTTTGCGGGCCTGAGCACATAGTTGATTTTATCGAAGTTTTCGACAAGATCCTTCTTATAAAAGCAGCATTCGCCGGTCGTAATCACCTGAGCGCCCAGTTTGTGGATACGTCCCGCGTGGATCCTCCCGAGCCCGCTGCCGCCGGTAGCGCCGTCGGCACAGACTATCGTAAAATCTATCTTTCTCTGGCGCTTTAACTCGGCAAAGCCTTTCCTGAAGGCATAGACTCCTGCCTTTCCTACTAATTCGGCGGTATACAGTACGGTCATTGCTTTAGCGCCGCGCCTTATCTGTTTTTCAGGGTACTATCGGCAAGGCCCGAAAGAGTCTGATAACCCGAATTCCGCGAGGCGGTCGAAAGTATACGCTCGAATTCCGCCGCCGCACGGTAATCCTGCAATTCACGGCAGGTATCCCTCAGATTAAACAGGGCATCGTAGTAGAGAGGGGAAAGGCTGACGGCCTCTTCAAAACAATGCCGGGCTTCCTCATAACTGCCCTCCTTAAAGTAAAGCACCCCCAAGTTATTCCACGTTTTAGGAGCGACCCCATCCCGCAGCAACGCGGAATGGTAGCACTCTTCGGCTATTTGAAATTGTTCCAACTCATAGTAGATAAGCCCCATAGCCGTCCAGGCTTCCGCCATATCGTCATCTATGCAGATAGCGGACTGAAAGCTGTTTAAGGCCTCGTCGTAGTCCCCGGTGCGCTGCTGAGCAATGCCCAGGTTAAACCAAAGCAGAGGATTCTCAGGTTCCATAATCAGGGCCCTGCGAAAAAGCGGGATAGCCTCGTTAGGTCTGTTCGCCTCCGTTAATACAATGCCGGAATCGTTTAAAAATGCAGCAGTTTCCATAATACCCTCTTATAGTTAGTATATCTGAAATGTTTCCTTATAACCAGAGAAATTCCCCTGTTTTTTCTATTTTTTTCTATATTTACGATCCTTAAGAAATTTTAACGGGCGGTTCAATTCTTCTATAAATTGTACCTGTCTTGTATTGAAGTATTACATGAATTACAATAAGATACATATAAAGCCCCGTAAAGGGCCCGCCTCATTTGAATAATCTAAAGAAGTGAAGAGTGAAAGACATAAGTGAGTTCTCCGTAACAACCACGGAATTTGAATTGTTCTCGTTCCTTTACGATAAGATAGTGAACCGGGAAATTATTACATTTTCAACCTTAAAACAGCAGGTTATTCCGATTATAAAGGAAAAACGGATATATCCTGTGCTCATGCGTCTTTTCGAGCTGATCAAGCGTTTGTATTGGGGTTTTTTTTCCGACATATCCCCTACCGCTTACCGGAAACTCTGGGAAGAGATGGTCATTCCCGACAGGCATTTTTCAGAGGCGGGGGACCTCAAGAGAACCCTTTCCATATCCAATCTGTATATCGGCATACTGGATATACACGGCTACACCAAATTCTGCCAGGATGCCCGCAAGAATCTGTCCATGCTCCACGCTTTAGATAAGGCTATCAACGGGGATATATACCGGATCTGCTCAAAATGCGGTGTCGTAAGCCACCGGGAACGGGGGGACGAGATTGTGCTGACGGCAGCCTCCGCTACGGACGCGCTGACGGCCGTCCTCTGTATTATCGACTATTTTGCCCGAACCAAGGTGGTAAACGATCCCGCCATTCCTACCTCACGGTCGGGAGATTTTGCCGCGCTTCCCGAATTTAAAATTTCCGCCGGAATATCGGGGGGCAATACCAGAATTCCCCTCGTCGTTACCGCCGATGGGGACCTGTCCGGTTTTCTTCTTAATATAGGCGCACGCCTCCAGGTACGGGCCAATGAACTTTCGCCCAATAGTTCACGGGTAATGGTAAGCCGGCAGGTTTTTCTTAGTTTTACCAAAGAGAATGCCCAAGAGAAATGCGCCCTTGCAAAAAACAATGCCGTCTTTTTCTTTGATACCGGGAAAATCAGGTTTAAGGGTGTTCTGCTGCCTACCTGCGAGGTCGTTTTTGCGGAAAAAGAACGGTACAAGAGAGAGATAGCCGATGAAATGTTGAACCTTTACGGCTCGCTCAATGAAGCCCTGTGGGAGCAGAAGGTCTTCCTGAACCTTGTAGAACTCATCTTCAAATCCGTTTCCGTCATGCCGCCCTTTAAAGTCGTACCGAATAAACCGGTAAAAAACCTAACGCCGCCCGTTACCAACGAATCGGTTAAAAAGCTCTGCCGGATCATGGTAAAGGCATACAACGACGAAGAGGATTACGCAGCCGCCACGAATCTGCTCCACGATCTTATTACGATTCTTGAAGCAGTCCCCCAATACGACCATCTTATCCTCGACTACCTGCGGGGGATAACCGAAAAATACGACATGATACTCAAGTCTTTTCAGGCTTCCATTGATAAAGAGATTGACGAGAACGCGGCAAGCGTCTTCAGCGGCAAGTTCCTTAATATCTATGTTCAGGCTAAAAAATACTATTCTCTTTATGAACAGTTGCTCCTCTTGGGCCGCAGGAGCAGGGACATTACCAAAAAGAAGACCATCTGGTATAATCTCGTCAAACAGTACAAGGATAAAATGGCATTCACGCTCTATTCAGGGAAACAGTAGCAGGGAGAGGCCTTCTATTGGCCGTTGACGCCTCTCTATTTACTATTGACAGATTTGATTTTTAGGTAGAGAATATTGAATTATACTCATTATTTCCGGAGAACGTATGGCATTTATTGATTTTGTTGAATGGAATGATGCTACAAACGATGTTTTTGCGTGGAAGTACGGTCAAAATAAAAACAATAATTTGAGTACCTTTACCCAGCTTGTCGTCCGGGAATCGCAGGAAGCGGTTCTCTTCTCAAAGGGACAGATACTCGGAAAATTCGGCCCCGGAAAGCATACCCTTAACACGGAGAATCTGCCCCTGTTGCGGAATCTGTTTGGAATACCCTTCGGAGGGAAGAATCCCTTTACCGCCGAGATTTGGTTTGTAAACAAGACGGCCCCCCTTACCATTAACTGGAGGACCGATACCATGCGCTTCCATGACCCCGATTACGGCGAAATGGTTCCGCTTGCCGCCGCGGGCAGGTACGGTTTAAAAGTAGAAGATGCCGAACGATTCTTGGTTCAACTGGTCGGTACCCTTACCGAATTCAATGCCGCCCAGCTTACCAATCATTTTCTGGGGGCCCTTATCGCAAAAACTAAGAGCGTCATCATCTCTTTTATGCAGGTCAACCAGATAGGGATTCAGACCATTTCGGCGCGGCTTGACGATCTCTCCAAATTCCTTGAACAGCCCCTGAAAGAGTTCTGGGAATCCTACGGGATGTTTCTGACGGGCTTCTTTATAACCTCCGTGGATCTTGACACTTCTACCGAGGACGGCAGAAAGATAGCCGCCGCGCTCAGCGACAGATCGGCGCAGAATATCGCCGGTTATACCTGGCAGCAAAAGCAGTCCTTCGGCGTTGCCGGCAGCGCGCTTTCCCGGGGCGGGGATATGGGCATATTGGGAGCGGCGGCCATGACCGGTATGCTGGGCGGCGGAGGGATGGGGCAGGCTCTGATGCAGCCCGCCGGGTTTACCGGAGGCGGAATGCCCGGAAGCGCGCCGGCGACCGGACGGCGGGAAGTGTTCTGCGCTAAATGCGCCAGGAAGTACCCCGCAACTTCAAACTTCTGCCCTTTCTGCGGGAACAAGTACAATCCCTGCCCGAGATGCGGAAGCGACAACCTTGCAGGCACGAGGCGTTGCGTCTCGTGCGGATCGGAGCTTGTTCAGCAGCCGCTTCCCGGAGCCGGTTTCGGTACTGTCTGTGCACGCTGCGGGCAGCAGGTTGAGGCGGGGCTCAGGTTCTGTCCCTCCTGCGGAAATAAAATCACCTAAATGGGGAGAAAATATGACTAAAAATTCGTCTTTCTTTTTTAAAACGCTCCTGTTTGTTACGGGGATTTTCATCATTGCTTTAGCTTACAATCTTATACAGGGGGGGCATGAACCGTACGCGGGGGATGCTTTTATGTGGGCGTCCATTGTCGTCATGTACCTTGTCCTTTTCTGCCCCTTTTTGTTTTCCGCAATCACCGTCAAGAATTTTTCGGGGAAGATACCCTCCCTTACGGCGGTATGGACCGGTATATTTCTATACATTCCCCTTTCGATTGTCGTTATCTTCCTCTTAAAAAATTTTATTCTTTCTATAAATGCGGCTTTGATTGTGCAGGCCGTTTTGCTTTTTCTATACGCGCTGAATATCTATTTCGGATACTTTGCGTCTTCCCATGCCGTACAGGTTGCCGAAGATGAGGCGGAAAAGAAGATGTACCTTACCGAGATTAAATCGAAGGCGGCATCTTTGGCGCTCAAAGCCGGCGCCCTTCCCCCCGAATACGAACAGATACGGAAAGAACTTAAACAGACGGCGGAAGACATCAGGTATATTTCCCCGGTAGACGGCGGTAAAGGCATGGAGTTGGAGCTCCAGATAGTAAGCTCCCTGGATCTCCTCATTCAGTACTGCGGCGCCGCTTCTCAAGGCAGCCGCCACATATATTTTGAAGAAGAAACTAAAAAACTGCGGACGATTGTCAAGGAAAGGAAAATTTTGCGTAATTAGTGGCAGGAGGTATGCCGTGCAGGGTAAAGTGTTTTCGGAATCGATGAATCTATATCAGGATCAAGCCCGTATACTTTTTAATTACTATAAAAAGGCGGCGGAGAAGATCGTAAACGAAGAGATTGCATTGGAAAAATCAATTGAAAATGCAAATCTGGAGATAACCGGCGCGAAAAAGAATAAACTATTCGGAATAGTCTGTATCTGTATATTTGCGGCCGCCGGTCTGGCTCTTGGTATTCTTTTCCTTTATGGATTCGTTTTAGTTCTCGGCAGTATCTGGGGTATCGTTACCCTGGTTAAAGCGAATAAAACAATTAAAGAAAATGAAACCCGGATAACCGGTTTTGAGGAGGCCCACCGTGATGTCCGCCGGAATTACCGGGTAAAAAAACTCGGCGTAGCCTATGTGCCGGTTGCCACCAAAGTTCCCTTTGAGAACAAGAGTTTCATGGTGGATCATACCGGTATGGTCCAGGATACCGATTTTACCATGTCGGTTGTGAGGAAACCGGAAGAACTGCTCTCCGCCCTTTCGGAATTGGAGGAAGGCATTAAAGACGCCCCTATTGTTGAACAGGCGTCAAACCCTGAGGAAATAGATACCGCCGATTATTCAACTTCAATGCAGCACGTCGTCATGTATGACTACATGGGCAATATAGACCGGCAGGTGCGGAACATACGCTATCTTTTAAAGGATAATGATACGGTTGCCTTGTCCCTGCCGGTAATACTGCCGGAAAGCGATACCGCCCGGTTTATCAGGGAGTATACCGCTTCCGATCCCGGGGATAAGCCGGTTATTCCGGTGTTCAATACCGAGGGCTTTAAGGAAAAGGTTGACGGTTTCTATTCTTTAAACGAAGTGAAAAAGAATTTTGAAAAGAGCACCAACGAAAACCAGATTCAGTATTTTAAAAAGCTGATGAAACGCCTGGGCGAGTCGGTACAGATTCTCAGCCGTTCAAAGATGAACGGTTCCGGTCAAATTATTGATTATTCAAACATGATCTTTTCGACCGTGTTAAAGTCGGCCTTTAACCATTATTCGCCCGCGTTGGAAGCGGAAGAAATCGAAAGAATACGCTCGGCAAGTTTCAATTACCAGGATTCCGTAGACGATTACACGCCGTTCTCGTTAAAATCCAGTTCGCGGGTAAAATTCGATCTCTTCTCAACGGCATGGATAGCCGAAGATCAGTCCCGTACTTCAATGCCCTTCGGTATGCACCAGATCCAGGAAGAAATTTTTTCGCCGGTTATTCAAAACCTTATGGCGGAAAACCGTGTCGAACGGCTCAAGATATACAACGGCATTAAAGATCAGAAGATCGACTACCTCAACCAATGGCATCGTGATACCGAAGATTTTTACGGCAGAAACCGCGCCGAAGCGGCGGATCTTATCAACCGTATGCGGGAAACGTATGCGGACTATATCCGTTCCCTTAATACGTACAAGGCCCTGCAGGAAACCCAGAATACCATGAGTAAAACCCGCTCCCTTGATGACACGGAGGTTCAGCAGCAGAATAAGGATGCGGAAATCATTGCAGGTTTTGAGGTCCAGGCCGCGCAGTTTAACCGGAAACAGGAAGAATTCAGCGATTTTATGGACCGCCTGAAGGACGATATAGAGGCTAAAGCGGCTGAATTTGGGTATATTCCGTACTATGAGGCAACCCTGCGGGATCAGGAATACCGCGACATCGCGCAGTCAACCGATAACCTACAGGATATGGACAGCCGCCGTAAAAGGCTGCTGGCCGTCAGCCCATACGTGGCAAAATTTGCAAAACTTCCCCCGATGCCCCGTGTTGAACAGCAGATGTACGATGATTTTTCAATCGATCTTATTCAAGAGGTGAAAAATTCCGAAGCCGAGGGAGAGGAGGAATAAACAATGGCCCAACTCCATTTTGAAGTTGATACCTCCCCCATGGCCAGGACCGTTGAATCGGTAAAGGGCCATGTGAACGGGGTAACCGCGGCGGTAACCGTTATGGAAGCCGCGGTTATAGCGGCGGAAAGGGAATCTTCAAGAACCATCTGCGAAAATGTAGATAACGGTTTTTACGTGATGGTTAAATCGCAGATAAGCCAAAAGGCAATCGCCGCCTATACCGAAATGACCAGTAAACAGGGAATACTCCTGCAACTGGCAAAGGCACTGGATAATGTTAAACAGCAGATGCTTGCCGATTTTAATATGATAAGCCGGCGTTACTTTAAACTGTTCCAGTCCCTCAATAAGGCGCTGGAAACACGGATAAAGGAACTGGATCGCCCCGCGATAAAAATGGCCGAAATAAAGAAGTCCCTGGTCTATGACAGGCTCAAGGATAACAGTTCCACGGCCTTGAGCGCGGCAAACGAGACGACGGCCGTCATGCAGACCGCCCTCAGCGGGAAACTTAAAGTAAAAACAAGAGATGCGATAGAAACACTCTACTCATCGGCAATGGAAAGCAAGTCGTACAACGATAAGCTCGCCGGTATACTTATTAAAGAAAGCTCCGAAACGGATACCGGTAAAAACGCAGGCTCTCCGCTTGATTCCTCCAAGAATGACTACCGTTTTCTTCCCGTCATCTTTTGTTCCACGGAAAGCCTTCTTAACGGTACGGAATTGATTGAAACCATACACACGGCCCAAACCGATTCATGGCAGAGTGCGGCGCCGATTATCAACGAGGTGAACAGGCGCGGTAATTCCCTGCCCTGGATACGGGTAAGCGAAGAAGAAAAAAGTCTGGTTAAGGGTGAATTTGTTTCTCTTTGCGAAAGAGATGCTAGCGATACGGGAAATACCGGTACGGGAAACACTATCGATGAAAGATTGGCCCATGAAATATTCCGCTTGTTCGATGAATCTTCCTGGGAGGTTCTAAAAAATGAGTTATAGACAGCAGTTTCACGATTCTATCGAGGTAAGCGGCGTTGTATCAAGATCCGTAGGCCCAAGTCAAAACAGCCAGACCGTAAGCATTTCCTACAGTCAAACGGTCCCGCTCAATATAACCATTGATGTTATTACCGATCCTTTTGACAACAGCATCGACCGCTGTAACGGTTCGCTGGATATGCTTACCGGCGCCGTTGCGGGTATGCACTCCGCCCAATGCGGGGCCATTCGGCAGACCGCGGCGGAAGTATCCCAATCCCTTATCAACGGTTTTTTCGGTACGATACGGACGGAGTTGTCCCAGCAGATACAGGCTTTGAATAGTGCGATACAGGCCGACGAGGGGCTTATCCTTGAACAGGGCAAGGCGGTAAGCAGTCAGAAAAACGTTATGGAAACGGATTATAACCGTATCGGTTCCCGTTATGTCGGTATTTTCCGCGATTTGGACGATGAATGCCATAAAAGAATATACGCGCTTGATAAACCGGCGTTTATGCTTTCGGAAAAGGTCCTTAAAAAAATTATCGGTGAAGCGGGGCTAAACGCTTCGGCAAAATCTCTTATCACCATACAGGAAGAATCATCGGCCAAAACGATGCTCGTTATTTCCAGCCTGGCAAGAAAGGTCCATGACGTACTGGAAACCCTGCGCAACTATATTACCCAGGAAAAGAGGTTCTCGTCGCTTACCGATTCTTTTATGGAAAATGAAAAGATTGAAGAAAAGAAAACCTTTCTCATGCCCGTCATATTCGTAGAACAGGACGGCCTTGAAAGGGATGCAAGCGAGTACGCGGAATTTCTGCCGGAAAGCGTACCGCCTGACAAAAGGAAGGAAATCGGCGGAAAGGTACGGTCGGTTTGCGGGGACGATTCTGTTTCCTCATGGGCCCCTGTATCAGAAGAGGAGAAGGAACTGTTGAACAGGGAATTCGGCGCGCTTTCGGAATCCGCGTTTGCTGAATCCGACGGGAATACGGAGCGGCGTATTTACAATACGCTTATGGGGCTCTGGCAGAACAGTTCGTTGTTTACCGTGTCAAGGAAAAATCATTAACACGGCGTGTTAATGTTCGATTGGACATAAGCGGCAATGCCGCCGTTTTATAGGAGAAGATAATGAGAGAGATGACGGAGATCCGTTTGGGAGAATCCATTGTCGGTTTAAAAGATAATATCGTAAAGACAAATATTCTTCCCAGAACCTCAGCGGAATTGGACAGGGATATTAATTTACAAGGGAATGTGCTTGTGGAGGGGGCTGTTTACGCACGTAACCTCATTATCGATTCAGGCCCCGCCGAATTTAACGGGGCGGTTTATGCGCATAATGAACTCCATATAAAGAACGATTCCCGTGATACGGTTTTCTTTAAAAAGGCCGTTGCCACAAATGACAGTATCGTCTCGCTTTTGATTTCGGGCAGATGTATATACGGCGCCGATGTAAACGGGAACAGCGTTAAGCTCAAGAATTGTTTTGTATGCGGAAGTATTTTTGCCGATGAAATACAACTGGAAAATTCCGTTGTTTTAGGCGGCTGTTTTGCCTCAAAAAAAATCTCGTTTCAGAACATCATTACCGGTACTTTTAACGCGCCTGAAGTGAGCGCCGGAGGGGTCAACTACCTTCTGTACCCGACAGCCTTTTCCGTTGAACCTATAGCCCTGCTTCCCGGGACCGAGTTTTACAATATTACCCTTGCGGACCTTGGTTCACTCTATAAAAATGAAAAGGCCCGCCAATGCACGGGAAAGATCCGTCTTGATATGCAGGCCGATTCGCAACGGACGGTTCTTGTTGATGATTCGGATACCAAGATGCTCTTACACAGTTATTCGGTTGCCTCAAGGATACTCGTAAGCGATCTTTTAAATCTGGACAGTCTTGAGAATCATTTTCTTATTATCTCCGCAAGCCTCGGTTCCCAAATTCTAAAAACTTATTCACTGCCGAGGGAAGACGGGGGAAAGAGTGAGGACCTGACGATTCCGAACATTGTGAATTTCTTCTTCAAAATACTGAGCGGTGTTGTTACCATCGAGGAAATTTCCGGCTCTATCCCCTTTGATGAATTAAAGAAAAAATACGCATGAAGCAACGGATGGTATAAAGAAAGGTTCAATTTTTACGTTCCTTATAAAATTGGATTTTCACAGCCTGTAGGCGGGAAAATCCAATGCAGGCGCCGATTATGGATGATGATGAAGGATTTGAAATTGCGGTTGTTGATGATGAGGAATGGGTCCGCCGGGGACTTATCAGCAAGTTGTCTAAAAGCGGATTGCCGATAAGGAATATCAAAGAGTTTGCCGATGGCGGACCGGTTCTGGCGTATATCAAAGCGGGCGGCCGCCCGGACATTATGATCTGCGATATCCGTATGCCCGGTCTGGACGGCTTGCAGCTTGCGTCCTTGGTACGGGAATGGCTGAGGGATCTGAGGGTTATCATCAGCAGCGGATACGGCGAATTTGAATATGCAAAACGGGCTATTCAGGCCGGGGTAAGCGAATATCTTTTAAAACCCATTGACAACGTTGAGCTCTTTACGGCGATCAGGGCCTGTATGGAAGCTATCTCCCTGTCACGGCGGAATGTTGAACATCTGGCACGGCTCCAGAGGATAGAGCGGGAAGATAGGGCCCGGCGTTCCCTGTGTGCCGGGGACCTGCGGGATATTTTTCCGGCCTACGGCAGGGACGCGGACGGTAAAGACGCCGGCGGCGCAACCCAATTTATCTGCGGTTATTTCAGAGTTCCCCGCATCAGGGAAGCCGTTTTTTATGACCTTGTAAGCAAGATGGAAGTGAAATTTCTGGCGCCTCAAGGAGTGGATAATTCGGTACTCTATTCCTGCACTTCCGACGAGTATGTACTCCTCTTTCTCGCCGTCCAGCCGCTTGAAGCTATCAGAACCTTTGCCGAAGCCCTGGCGGTGCGGGTACGGGATATGGTTCCCCCGGATGTTTCCCCTTGTCCGGGGATTCTTCCCGACACCCCGGCGGCCGCGGGTTTAAGCGGCCTTCGGGGAAGCGCCGATGCGGCCGTGGTGGATGCCCGGGAATTGATGAAGTACCGGATACTTATGGATAAACCGGCCCTGATAAGCGCCGGGGATATAGCTGATTATACGGAAACCTATACCATTCCGGAGCATCATATATCCGCCCTGCGACGTGCCCTGGAAGGAGGGAATGAGAAAACCCTGAACGCCATTTTAGGAACCATTGAAGCGGAAATCGCCGCCCTCAAGCTATCCTACCGGCGGCTGGAACATGCCTCTTTGCAGTTGTTCCTGCCCGTAAATGAATACCGGCCTGCCGCCGAGGGAACCGCCCTGTTTATGGACCCCTATAAATTCGGCAGTCTCAAAACCTTCTTTGCCTTTGTACGGGAACTCTACCGGGGATGCGCCGAAAGATACGGCGGAACAGCCCCGGACACAAAACCTGCCTTGACAGGCAAGGCCGCGGTCATCAGGGACATTGCTTCCAGTATTGATACCCACTTTAATGAATATTTAACCTTGGATCTATTCGCGGCGGATTACGGCATCAATTCCAGTTATTTAAGCCTCCTTTTTAAAGAGGTAATGGGTATAAACTTTCAGGACTATCTTACCCATGTACGGATACGGAACGCCAAGGAATTTCTTGCCTCCGGCCGTTTTAAAGTTAGCGAGGTGGCGGAAAAAACCGGCTATACCAACCGTTTCTATTTTTCCAAGGCTTTTAAGAAAATAGAAGGGCTGAGCCCCAGCGAATTTATGGGTATGGCCCCCAAGTGATCCCCCTTCAAACCGGAAGAGCGGCTCAACAAGGATGTTCCGCTTATTTCCGTGAATCATTCAAACCCCGGACGCGGGGGTTAGAGGCATCCTTTTTTCTGATCTCCGTCCTTATTGTGAATACCTGTTCGGTCTATACCGATGTGTCCGTAAAATCCATTTCTGAAACCGGGTATACCCTCAAAATAGTTACCCCTTCGGCGCAGAGTGTAAAGGCGATCTATGAAATTGCCGGACTTTTTTCCCGGAACTATCCGGTTGCGGCTATGGAAGTTTCGGTTGTTTCCGGAGGCATACCGATCAATACCTTTTTAGCCTCAAAATTTGCCGTGGGGGACGTACCGGATATCCTTATCTATCAGGCGGGGAGCAGCATCGAACTTTTTGCGCAGGGAGGCCACCTGCTGAATCTCTCCGATTCCGGTTTTGAAGGCCGGTTTTCTCCAGAAGCCGAAGCGATATGCCGTTACGGGGGCCGCATCTATGCCCTGCCCCTGGATATTACCATATCAGGACTTTTTGTCCAGATGAGCGTTTTATGGCAAGGGGCGGTACGAAACAGCGTTGTCCGAATCATCCCCAAAACTTTTGACGAATTTATCATATCCTGCGCGCAGCTCCGCAGGGCGGGGATTAACTACCCGGTGGTCATAGGCGCATCGGGGGATATCGGAGCCGTCGTCTTTTTATATCAATATATGCACCAGTATCTCTATGCTGAAAATCCCCGTATCTACGAAGACATACTCAGGGGAAAGCGAAAATGGACGGATCGGGAATTCCAGGAAATGTACCGGGCCTATGGACAGATACGGGAATATGTGAACCCTGACGCGACCCGTATCGGCGAGGTGGAAGCGATGCGGCGTTTTGCCGGAGGGGAGGCCGCCTATTATATCGGTCAGAGCAGGGATATTGCCGCCATCAGACGCTTTAAACAGACCCTGGATATGGTCATGGTAACGCCTCCCTGGGGTAACGAATCCCAGGGGGTTCCCCTTGTCGGGGTGGACACGGTGGTTTCTATTTCCGCCGATACCTGGTATCCTGATGAGGCAAAGGCATTTCTCCGGGAATTAACCTCCGTATACGGGGCGGATATCTACTCCCAGGCGGCAGGTTCCGTCTCCGCGACCGCCGGTTCTTCCATGTGGTACGATTTCTGCCTGGGCCCCCGAAGCGAGATGTTCAGGATAAGAGGCTTAACCCAATTTATGTCCCGTGAATGGCTTCCGGGTTTTGAAGAAACATTCAAGCGGCTGAACCGTGAATGGTTTACCGGGCGGCCCGCGGATTCCCTGTTGGAAGAACTGGAAAGCCTTCACCGGAGTATGATAGCGGTAAAAACCGGCGGTATCTGATGGGGATTTTCCGGTTTTTATACGGTTCCTGCCGAAAAGTCTTACTACCAAGATCATCCTTTTGGTGTTTCTCCTGGTTTCTTTAAGCACAAGCCTGGGAGCACTGCTCTTTTATACCCGGTCGGTTAATCTTATCCGCGCTCAGTCTGAAATGTATGCCCGTAACCTCTGTTTCAACCTCAGCCGGGACATGGATAACTATATCGGGGAGATGGAACGGATATGCCGTATCATCCTGGGGAACCCGGAGATTCAAAATATCCTGGAACGGCGCCGAAGCGCAGGTTACAGCGACTATCAGTACCTGATGGATCAGAGAATAGCCCAAAATCTTACCCTGAGTTTTACCTCCGTCAGAGATTCCTTTGTCATCCAGCTCTTTGATGAAAAGGGGTTCGGCATTTACACCAATTCCAAACATTTTATGTCCTATCAGCAAACGCTTTTTGAAAATCCCTGGACCTTTGCCCGGAAAAACGATATCGATGCCCGGCGCCTTTTTATTGTTCCCGCGCTGTATTCCGGGCTCACTCTTTTTTCCCGGCGCCCCGCCTTTTATGTCATACGGCCGGTAAAACGGGTGCGGGACAACCAGATTCTCGGGTATATGACGGTAACGGCGGACAACCAATTACTCCTCGATATTTTACGGCGTTATGCCCCGCCCCTGGAGGATGCGGAACTGCGGGTACTTTCCCAGGAAAATGCGGTACTCCTTTCCCTCAAGACAAGCGAAATCGGTCTTGACGGCCGGGCCGGCGGCGGGATAACGGTTTCCCATACCTCGAATTTCAGTTTTTGGCGTACTGAAATCAGAACCGGACGGCTCTACGGGCAGAAGGAGATGGCGGAAACCGGCCTTTTCGCGGTATGTATCATCGGATTAACCGCGGCAGCCTCCCTGCTTTTCGCCTGGCTGTTTACGGTATACCTTATGCGTCCGGTACAACGCCTTACCGAAGGTATGATCCGGGTGGGAAAGGGGGATTTTAACGTCAGTCTTAACGAAGATACCGTTGACCGGGACCTGCACCGGATATTCCTGGGCTTTAACACTATGGTAATCGAGATACAAACCCTCGTCAGGACGGTACAGGAAGAAAAGCTCCTGGTAAAATCCGCCCAATTGGAAGCCCTCCGCTACCAGATAAACCCGCATTTTTTATACAACACCTTCCAGACTATGGATGCCATTGGGGAAATCCGCGAAGTGGAGGAGGTGCAGATTATCGCCCGTTCCCTGGGGAAATTGTTCCGGTACAATACCCAGGGTGCTTCCGAGGTTTACCTGTACGAGGAAATTGAGCAAATGGATAACTATTTCAGTGTGGAGAAGATCCGCTTTGGGGATAAGATCGCCTGGGAATTCCTGGTTCCTCCGGAAACCCGTGAATGCCGCGTACTGAAATTCATTCTCCAGCCCCTCATCGAGAACGCGGTTGTCCACGGTTTTCGTTCGATAACCCGCAAAGGGTTTGTCCGTATATCGGTAGAACTGAAAGGGCCCGATCTGGAAATCGCCGTGGAGGACAACGGAACGGGCATGGAGGATGATACCTACGAGGCGGTAAACACCATTCTCTCCGATTCCGCGGGGGATGGATGGCCTCCCGCGCCGGAAGGTTTTTTGGGTATCCTTAACGTCCACCGGCGGCTCGTCAACTATTACGGGACCCGCTACGGCCTCCGCTATGAACGCAACCGGGACGGCCCGGGGCTTACCGCCTTGCTGCTGCTTCCGGCGGTTTTCCGCTCCGTTCCGGCCAAGGCCGCTAATCGAAACGAATCCGGGGATCGACAAGGGCTAAAAGAATATCCGAGAGCAGCGTCCCGATAACCGTCAGGGTGCTTAACATCAGGATAAAGCTCCCCGCCAGGTACATATCCTGGGACTGCAATGCCCTCAGGAGCAGGGGGCCTGTGGTAGGCAAGTTGAGGACGATGGAAACCACCGTGGACCCCGACACCAGGGTCGGCAACACCCATCCTACGGTACTGATGAAGGGGTTGAGGGCTACCCGTACCGGGTATTTGATGAGGAGCTTATTCTCACTTAAACCTTTTGCCCGGGCGGTTACCACGTAGGGCTTTTTCAGTTCATCCAGCAGATTGGCCCGCATGGTTCTGATAAGGTTTGCGGTCCCCGCCAGCCCCAGGACTATCATAGGGATCCAGATATGCTGCAAAAGGTCGATGAATTTCCCCCAGGTCCAAGGGGCCTCGGTATATTTTGGGGAAAAAAGCCCTCCCACGCTGAGGCCGAATTGGGAGAAGGCAATATACATGAGGGTAAGGGCAAAGAGAAAATTCGGTATCGCCAATCCGATAAAACCCAGGAAGGTAAAGACATAATCCCCCGCGGAATACTTCTTTACCGCGGAATAGATGCCGATGGGGAAAGCCAGAATCCAGATGAAGATAAGGGTAATAAAGGAGAGGGCAAAGGTGAGCCCCAGCCTGCCCCAGATCATTTCCGTTACCGGACGGTTCCATTCAAAGGATTGGCCGAAATCACCCCTGAATAGAATGCCGCTGACCCATTTCCAGTACTGGATAGCGATGGGCTGATCCAGACCGTACCGCGCCTTGAGGGCCTCTATCGTGGACACGTCAATGGTTTCTCCCTGCTCCATCATCCCCGCAAGTTTAGAGGTAAGAAAATCTCCGGGCGGCAGTTGAATGATAAAGAAGGTTAAAAAAGAAATCCCTATTATCGTGGGGATCATGTAAAGAATCCGTTTAACAATGTACTTTATCATACTTCGACTCCTTTGAGTTTAAGCGTTTCGGCAAAATGGCAGGCGCACAGATGACCGCCTCCCAAATCACGGATAACGGGAACCTCGGTACGGCAGCGATCCTGAACGTATGTACACCGGGGATGGAAGAGACAACCCGGAGGCGGTTTAGCGGGGTCCGCCACTTCCCCTTCAAGCCGGATCCGCTCGGTACGATGCCGCAGCCGGGGGTCCGGTTTGGGTACCGCCGACATCAGGGCCTCCGTATAGGGATGCTGAGGGTTAAAGTAAAGCTCACGGGTATCCGCCAATTCCATAAGACGGCCCACGTACATAACCGCCACCCGGTTGCAGACATATTGGACCACGCTGAGATTATGGGCGACAAAGAGGTAGGTAAGGGAAAAATCCTTCTGTATATCCTGGAGCAGGTTCAGGGTTTGGGCCTGGACCGACACGTCCAGGGCGGAAACCGCTTCATCGGCCACCACGAGCCGGGGGTTCAGGGCCAGCGCCCGGGCGATGCCGATACGCTGCCGTTCCCCGCCGGAAAAGGCGTGGGGGTAACGGCGGAGGTATTCGGGTCTCAGTCCCACCCGGCGGAGGAGGGCCGTTACCCGGTCTTCCAGTTCGGAACCCGAGGCGATTTTATTCACCAGCAGGGGTTCCCCGATTATGTCCAGAATGGTCAGCCGGGGGTTGAGGGAGGACTGGGGGTCCTGGAAGATCATCCGTATCTCCCGGCGGAAGGGTTTGAGGTCCCGGTCGGGAATGGCCGCAAGATCGGTAGCGGTTCCGTTTTCAGCCCGATAGATGATACTGCCCGCGGTGGGCCGGTATACCCGGAGCACACAGCGCCCCAGGGTGGTTTTTCCGCACCCCGATTCCCCCACAAGACCCAGGGTTTCCCCCTCATAGAGGGAAAAACTGACATCATCCACCGCTTTAACGCTGCCTATCTGACGGCTAAAAAACCCTTTGGTGATGGGAAAGTGCATCTTGACCGAACGGATATCAAGAATGGTTTTTCCCCTGGCTTCAGACTCGCTCATTTTCCCTCCTCGTATAAAAAGCAGGTAACTTCCCGTTCCGGCCCCAGTATCACCCGGGGCGGCGTTTCCGTATCACAGCGGCCCGGCATGACACGGTCGCATCGTGGATGGAAGGGACATCCCTTCGGTCTGTTGAAGGGATGGGGGACCATACCCCTGATGGAATCCAGCCGTTCTATCCTATCGGCGCTGAGTTTCGGTATGGATTTAAGCAGGGAAACCAGGTAGGGATGTTTCGGATCATGGAAAACGGCATCTACCGGCCCCCGTTCAACCACCTTGCCCAGGTACATGACCATAGCGTCATCGGCAATTTCCGCCACTACTCCAAGGTCATGGGTGATAAACATCACCGCCATATCGTATTCTTTTTGAACGTCCCGAATCAGATCCAGGATATTCGCCTGGGTCGTAACATCCAGGGCGGTTGTCGGTTCATCGGCGATAAGCAAACGGGATTTACAGCTTAACGCCATAGCGATCATAACCCGCTGCCGCATACCCCCGGAAAGCTGGAAAGGGTAGCTGTCGTACCGTTCCTCCGCCTTGGGGATGCCCACTTCCTTGAGTACCGCAACGGTCCGTTCTTTCGCATCCTCCTTGCTGAGCTTCAGGTGGAGCCGTATCGTTTCCTGTACCTGTTCCCCAATGGTATGGACCGGGGACAGGGAAGACATGGGTTCCTGGAATATCATGGATATCTCCGCCCCCCGCACATTCCGAATTTCAGGGCTTTTCGGGGAAAGGGCGGTTATATCCAACTCGGTCCCATCGGTTTTACGCATTTTGATGGAACCTTCCACAATCTTACCCGGAGGATCGATGAGGCGGAGTATGGACCGGGCGGTTATGGATTTTCCGCATCCCGATTCTCCAACCACACAGAGGGTTTTGCCCTTTTTAATAGCAAAACTCACGCCGTCTACGGACTTAACAACCCCTTCGTCGGTAAAGAAGTATGTTTTTAACCCCGCCACTTCAACCAAGGTATCTTTATTCATGGAACATCCTTTTACTCGTAGGGATCCGCCGCATCGCGGAGCCCGTCCCCCAGGAAATTGAGGGACAGGACGGCGATAACCACCGAAAGACCGGGGAAAAACAGAAGCCAGGGACAGGCCGCGATAGAACGGATATTCTGGGCTTCCTGGAGCAGCACCCCCCAGCTTACCACCGGCGGCCTTAAGCCTATGCCGAGGAAGCTCAGGGAGGTTTCGCTCAATATCATCCCCGGAATCGACAGCGTTACCGAGGCAATGATATGACTCACAAAGGAGGGAACCATGTGGTGCAGGATGATACGGATCTCGCCCGATCCGTCCAGCCGGGCGGCGGTAACAAAGTCCTCCGTTTTGAGGGCAAAGAATTTACCCCTGACGACCCGTGCCAGACCCGTCCACTGGATGAGGGACAAGATAAGGGTAATGGCGAAATAAACCCGCAGAGGCGGCCAGGACAGGGGAATAGCCGCCGCTAAACCCATCCAGAGGGGTATCGTCGGTATGGAGCGGAGGAATTCGGTGATACGCTGGATAAGGTTATCGATAGGCCCCCCGTAATAGCCGGATATGCCCCCCAAAAGTATCCCAAGAAAGAGGCTGATAATAACGCCGATAAGCCCTATGGACATGGAAATCCGGGTTCCGTGGATAACCCTGCTGAACAGGTCCCGTCCCAGGCTGTCGCCGCCGAAGAAATACATGGGCGTATCCGCCTCTACAGGGCTTACCAGATGCAGCCTGGTGTCAAAGACGGCCCACATTTTATAGGGTTCACCGGGGGCAAAGAACCTGACCGGATAGACCCTGGACGTATCCTGGACGAACCGCCTCCGCAGGGATTGGGGATCGATGGTCATGGTATATCCGTAGACAAAGGGAGCCACTATTTTTTTCCCGTTTTCATCGGTCCTGAAAAAGCGCAGCCGTTGGGGAGGCATATTTTTACAATCCGCCAGATAGGATACCGCGGAATAGGGCGCAAGGAATTCCGCAAACAGGGCTATCAGATAAATGAGAATAACCACCACACCGGAGGCCATAGCAAGTTTATGTTTGCGGAACCGCCACCACATAAGTTTCCATTGACCGGCAACGTCAACCCTGGTTTCTCCGCCGCTTGTTTGTATGTCTTTTTTCATACCTTCACCTTGGAACCTCTATTTGAGTTCGTATATGATCACGTCCCGTCCCGGGACGGTAACCGTCAAGGCATTGTCTTTCCATTCCGCATCGGGCCCTAGGACAGGGCTTGCCCCCGCGAAGGGCGCAAACATAACTTCGACTTTGACGGGAATGGGTTGCCGCTGGGGATTGGCTATCCAAAGATAGGTCCCCCCCTGTCCATCGTGGATGCGGGCCTGTATCTGGAAGTCGGAGACCCGAAGCCGGGGCTTTTTTCCGGCGAATTCGAGGATCCGCTCAAAGAAGAAACCCTTCGTCCATCCGGGGCTATGGTGATTGCCCTTGTCCCCGCCGTGGGCGGCATAGCCGTATCCAATCATGGTACCCACCAGCAGGGTACGGCCCCGGCCGTAACGGTTCTCCACCGCGGCTATCCTGCCGTCTTCGTATCGGCCGCAGGCGCTGCCGGTGGTGGGGGTATAGCTTTGCAGGTATTCCCCTCCCCAGACCCGTTCCCCGACGGCAGTTAAAATAAGGTTCTCTAAGAGGTCAGGGGTAAATTCCACATAGGACTCGGCGGCGCCGAAGAGTTCATCCAGACCGTAACCGGGCTGCCGGGGGGACACATGGCCCCGGTCCCCAAAATAGGCGGGACAGCCCTCGGCAACGAGGACGCCGCCCCCGGAAACCCATGCTTTGAGGGCCCCGGCGGTTTTTTCGGAGAGCATCACCGGATAGGGAAGGTAGAGCAGGTCCCAGCCCTGAATATCGTCGATATGTACCCAGTCGGCCTGGATATTCCGGTCAAAGAAACCCTGGTAGACCCCCTGAACGGATTTGGCGTAGGGCACGGTGGAACGCCGCAGGGCGTAGGTAAAAACCTGGCTTTCCGGCGCATAGATAATACCGATTTCACCCTTAACCGGCCGGGAGGAGAGCATCCGCCGTCTATCCGGCGAGGTTATCCACCGGGCGGAAGCGGAGACCGCCGCGGATCTATCGGTACGGCTTCCGTCCATGCCGTAAGGTCCGAAGGCCCCGAAGAGGTCCCCGTCCAACAGGGGACGCCAGCGGAGGTACATGATCCCCGATGCCCCTCCCATATAACTGACAAAATTCCAGTACCGAGCGTCTTCCGGGGACGGAATGCGGCCTTCGTCCCGGGGCTTGCCCTCCACCTGGGGCTGGAGCCAGAGGGGGCCCGCGTAGGATTCGGCGTGCCAATAGGGTTTGCCCCGGCTTGCAGATCGGATCAGGTCAATGGCGTGGAACTGCTTCCAGGGTTCGTCCCCGTGCCGGGAGGAACCCCAGGTCATGCCGTAAATTTCCACTTCCCCGGCGGCCCGCCAATCGTCGGCCCCCCGGTTCGCCGCCAGGGTAAGGCTTCCGGCTATCCCGTGGGCCGCGATGGCGCAATCGCCGTCGATACCGCGGATAATTTCCGCCCGGCGGCGCATATAGCCGTAGGCGTTTTCTATTTTGAATTGCTGCCAATCCAGGGTATCGGGATAGGGGCCGGGACTTTCCGGGGGCAGGACATCCTCCCAGGAGGCAAAGCCGTAGCGATACCAGGCTTCGGAAACCGCCCGGGGGCTGCCGTATTTTTTTTGCAACCATTCACGGAATTTTTCCAGGGTAGCCGGACAATAACAGGTGGATTCGCGGTAATTACATTCGTTCCATATATCGTAGCCCCCCAAACCCGGATGCCCCTTGTATCGTTTCACGAGTTCGGTAATAAAACGCTCCGCTGCCGCCCGGTAATCATCGTTATCCCAGCAGAGCCCCGGTATCCCGCCGATGGCGCAGCTTACCTGCATGGTACTGCCCAATTTGACCCCTTCCGCCGTGGTAAACCTGGCATGGGCGAATTTTCGGTAGGCCCATTCGGGAACAATCGTGGACATCTCGGCAATGATGGTCTTCATACCGTTTTGCGCCGCCAGTTCAAGCTGTTTATCGTACTCTTCCCACTCGAACACCCCCGGAGCCTGTTCGACGGCGGCCCACATAAACCAATGCCGGAAAATATTCATCCCGTCTTCCCGCGCAACCCGGTAATCCCGTTCCCATTCCGCGCGCGGGGGATTGGTTTTTCTAAAATAGACCGCCCCGTAGGGGAAGTCGGGTAACATACCCTGTTTCATACTATGCACTCCTTTACCGGTTTACCCGATTTAAAACCGTATTCCATAATTTACCCTCTGTCAATGGCGATAACTTCGTGATCGGGGAACGAAGGGACCTGTAGTTTGAGCCTTTGCCCTTCAAGCCGGTATTCGGCCTGCCTCCCGGTGGAGAGGAACCGTACCGTCGCCGGTTTTACCCCTTCGGGGAGGAGGAGGGAAAGTTCCTGGGGGTGGGAGGGAATGAGTTCCCGAACCGCCCCCCGCATGAACATAGGGTTGGTCATATTGACCAGATGCACCGTCAGGGACCTTTCCTGCTTCCAAACCGCCACGTCAAAGACCCCCGGCCCGGTTATGGTGAGGAGCCGGTCTTCCCGTGAAAGCCAGTCCAGGGTATTAATGAAAAGCCGCAGGTGATCCTCCGTGAGAAGTTCCCAAAACAGCCGGTCAATATCCCAGGGGAAGTAGGCAGCCCGGCCTGAACCATAATCCCGCAGGTACAGTTCCGCCTTATCCCGCAGATCCTCCCGGGGGTAGACTTCTTCCATAGGCAGGTCCGGATAGGGGGGGATAAAAGTTACCGGCTTGTCCTGAAAGGGGGTATTTTCCCGTACCGGCAGCCGGTAAACCCCGTTGATAATCCGGTCGGTATCCCCGAATCCCGCGATAACCGGATGGACGGCCCCGGCGGAACCGGCGTTAAGCCGCAGGTAGGAATTTTTGAGGGGGCCCTGAACCTCCCCCGCACGGTCAACGCCGAAGATATCCGCCAGGCCGAAATTGGCCCGCTTATTGCCTTTTTCGTCGTAAAGGGAGGTTTCACAGGTGGCCAGAAGGCCGCCGCCCGATGAAACAAAGGCTTTAAGCCCTTCGTTTTGTTCATCGGAAAGACAGGCAATGTTCGGGAGTATAAGGGTTTTATAGGCCGAAAGATGCCCCGGATCTTTCAGGTAACTGGCGTGTACCATTTCAAAGGGAATACGGGCCTCGATGAGGGACTGATAGGCCCCCAGGATGTGATCCTCCACCTTTTCCCGCCCCTGTTCCCCTCCGTAGTAAAGCCCGGTTTCCTGGGAATAAACCAGGCCCACCCGTGCGAGGTTTCCGGTATTCCGTAAATAGGGCTCCCACTCGGCGTAACGCCGGTAGAGGTCCTTTACCGTATCCATCCAGCGCCGGTCATATATCTTCCCGTGGAATTTGGTAAACCAAACCGTTAATCCCTGGGCAACCCCGTCGGCCACCCATAAACGGATTTCCTCGTTATCCTGAACCGAATCCTTCCACCGGTAAGCGGCCTCCGCGCCCATGCTGAATATGCCCCCGATGGGTTTATTCCCCATCACCGCCCTGAATTCCTTGCCGTTTTTACCGTTCGCCCACAGGGGCATGGTCTTGGACCGGGCCTGCTTATCCGCAAAGAGGATGTCGGAATAATCCCCCAGCCAGCGCATATCCAATCCGCTTAAAGAACCTCCGCCCGAATTGGGGATAAACCGGGCGTAGGGGCTTATCTTTCTGATCTCCCCGTCCCAGTGCCGGCAGATTTCAAAAAGCCGTTCCTGCCGAAAGGCGATATAGGCTTTATAGGCAGGGTCCGACAGGACCGGCGCCGCGGGCAATTCAAGGCCGGTTTTTTCCCGGAACATATTCCGGCAATTCTCACAATAACAGAGCCCCGAACCTGCCCAGCGGTTGGCGAAAACCCCCTCTACCCCGTAGGCCTCCACAATTTCTTTATACACATCGGTCATAAAGGAATAATTGTAGGGGCCCAGGGCGCAGGTAACCCAAACATCGGGCATGGACCAGTGGGGTCGGAGTTTGCCGTCCGCGGCGGTGAATATCCATTCAGGATGGGCTTCCTTCTGTTCCCGGTGGACCGCGTGGGGATCGGTCCGTACCAGGACGGTCATGTCCATTTTCCGGCACCCTTCCACCATATAGCCAAAAACATCGTTATCATCATTGACCTTGGGGCTCACATAGTGCAGGGGTATCTTTGACGGATGGTAGGCAATATACCCGCCGGTACTCAACACCGCTCCCTGGGCTTTAATATCTTTGAAGTAGGCAAGCCACCGGTCCGGGTCGAAGGTTCCCGGATCATCATCGGTAAGGGTTAACTGCGCCCAGCGCAGGGGCTTTAAAAACCAATTTGGTTTGGTATAACCGGTAAATTGAAACATGCTGTTTCCCCTCTTTACTATATTGATTGCGGGCGGTGCAATGAAAACACCGTCCGGCTTTATAAAACAAGAATAAATCCACAAGGCCGCTCAAAATCATGTTGAACGGCCCAAATTGTTCAATCGTCCAATCGTTCAATTTGCCGATGGATCAATATAGAACTGACAGGGATTCTCCGGGCCCGGATGGGGATATTCGTAGGAGAAGGGCATAACGGGCGGAGCGTTTTTGAAGTTATTTCTTACGATACCGTAACCGTTCGCATCCCAAAGGATACCAATGGTGTAGAACTGATCCGCGGCAATCTCCAGTATCTGCTGCATCAGCCTAATCTGTTCCTGGGTATCACCGGTCTGTTTAATCCTATTGTAAATATCCATTGAACGTTTAATTTCACCGGGGGGTTCTTCCGGTTTCATCCGGGCGCCTGTTCCGGTGGGATTGTTATACCAGACCTGCCAGGCCGGCGCGTAGACCGAATTCCCGCTGAAGGGGAAGTAATACCGGGGATCTATCAGAACCGCCTGTCCGACACCGCCGCCGAAACGGTGGATGGTGGCGTCAAATTCCCAGTTTTGCCGCACCCGGATTTCCCAGAGGGAACGGTCCATGGTTCTAACCTGGGCGTCGATGCCGACTACTTTAAGATAACTTATGAGCAGTTGAACCATCTCAACGAATTCGGTACGGCCCACGTCAAGCTCAAAGGTAAAGGCCACCCGCTTGCCGTCGGGTCGGAGCCGGTAACCGGCGGCGTCCCTGCCGGTTAAGCCTGCTCTGTCAAGCGCGGCGTTGGCCGCGTCCACATCGTACTCAATGTACTGTTTTGCCAGCCGTTCATTGTAGAATTCCGTGCCCGGACGGGGAGCAGCCTGGGCGGGCGTGCCCTGACCTGAATAAATGATATTGATGATTTCCTGACGGTTAAGCGCGTGGGAAACCCCGATACGGAAATCCTTGTTGCCGAAAAGAGCCCGCTGAGCCGGATCCGGATGATTCAGGTTGAACTGAACAATGGCCACATTGGGTTCCGTGGGGGTGGTTTCAAAGAGATGATAGCCGCCCTTCTCCTGGTTTTCATAGATAATGGCCTTGTTATTCGGCAGGGCAAAATACTGATCCATCCAGTCGATTTCTCCGTTCAGTATCTTGAGGATAAGGACTTCCACATCCTGAAGCAGATCGTAAACTATCCGGTCAAGGTAGGGGAGCTGGTTCCCCTCGGTATCGACCTTCCAGTAATAAGGATTCCTAACCGCAATCGCCTGGGAAGCGGACCCGACTCCGGGGGCAATTTCCCACATCCATGCGTTAATGACCGGCCGTTCCCCGTTCTGAAAGATTACATCCTCAGGCTCGGGAACCCCGCCTTTGGCCTGGAACCAGGCTACCCAGTCGGCATAACCGGCGGCCTTGGCCTGGCTGTCCGCATCGGGGTTGTACTTGATATGGAACCGGCTGTAGTAGTGCTTGGGGACATACTGCTTATTGAGGTTGCCCACCTGGGCAAGCTGCTGGAGGAAAAGGCCGTTCGGTCCGGCGAAGACGAACTTGAACGTGTACTGATCGATCTTTTCAAATTTTACAATATCGTCTCCCTGACGGTACATAAGAGCTATGGAAGGGGTTAGTTGGGGGTTGCTTAACACATCGACAAACCAAAATTCCACGTCGTCGACACTGAAGGGCTGCCCGTCGGACCACTTCATCCCTTCCCGCAAATAAAAGGTATATTCACGGGAATCCGCGGAGACCTCGTAGGACTCCGCCACGTTCGGTTCAATGCCGCCCCAACCGGGGGTCCAGTTGACCAGATTCTCGTAATACTGATACCGCTGCATGTGGGTCAGATGCCCCCCGACCTGGGCAACCCGCCAGTCCCCGCCGTAGACCCCGACTTTTTCGTAGGGGGTAATAACTCTGGGATTCTTCGGGAGCCGTTCCTCCAGCGGCGGAAGTTTCCCCTCGGCTACCAGTTGAACAAATTCCGGGGCTTCGCGGGCGGTATTTACCTCAACCCCGGCATCCGCCGCGCTCCCGCCGCCGGTTCCGCCCTTGCAGGCCAGTATCAGGAACGCGGAAACCGCCGTCAACAGAACAATCTTCTTCATCTTCTCTAATCCTCCATAATTCTTGGTATAAAGGATTATACCGCCGGTATTTTTAAAAAGGAAAGCGTAAAAAGTTTTGGAAATGACGTGTTGTTTTTTTGGATTTTTTTAAGGCGGGCTTATGATGCAACACGGTAATTGACACGGTAATCAGGTATGGCACATAATGATCTTAATTAAGATTTTTGAGCTTTTCCTAAAACGCGGGGCCGCGGGGAAATTTTTTTAATGAAAATTACGGAGGGTGCTTATGAATAAGGGCGGAACCTTGAAAAAACGATTACCGGTACTCTGGTTTGGCGTGTGCGTACTGGTTTTTTCCTGCGCCAGCACGGGCGGGGGCGGTGTTTCCGTACCGCTGGATCAGGCCATACAGACGGCGGCGGGCGCTATCGACGGCGGCCTGGAAAAAGGCGTAAAAATAGCGGCGCTTAACTTTAGTTCCCCTTCGGAACAGCTTTCCGGTTACGTGCTGGACGAACTGTCCGGCCACCTCGTGAACGCCAGGAATCTGGTGGTTGTTGACCGTACAGAGCTGGACCTGCTCCGGCAGGAAGAACAATTCCAGATGTCAGGCGAGGTAAGCGACGAATCCGCCCTTTCCATAGGGCAAAAGCTGGGCGCGCAGTTCATTGTGTCGGGCGGCCTCTCCAGCATGGGGAATGCATACCGTTTCAGGATACGGGTCCTGAACGTTGAAACCGCCGCGGTGGAAGCGTTTTCCGCTTCCGATTTGAGCGCAAAGGAGGAGAAGCTGGTCTACCTGCTTGCCGGCGCCAGGCCCGCCGCCGAAACCGCGTCTGTACCGCAAAGCCCCCGTTCCGCGCCCGCAAAAAAGTATCAGATCGGGGATACCGGCCCCGCCGGGGGCATCGTGTTTTTTGACAAGGGGGTATATGAGTCCGGCTGGCGTTATCTGGAGGCGGCTCCCCAGGATTTTCCCGCGGTACAGTGGGGCGCTTACGGAACCGTGGTGGGCGGAACCGATACAGGTATCGGCAGCGGAAAAGGGAATACGGAGCTTATTGTTCAAAAACTCAAAAAACTGGGGGAACAGGGCCGGGCGGCCCAGCTTTGCGCCGCCCTTGACGCCGGGGGTTATACGGACTGGTTCCTGCCCAGCAGGGATGAATTGAATTTGATGTATCAGAATCTCAAAAAAAAGAAATTGGGCGGATTTTTAAATGGATGGTACTGGTCCTCGTCGGAGAACAGTTATTATTACGCGTGGTATCAGAGCTTCAGCGATGGCAGCCAGTCCAACTACGACAAGGATAATCCGGATTCGGTTCGGGCCGTCCGGGCTTTTTAACACTTGAGCCCTTTAACCCTTTTATTCCCGCCGTAAGGCGGGCGAAAAAATTTTTGTTCGGAAGGCCGGGCGCATACCCCGCCGAACCTTATGTTCGGCGGGGTATGCGCCCGCTCCTGGTTTCTTCATTTTTTTTGAATAACCGCCACTCGACTTTTACCCGTATTTTATATATTATAATGACAGATGAAAAAAT
Organism: Treponema sp.; assembly: GCA_031276295.1. GTDB lineage: Bacteria > Spirochaetota > Spirochaetia > Treponematales > Breznakiellaceae > JAISNI01. Next base: position 38,087 of record JAISNI010000072.1, read on the forward strand.
TTATAGGTATTCCCGCTTCCCCGGGAATTGTTATAGGAAACGCGTTTCTGTATCTGGAAAATGAAAACGGTGAGATTCCGCGTTACGGCATAAAGAAGAATCAGGTTGACTCCGAATGGAAGCGCCTCCTCTCGGCCTTTGAAGAAGCGGCGGACGAGATCCGGGGTTTGCAGGAAAAGGCGGAGATCGAGATAAGCAGGGAACAGGCGGCCATATTCGCGGCCCACCTTCTTATGCTGGAGGATGAGGAACTGCTCGGCGAGATACAGGAACGGCTTAAAACGGAGTGCCAGAATATCGAGTGGGTATTCTGGCATATAACCCATGATCTGTCGCAGAAACTGATGGCCGCCGCCGATCCCTATCTGCGTGAACGGGCGGTGGATATAGCCGATATATCCCGCAGGGTCCTGAACATCCTGCTCAAAATAAAAAAATTCTCCCTGGCCGATCTTAACCGCGATGCCGTCCTGGTCGTCCACGATCTTCTGCCCTCGGATACGCTTACCATGAACAAAGAACGGGTTAAGGGCCTGGTTATGGACGTAGGCGGCCGTACCTCGCATACCGCCATTCTGGCGCGCGCCTTCGAGATACCGGCGGTGCTGGGGCTTTCCAACATCACCCGCGAGATACAAAACGGGGAAAAAATCGTGATGGACGGCGCTTCCGGGGTCGTGATCATAGAGCCGGACAGGGCCGCTCTCAAACAGTACGAAAACGCTCTGGGCCGGTACAAAAAAATGGTGGCGGGTTTCTCCTTAATGCGGGATCTTCCGCCTGAAACAAGGGACGGGTACCGTGTACGGCTTATGGCGAACATAGAGATCCCCGATGAGGCCGGGACCGTCCTTAACTACGGCGCCGAGGGGATAGGGCTGTACCGTTCGGAATTCCTCTTTATTTCGCCCGGAAAGACGGCCGAGGAGGAGGAACAGTACCGCGCATATTCCGGCGTACTCAAGGCTATGGGGAATCTGCCGGTAACGATACGGACCGTGGACGTGGGGGGCGACAAGATCATCCCCGAATTGCAGAACACGGACGAAAAAAACCCCCTGCTGGGCTGGCGGGCCGTCCGTTTCTCCCTGGCCCATCCTGAAATATTTAAAACACAGCTAAGGGCCATACTCCGTTCCAGCGTTGAAGGGAATGTGCGGGTTATGTTCCCCATGATCTCCGGCATTGAAGAACTGGAACTGGCCCTGGGCCTGTGGGAAGAGGCCAAAGCCGAGTGCCGTACACGGGGGCAGGCTTTTGCGGGCGATATTCCCGTGGGAACCATGATAGAGATACCCTCCGCCGCCGTAAGCGCGGATATTCTGGCTGAAAAATCAGATTTTTTCTCCATCGGAACCAACGATCTTATCCAATATACCCTCGCCGTAGACCGCAGCAACGAAAAGGTAACCTACCTTGCCCAGCCGTCCCATCCCGCCGTGCTCCGCCTCCTTAAAACGACGATAGACGCCGCCCACCAAAGGGGCATACCGGCGGCCATGTGCGGAGAAATGGCCGGCGATGCCGATATGAGCCCCCTGCTCCTGGGGCTCGGCCTTGACATATTCAGCATGAACGCTTCGGCCATTCCCGCGGTTAAGCGGGTTATCCGCGGCGCAAGCATGGAAAGCTGCCGGGCCCTGGCGGAAGAAGCCCTGAAGCGCCGGTACACTCAAGAGGTAAACGCGCTGCTGGAAGAATGGCGGGAGCGTGAAGAAGAAAAGGCCGAATGAGAAAAGCAGAACCATGATTTTAGGAGGTGATTTTTTGGAATTCGATCCTGAACTAAAGTACCGCAACCTTCCTGTGGTTGTGCTGGCCGGAAGGCCGAATGTTGGAAAATCGACCCTCTTCAACCGGCTGCTCCATAAGCGCAGGGCCATCACCGATCCTACGCCGGGGGTTACGCGGGATCCGGTGGCGATGGACGCCTTTATTGCCGGCAAGCCCCTCCGCCTTGTCGATACCGGCGGTTTCAAGCTCGACCGCGACGGGGACGAGGGGCTGGACGATCTTGTGGCGGCCAAGACCCTGCAAACCCTGGAAAAGGCCGATCTTATCATCCTGATACTGGAAGCCGGCGCCCTGACCCGCGAGGATGAGGAATTCATCGAATTTCTAAGGCCGTACCGGGACCGTCTTCTTGCCGTGGTAAACAAGACCGAGGGGGGCAGGCTTGAAAGCGAGGCCTGGAATCTCCTTGCCTGCGGTTTTGAAAGGGTCTGGATGATTTCCGCGGAGCACGGCGATAATGTGGGGCTTCTGGAGAACGCGATTATCGAACGCGTGGACTTTTCCCGCGTTGAAGTTGACGAAGGCAAAAGGCCCATACGCATAGCCCTTCTGGGCAAGCCCAATACCGGCAAGTCCACCCTTTCCAACAGGCTGACCCAGTCGGACGCCTCCCTGGTAAGCGAGATTCCCGGTACAACCCGCGATGTGGTTGAAGGCATTTTCCGTTATAAAAACAGGACGTTTCAGGTTCTTGATACCGCGGGTATCAGACGGAAGAGCAAAGTTACCGAAGACATTGAGTATTACTCGGTGAACAGGGCCATTAAAGCCATAGACAATGCGGATATTGTTTTTCTTCTTATCGACGCGCAGGAAGGGCTTTCGGAACAGGATAAGAAGATAGCCGCGCTTGCCCACGACAAGGGCAGGGGCATTATCCTTGTCCTCAATAAATGGGATACCATGCCCACGGTAAAGAATACCTTCCAGGCCGTCTCCGATCACATACGCTTTAGTTTCGGCAAGATGGAATATGCCCCCATAGTACCGATAAGCGGCCTGGACGGAAGCGGCGTGGAGAAACTTCTGGATACCGGCATACGCATGTACGCCCAGCTTGAAACACAGACCGAAACCGCCGCCTTAAACCAGGCCCTGGAAGGCTGGCTTGCCGAGAATCCGCCTCCTTTCGGCCCCAGAACCCGCTTTAAGATACGCTATGCGGTCCAAAGCTCGGCCAATCCGGTTAAATTCATCTTTTTTGTATCAAGGCCCCAGGCGGTCGGCGAACCCTATCTATCCTACCTGAAAAACAAGATACGCAAAACGCTGGGCTTCTCCCAGATTCCGGTTGCCATAGAGCTGCGTCCTTCGCGGAAGGAACGCGGCGCATGACCTATTCCATCGGCGAGCTGGAACGCCTTCTGCGGGTTAAGATCCATGTTATCCGCTATTGGGAAAAGGAAATTCCCCTTATCCAGCCTAAAAGGGACGGCCAGGGCAGGCGGGCCTATTCAAACCGCGACCTGCAACTATTCCTCCGCCTCAAGTACCTGCTCTACGACCGCCGTTTTACCGTTGAAGGGGCGCGGGAACAGCTTTTCCGCGAACTTGCGGGCGAGAGGCAGGACCTCCGCTCCCAAATTGCCGACCTCCGCTCCGGCCTGCTGGATCTTTACTTTATAGTCCGGCGCGTCAAGACCGATGTTTAGGGGCCGCCGTGATATTCCCCCATCTTGACGCGGAAACCCGCCGTGCGCTTGAAGGCTTCCTCCGCCTTATCGACAGGACCTTCCCCCTACCCCGCCGCCGTGCGGGCAGCCTGCCCCGCGACATTGCGGAACTTTCCCGCCTTTTCACCGGCGCCCGCGGCGAACGTACCGTAACCTACCTGGGAAAGCCCGCCTTCCTCTCGGCCTATCTGCGCTACTTCCTGCCCTGGAACCTCTACCGCCTCTGCCGTTTGCTCCCCGGCCTTGTCCTGCCCCTCGAAGACGGCGACGCGGTTACGGACCTGGGTTCCGGCCCCCTGAGCCTGGCCCTGGCCCTCTGGATTTCGAGGCCCGATCTCCGCGGCCTCCGCCTTGAATTCCGCTGCATAGACCATACCGCCACGGTCATGCGGGCGGGGAAAAAACTCTTTGAGGCTTTGGCCGGAGGTGATTGTCCCTGGATACTCCGCCTGGAGCGGAATTCCCTGGGGGGAAGAGCGGGAAAAGCCCCAATCGTTTGGAAAGGCCCGTCCGCGGAAGAAAAACAGCCCGCGGGGAAGGACGCGCGCCGGCAGGAGAAGCCCGCCCGCCTTGTAACGGCGGTGAACGTGTTCACGGAGCTTGGCCAAAACATACCCGCCGCGGACGGCGGAGGGCTCAAACGTTTCGCGGAAAAGAGCTTTAAGACGCTTACAAGTTACCTCGCGGACACCGGGTATCTCCTGGCCGTTGAGCCCGGGAATCCGCAGGGCGGGGCCTTTATTGCAGGGCTGCGGGGCGCCCTTATTGAAAGCGGCGGTTCCGTTCTTGCGCCCTGTCCCCACGCCCAGCCCTGCCCCTTCCCCGGCGGCAAGGCCCCGCGGCGGGAACGGCGGACGGAAGGACGGGGTAAGGGTAAGTGGTGCCACTTCGCCTTTAGTACCGAAGAAGCCCCCGCCGCCCTGCGCACCCTCTCCTCCCGTGCGGGGCTGCCCAAGGAACGGGCCGCCCTGAGCTTCCTCTTTGCTGGCCTTGGGGGCCAGGAAGGGCCGGAACCGGAGGCTTTGACGGGCGGCCTGCGCCTACGCGTTATTTCGGACGCGTTCCCCCTGCCGGCGGCCGGTGGCGCTCCCGCCGCACGGGACGCGCGTTTCGGAAGGTACTGCTGCTCGGAGCAGGGCATGGCGCTTTTAACCGGCAAAAGATCCGCCCTTGAAAAAGCCGAATCAGGCGCGCTGTTTAAAGCTGCCTGCACGGGGGCGCGCGATCCCAAAACCGGCGCGGTGATTGCGGAGATCTAACAGCCTGTTGCACTTGTAGATTTTTTGCATATTCATGCAAAAAATCCCGATTATCGGGGCTGCGCGGACATTCCGTCCGATTACACCCTCCCCCGTAAACCCGTGGGAGGGTTCCCGTGTTTAATACCCCGCGCCGCCTGATCTGTTGAGATTGCCTACCCTCCAAAAGCCTGTTCAAGATCGGCAATAATATCCTTGATATTCTCCGTTCCTATGGAAAGACGGATGGTGTTCGGCTTGATGCCCTGCTCAAGAAGTTCCGCTTCGGTGCACTGGGAATGGGTGGTGGTTGCCGGATGGATGACAAGGGACTTAACATCGGCGACATTAGCCAAAAGGCTGAATATCTGCAAGCGGTCGATGAACTCGTGGGCTTCCCTGACGCCGCCCTTGATCTCGAAGGTAAAGATGGAACCCGCCCCATTGGGGAAGTACCTCTTGTAAAGGGCATTGCTGGGATCGTCGGGCAGGCTGGGATGGTGCAGCTTCTCTACCTTGGGATGCTTTTTAAGATAGTCCAGCACCTTGAGGGTATTTTCCACATGGCGTTCGACACGCAGGGACAGGGTCTCTACCCCCTGGAGCAGGAGGAATGCGTTAAAGGGGGAAATTGCGGCGCCGGTATCGCGGAGCAGAATTGCACGTATCTTTACCGCAAAGGCCGCCTTGCCGACGGCCTTGGTAAAGGAAATGCCGTGATAGCTGGGGTTAGGCTGGGTAATTGAGGGGAACTTCCCGCTGGCTTCCCAGTCGAAGGCGCCTGAATCCACGATGACGCCGCCCAGGGTGGTGCCGTGCCCGCCCAGGAATTTGGTGGCCGATATTACCACGATGTCCGCGCCGTAATCAAAGGGCCGGATAAGAAAAGGTGTGGTAAAGGTATCGTCAACTACAAGCGGAATCTTGTGGGTGTGGGCCAGTTTGGCAACCGCTTCAATGTCAATTATGTTGGAATTAGGATTGCCCAGCGTTTCGATAAAAATCGCCTTGGTATTGGGCTGTATTGCCTTGGCAAAAGCCTCCGCGTGATCCTTGGCGCCCGGCTCCTCCGGGTCCACAAAGGTAGTCGTGATCCCGTACAGGGGCAGGGTATGGGCCAGCAGGTTGTAGGTTCCGCCGTAAATGGTCTTGGCGGAGACTATATGATCCCCCGCCTGGGCCAGGTTGAGAAAGGTATAGGTTACCGCCGCCGCGCCCGAAGCAAGGGCCAAAGCCGCGACGCCGTTTTCCAGTGCGGCAACCCGCCTTTCCAGCACGTCCTGGGTGGAATTGGTAAGGCGTCCGTAGATATTCCCCGCATCGCTCAGGTTGAAACGCGCCGCAGCGTGCGCGGAATTGTGGAACACATAGGACGTAGTCTGATAGATAGGTACGGCACGGGCATCGGTTACCGGATCGGGCTCTTCCTGTCCGACGTGCAGTTGTTTTGTCTCAAAGGCCCATTTATCCGTATCGGTCTTCTTTGCCATAGTTATTCTCCTCGTTAAACTTAGTTAATACTTATTAATCTTATAAGTATACTAGGATTATACATCAAATAAAAAAAAATGTCAAGAGAGAAAAATACAGACCTTCCGTCCGATTATACATTTCCCTGCGAACCGGAGGGGTATTATACCGGATTTTCACCTGAGGCGGTTAGAAAAAATTTTCGGCGAAAAGTTAAAACGGCTCCTACCGTTCGCGGTAGATGATCCTTCCCCGGCTTAAATCGTAGGGGGAAAGCGCTATCCGCACCCGGTCACCGGGCACAATGCGGATATAGTGTTTACGCATCTTACCCGAAAGATGGGCCAGGATAAGATGGCCGTGCTGGTTATCAAGTTCGACTCTAAACATGGTATTGGGGAGGGCTTCCTTGACCACTCCTTCCACCTCAATTGCTTCTTCTTTAGCCACATATACTCCTTGTATTATAATAATATATCATAGCTCTACAAATTGCAAGACCCCGCGTTGCATTCTCGGTGTAATAACGAAGACGGGACGGCCTTTACCTGCCGGCTGTAAACAAGGCGGAACAGATCCTACTTACTTAATATCTTCAATATGCCGTTGAGTACAGGGTTAGTGGACAGGGCTATATTTCTGATCTTCACCCAATTATTCATGATCTCCTTTTCGTTTTCAAAGCGGGTGTTCATTTGTTTTTCCAGTAGCTCCATTTTTGATTTATTCAGTTTGCTTAAATTCTTCCCTGTTTCCATGAACACATCGGCATCGTCAAGAGAAGAGATAAAGACAAGATATTCGCAAAGCGGTTTAAATTTATTTATTTCATTGCTTTGCTTCAAATTGTACTGCATACAATTATCCAGGAATTTCCGGCGGGATTTTTTGGTCATGTTAAACAAGGCATAGACGGTTTTTACATCTTCCGCCTTTGTGCAATATTCGGAAATAACCGGTTCAATCCATTCAATGTACTTGATCTGTTCTTCTTCACTTAAACATTCCAAATCGTACCGTTCATAACCGGAATAGCGGATAAGTTTGTCTTTTCCGTTATTAAAATCTTCGGGCAGATACTCGGTAACAATAATCCCCGCCGCAAAGAGTTTAAGCCTTTCCCCAAGCTTTTGTTTATTTTTAATAATATTAATAATAATATTTTTAAGCATTTCAATTTCTTCACCGGATGGTTTTGCAAGATCGATATTTTTGATGATATGTTCAGAAAGCTCATTTATAAAATCCGCTTTGAGTCTATGTTTTAAAATCAGATACAGAAGACCGCGTTTGGCCTGTTCAACATCCCCGGTATTGGATTTTAATAATTTATTATAATAGCCGGTGAGGATTCTGTCGGAATATTCGGTTCTGTACCGTTCATATTTCATAACAATTCTTTCCAGATGTTCCTCAAAAATTTCTCTGCAACTCTCCATATCCCTTGTATCACTCAGCATTACATCAAAAAGACAATAAACACGATCATAGCTTTTAACTTTTAAAAGACAATCAAAAACAATTCTCTTATGGTCATTCGGATATCTGCTTACGGTTTTATAATAATATTCCCATAATGTTTTTTCATTGACGTAATCGTTAGGATGCCTGTTCAGCACATTGTTTATGTTACATATCACCGATACAAGATAGGCGCATTCTACCCCAAAAGTATTGATAATATAACGGACGAGAGTTTCACTCATCTCAGGGTGGGATATAAAAACAGATTCCAGTATCGCATTGAACAGCGCGTCTACATCCGGCCCGGACGGAACGGATTCGGAAGTTTTCTTCCTGACATACCGGAATATACAGTAAATTATTACTTTTATTTTTCCAATATCGGCGTCATTATGCCGTAAAAACGCTTTTAACTGTTCCCTGTTCACATCTTTTGCAAATTCAGGTATAAGGTTATATCCATACCGGCTGCACAGGGAATCGAAATCATTAAACACATCCTTAAATTCAAGGTCTTTAAAATTCGGATCGGAAAAATTGTTTAATATTCTGTATATAATACAGTCTCTGATGCCTAATCTTTCTTCATTTGAAAAATCTTTATACGATTTAAGGATAAAATACAGAACATCCTTAAAATAGGCTCCGGGTAAATTAACAATAGCCCGCATCTGCTTTAAAAGTTCCCTTACAAAATTGAGCAGTACGTTTTCTTTTGAATATTTTTCCGCAAAGACGGAAGCCTTCATGAAAATTTCATGGGCGCTGTTTTCAATGCCGTCGCTTCGCAGGACATACAGCGAGTATGCGTCAAGATATTCAAGATCGGCTTCGGTATAGCTATAACCTTCACCGAGGAATAGGTGAAAGGACTGCATAAGATCGTAAGAGATAGACATGGATAACTCCAAAAATTCGATAAAATCGTTTTTAAGATTAAATTCCGCTGTTTCCCCTTTGATAATGTCAAAAACAAAGTACTGTGAAGGATTATCCCTGCCGTAGGAAGTTCCGTCCGGAACTACTCCACATATCTGCGAATTCGACAGGGACGGGGTACTTTCGTATGTAGTAAAATTAATGTTCCGTATATTTTTTAAAGGCAGGGCAAATTCAAGCGCGGCAATCCAGAAGATGATATTCTCACTTTCATCACAGATAACAATACGTTTTTTTTCGGTATTGAAAGATAGAAGCGCATAAAACATATTTTTGTATATATCCATTCTGTTTTCATTATTGAGGAATGCAATAACCGAATCGACGGTTATCTTTGTTCCCTTTGACAGAACGGGAACGGGAAGAAAGCCGGGCGGGTCGGGGTTATTCACTTCGTCCTTATCCATAGAACTGCGGAGCATTTCACTTTCAAAAAATTCGCACGGATAATTCTGAAAACATCTGTCATTGAAAATGACCGAATGGCTTAAATAATTACCGAATCTTCCCCCGGCAGGCATATAATCTCTACCGATATAGGTATTAAGCGTAACCGCGTATGTACCATCGTCAATTTTTCTGAACGTAAAAGCCCGCGGCATGGTTTTTGCAATTTCTTCCGTCATAATAAGGCCCGGTTTTAAGGAGGGCGGCTGGTAACCAAACAGGCTCCTCACATTGTCCGATTTGGAATATTTAAAATCCTTATCATAGGAGAAGACCTGCTGTCCATCGTTGACCCCGTCAATACCCCGCTTGCAGGAGGTATATATTATCTGATGTAATTTGCTATCCGTTTCCATAATACATTTCCTTTTAGTTGAATGTACGTACAATCCTGAAGCCGACCGTATTGTATTTTCCCTCGGGTTCCCTTGCGCCGCGGAACGCCGAACGAAGATTTACGGCCTGTTCGCCCCACGAGCCGCCGCGGACAACACGCCGGAGGCGTTGCGGGGGCGGAGAAGGCGGAGATGGAGGCGTCTGATAGGACGGCGGGTACGGCTGCATCTGCCCCCGCGCGGGAATTATATAGTAACCGGAGGGAGCATCCGGTTCGGCTATCGCGCTATAATTTCCGTAAACGTCAAAACACCATTCCCTGACATTTCCGTGCATATCGTAGAGCCCCCAGGCATTCGATGAAAAGGATTGAACGTGGACCGTTGCCGATCCGTTGTAGTTGGCCGAATCTGTTGAAATTGTATTTCCGGTATTAAAGGCCGTTGCAGTACCGGCGCGGCAGGCAAATTCCCATTCCGCTTCCGTAGGCAAACGGTATCCGTTTGCGCCCGTGTTCCATGTTACCTGTGTACCGTTTACCGTATACGCTCTTTCAAGCGCCTCAAGGTCGCTCAATGCGTTACAGAAGTTAATCGCGTCATACCATGTTACCATTTCTACCGGCCGGTCCGCCCCTGTAAAATAACTTGGATTGTATCCCATAACTTCCGCATACTTAGCCTGTGTTATCTCAGTCTGCCCCATATAGAAACTATCGACACCCACATCATGCGGTGTTTCATCATCCTCCCGGCCGGGCTCGGTAACGGAACTCCCCATCGTGTATACTCCGGCAGGGATATAATTCAGGTCTATACCGATAGTATTTACAAAAAAACCGCGGAACGAGAATGTTAGATTAAATTCACGGTTGCTTTCTATATTTATATATTCTTCTTCAAAGAAATACTGATAATCTATCCTGACCAAATGTTTTCCCTCGTCTATTCCGTTTATTCTTTTAGGCTCGTCCGGCGAGACTGTACCGATTAGTTTATCATTAAGATAGAGCGTGCCCTCTTCCTGAACATGAACAATAAGGCTGCCTCTTGTAAGAGCGTTGTTTATGAAGAACGCGGCAATACCGAGAATACCGAGGATGCCGCAGAAGACCAGACCTGCAATTAAGGCTTTTACGGCAACTTTCGGTTTCCTGGGCGGACGGTAGAATCCTTTGCCGTCAAAGACGCCATTCTCTTTCATAAGAAAGAGGAAGGGATCTTCTATGCGGTGCGGGCGAGGCCGGTCGATGGTACGGTCGGCTTTCGGATTATTATGGAGGCCGAGCGCGGATACGGCAAAATAGGCGTAATGGGAGTAGTTTACGTTAAGTTCCGTTATAAACGCGTCGGCGCCCCAGTTTTTGAGCAGGCTCTGTATTTCGCTGCTGACGCTATGACAGTCCGATAATACCAAAGACCGCGCATTACAATGGGGGCTTGCTTCGGATATGGTACAACCCGGAGGCACAATGCCCGCTATAACATCATATTTGGAAAATACGACGGCAATCGGCGTTTTTATTTTCTCAGTAGTCTTAATGTTTCTATCGTAACGTATAAGCCGGGAAACCCGGTTTATTATATCGCCGGGATTTGCCGCAAGCCGCCAGTCAACCGAAGAAGCCCGGGTGATAATATTCTCATCAAGCTGATTCGCCACCGCGGGTATCTGGAGAGGATCAATAAGAAAAATGATTCCGGCGGATTTACAAATATACCTGTTTACCGTATTCATGGTATCTTCGTCATTAAGATCTTCACCCGCGGTATCAAAAAAAACAAAGGTATAGGAATCGATAGTTTCTTTAAAGATCAATTTACGTCCGACATTCAGGGTGAAGATAAGGGGCCGGTATGCGCCGTTGTTGACATCAACCTGGGAACTTCTGGTAAGATCCAGCTTCTGCAAATCCACATACAAACGCCGGGCAAAATTCTGCTGGTAGCGCTGCATGGTATCGTCAAAGCCTACAAGCGATCCCCCGAACAACTGCGGGGCAATTCGGTTTATCAGTTCGTTGATGATAACGCCGACAAAATGGCTCTTGCCGGTATCGCGGGAACCTACAATCGAGATGATCATATCCCTGCCGGTCAAGGTGCTTTCGGGCAGGGCATTATGACAGGAAGGGCATATTACTTTGTATGTAGGTTTTCCGCACTGCGGGCAAACGGCGGTTTTTGGTACACCGAAGGATGTATTTGAAGTAACGGGAAATGTTTTTTTACCCTTTTTGGGCATATTGATATTACCATTTTCGTATTTGGTCATCTCTATATCATCAAAATCCGGGCACCTGGTATTTATACAGCGGAATTGTATCTCCGAGAGAGCGTGTTTTTCAAAACAATACGGACAGGTAAAGGTTTTGCTGCTTGCCATAAGTATTTACTCCTTTTCATTAACCTTTAAGGACCCCGTTCTCCTTCATAATCCAGAGCAGCGGATCCTCAATACGGTGCGGGCGGGGACGATCTATCGTACTGTCATCCTTCGGGTTATTATGCATTCCCAACGCCGATACCGCAAAATAGGAATAGGCGGTGTAATTTATATCGAGTTGGGTCATAAAGGAATCGGCTCCCCAGGTTTTCAGTAGGCCCTGTATTTCCGAACTAACATTGTATGCGTCCGTCGAATCAAATGTTTTTTTCGCGCAATGCGGGCTTGGATCGGATATGGCGCAACCGCGCGGGACAATGGGTTCTATGACGTCATACTTTGAAAACACCGCGGCGACAGGAATTTTAATCTTTTCATTGGATCGGATGTTTCTGTCATACCGGATTAAATTCGATACACGGGCAATTATATCGTCAGGCCTTGCCGCCCGGCGCCAGTCAACCGAAGAAGCCCTGGATACGGTCCAGGCATCGAGCTGATTTGCTACCGCGGGTATCTGGAGAGGATCGAGCAGAAAGATAATGCCCGCCGATTTACAGATATACTTATTCACCGTGTTCATGGTATCCTCGTCATTGAGGTCCTCGCCCGCGGTATCAAAAAACACAAAGGTATACGAATCTATGGTGTTCCTGTTGAACATTGATTTATGGTTGACATTTAGGGTAAAGATGAGCGGCCGGTATGCGCCGTTGTTGACATCAACCTGGGAACTTCTGGTAAGTTCCAGCTTCTTCATATCCACGTACAGATTCCGGGCAAAATTCCGCTGGTAACGCTGCATGGTGTCGTCAAAGGCCGCCATAGCCCCACCGAAAAGTTTCGGCGCAATTCTCTCTATAAGTTCGTTGATAATGACCCCTACAAAATGGCTTTTACCGGCATCACGCGAACCGACAATGGAAATGATCATATCCTTTCCGTTCAGGGTACTTTCCGGCAGGGTGTTGTGGCAGGAAGGGCAGACGATCTTGTACGTGGTCTTGCCGCATTCGGGACAGGCCGCCTGCCGTGGTAACGCGCGTGAAGATGCGCCAAAGGTCTTTTTCCCCTTTCGGGGTACGCTGAGATTCCCGTTTTCGTACCTGGTCATTTCAATGTCGTCAAAATCCTTACAGCGGGTATTGATACACCGGAACTGGGCGGAGGAATGTTTATGCTTTTCAAAACAGTAGGGGCAGATAAAATCGGGTTTAAACATCATAAAATTGTTCCTTTCTGAGATAGAAAAAAATGCTTTGAGGGCTACTAATAATTTTCTTAATAGTCCTCCTGCTACTGCTAATAATTTTCCTACTAGTCGTCCTACTAGTCCTCCTCCTACTGCTGCTGTTGCTCCTACTCCTACTCCTACATCTGCTATTTTTACTGCTGGTACTTCTGTTCCTACTACCAGTCCTACTACTATTGCTACTGTTACTACTAGTCCTACTACCAGTTCTACTCCATCTTGTACTGCTAGTAGTACGCATGTTGTTATTACTCCTCCTACTGTTAGTAGTCCTAGTATTCCTATTCCTCCTACTAGTCCTACTACTACTGCTACTACTTCTCTTGCTGTTTCTACTACTGCTTCTCCTGTTACTAATACTGCTTCTGCTGTTTCTACTACAGTTTCTATTGCTGTTCCTACTTCCGGTATTACGAGTCCTACTAATCCTATTACTGTTCCCGCTACCGCTTCCAGTACTACTTCCAGTTCTGCTTTTAATCTTTTTCCTGGTAATCTTATTTCTACTGCTAGCAATCTTACTACTACCCCTGATAATAATGATAAACCGAATAATAATGATAACGCCGAATAAAAACCCATTCACTTTCCCCCTAATTTATCCTGTTCTCCGATCCGGTCTTCAAGCGCAGTTGGTTTTTCGCATAATCCGCATCGTCTTTAAAAAAGGCTTTTATATGGGTATCCCGCAGCAGGTTTTTTGGAATGGGAAAACTTACCTGAAAACCGCCGTTTATCTGCCTGGACGGTATCTCGCAGAAAAGGTTTGACGACGCTTTAAACATGGGCGTCTTACCGGTATCGGAGTATATTTCAATATCGGGCAGCATACAAGCGGGGCTGTCCGCGTTGAATTCAAGGATCACCCGGCTCTCTCCGATGAGTTTTTTAGAAACGCTGACGGAGTAGGTGATGGTTTCCTTTGCGGCGTTATCAAAGCGGTAATCGGCCCCGCCTGAATAATCTTTCTCCGTTCCCGCGTAAAATTCGGCAAATACCGAAAAAAAATAATTTTTCTTTTCAATCTGATCGATGACAAGTACGCCGTCGTGCAGGTACTGCCTGACGGGGATAAATTTTCTTGAAGCGTTTTTATCGTTTATGTCTTTGGGGAAACAGTCAAAACGGTACAGTACGATAAACCCGTTTGCATTTTTGGGCGGATCAATATAGATGTTGATCCTGTTATTAACTATCTTGACATCCTGTATCCGTACGGATTCACGATTGCTGATCCGGCGTATGGTTCCGATAACCGCAGCCCCGGACTTTATAACAACCGGACATATAAATAAAACGTCTTCTTTACTATACTGAAAAACCGCTCCGGTAAGGCGTGCCGTCTGTAGGGGCAGCTTTCTCATGTCCTTTTCAAGCGCGTTAAGCGGAACCGTATCGCCGGGGTTGAAGGGCGGATTTTTCTCCGCGCAGTAGAGCGTTACATTTTCCTTGTTCGGATTAATCCAGACCGCCTGGTACCTATCATTTTTTTGCGGCTTGATTTCAAACTCTTCAACGGGCAGGGGCGGACTGGAAGGTATGCCCGATACCAGGACGCCGGGTGTTGCCTGCTTCCTGCCGTCTATGATATAGGCCAGCCGTACCCTGTACCGGTATTGCCGGTCGTTGACAAGGCCGCTCTCGGTAAAGCTAAAGGGGGAATTGCATTGCAGGGCATCTTCCCTGCCGCCGTCAATCCTGAATATCTCGACAGAAGACCCCGGGGGGACGGCGTCCCATTCAAAGTGCAGTACGGCATTGCTGCCGCTTACCCTTACACCGGCAATTTCAAAAAGGTTGAGCGCGGGGGTCTTTGTTTGCAGGGGGTCGGAATAAACGCCGGCCCATTCGGCAAACACCGCATAGAAATACGGAGCGCCGGGAAGAATGGTTTTGTCGTTAAACGCGCACACGCTTACCCTTCCAAGCAATTCCCCGTCCTGTATGTTGACAGGTACGGCGTCTTTCTTTCTGACAACGGAATAAAAGATGCTGCTGTCCACCTGAGCGGGCGTCCAGCTTAAAACATTGGTGCGCATGGCGCCGTCGCATAGAACATTCAGCTCCGTCGGTTTCGGCGGAGGATTCTTTGCAAGCAGGTCCCGAATACCCGGTAGATCTTTGCAGATTTCAAAGGCTTTTACACAATTTTTGATGAGATCGGGTTTTGACGGAGCGGTCTGGGCCCTGGCAAAAAAGGTTTTGGCCTGGTTGACGGCCGTATTAATTTCCTCTTCCAAATCGGCATCGTGAAACCCTGAATAGGATTTTTGAACGGCCTCGTACTGCCTCTTCGCGTCATAGTACCGTTTTTCCAGGGCCGATTTCCGCAGAGCCTCAATTACGGTACCGGCGCGCTTCTTATGCTCTTCCAGGCGGGCATACAGTTCTTTGATTTTTCCGTATCCGCTCCAGTGCGCTTCAGCTTCTTTAAGATGCAGTTCGGCAACGGCAAAGTTCATATCCGCGACGGCATAATCCGCCTGCTCGCAAAGGGCTATGGCCTTATCAATATTTTCAAATTTAAACCCGCACGTGCATACTTTGATGTTTGAATCGTTCTCTACCCCGCACGCGGGGCATTTAATGACAAGGTTCTGTCCGCAGTTCCGGCATTGCTTCCGTCCGTCGCCCGTATCATTGATGGCGCCGCACCGGCCGCATATCTTGACGGCGTCGTTTTTTGCCGTGCCGCCGCTCTGAGGATTGTAGAATATTTTTTCTGTTTTACAGAAGGCAAGCAGCAATTCTTCCGCGCGCGCTTTATCTTTGAAAAGTTTCGTCAGTTCTTTAATATACTCATTACCCTGGTCGGGGGTAAGTTCGTTATTTATCGATATTCGCGCTATTTCTTTTACTTCATCCAGTATTGTTTTACGCTTACGGTATTCAAGGTACTCGTCATAAACAGCCTTGCCTTTTTCATCCTTAAAGGTAAGTTCGCATTGGCCGCAAAGTTTCGATCCGCTTCCGTTTATGGATTTGTTTGTTTTATCATAATCGGCCTTCATCTCTTTCGCTTTTTGTAAAAGATCCTTACAGGGGAGCTTATCGGCATTTGTACCTTTGAAAAGAAATTCGTAGAGGTTCGCGGCGCTAAAGGAATCCAGGAGCGGTTTTATTCCGTCAAAAACAGCCGCGTTTTGCGGTTTGTTTTTATAGTATTTATCGTAAACGCCCTGATAATCAACCGTTACCGCGGCAATTTTCATTCCCAGTTTCCTGATCCGGCTCTTTACCATCTCCTCGGTTACACCGGATTTTGCCATACTGTCCGCAATTCTTTTTATTTCCTCCGCCTGTATATCACGGTTTCTTCCCAGTATTTTAAGTTTTTGATCAACGGGCCCGTATACGCCGGCGCAGGCTTCGTGGATCAACTGTCTGCGTTTTTCAGAATTGGCCATATCCTTACGGATCTCCGGCAACAACTGATGGTACCTGCGGTACTCAGGCCCATATTTAAAATGGTTAAAGTTGCTTGACCAGAATTGCGCTTTCTCTTCTATCCGTTTGATGATTACGGCATCGTCTTCAACCGGGCGGGGATCAAATTCAAGTTCAAGGATTAAATACCAGTTATCGGCCACGATGTCCCCCTACCCGGCGCTTAACCCGGCAGCTCCCGTATTAATCGCCTGGGCTATCTTTGAAAATGAATGCCCCAGATCGGAAAGGCCGGTAAGCGCCGCAAATTTATCCACCGACGCTATCTTTTTAAGGAAGCTGTAATCCGCGGATCCAAACCCGATGGCCATAACTTCAATTCCGGCCTTATGGCATTTCTGTGCGGCTTTAACGGCTTTATCCTGGTAACTCCATACTCCGTCGGTAAGCACCACGATATACCTGATTTGACGTTCCTTCTTTAACAAACCGCCCCGCAAAACGGAATAGGCTGTTGTAAAAGGTTCCGCGTCATTACATCTTCCTACATCGGCATCCCATATTCCATCCACCGCCTGTTTAGCCGAGCCGAAATTATCGGTAGGTTTAACCGTACAATCCGCTTTATCGGCAAAGGGGATAATGCCGATTCTTGTATAAGAATTATCCATCTCGTCGATGAATTTCTTCATGGCTTTTTTGGCTTCCCTGATAGGCGTACCGCTCATGCTCCCCGACACGTCGACGCAGAGCAGCACCTCAACGGAAGGCGGTTCCTGAACCGGAGCCTGATCTTGAGGGCATCCGTCTGTCCAGCGCATATCGCCGGGGATAGGTTCCGACCGTACCGGCAGAACACGGTTTGTCGCCTTTTGTACCGCGGAAACTTCTATGACGCCGTCAGCCGTATAATGATACGAAACGTCAATTTCGGAAATGCTCGGATTGGTACGTTCAATGTTGGAAACCACGTATTTATAGAGGATACTGTTGTCCAGAGGGCGGCGTTCATCTCCCTGGAGAACGTACACTTCAAGCTCGCTTGACCTGGTGTTAAAATTGAATGTTTTTGTTTTGGAAGAAGGAATAGGCGTATTCTTTCTTATGATGGATTCATTGATATACTTTTCCCTGCCGGCGCTTTCCGCTATCATGCCGAGGGTATGAGCGCTGACATCCCGTACCTTTTTGGCCCCCCTTATGATGAGAAGCCGCCCCGCATTCCGGCTTGTACCGGGAAGCGTAAGCAAGCTCTGCCCTTTCTCGCTGATATTGGCTTTAATCGCCGCGCCCAGGGCTACCGCCTCGTCAACATTTACACCGCCCAAAGGTTCTTTTCCCGACATTTCCTTTATGTACTTGCCTATCATACGCATCCTTGTTGATCCCCCCACAAGGATGACGCCGTCAATGTTATTCCAGGAAAGGTTAATATCGTCAAGCAATCTTTCGGTAATATCCTTCGTCGTTCCCAGTAAAAATTCGGAAATGTTTTCAAAAAGTTCTTCGGTAATTTCGACGTTTCCCTTGACGCCTTTATAATTGAGAGGAACAGTAACACTGTCCCGCGCGGTAAGCTGTTTCTTGACATTCTCCGCGGTTACAAGGATGGAGGCGGTCATAGCGGCGTCTTCGGTAATATCCGCGCCGTACCGCTCCTTAAATTCGGAGGCAAGGTACCGCGCTATGGAGTCGTCCCAGTCTTTACCTCCCAGTTCATGGTTGCCGTCGCTTCCCCGTATGTTGATCTCGTCCCTATTAATTTGAGCGACGGTAACGTCAAAGGTGCCGCCGCCCAAATCATAGATTAAAACGGTTTGCTCGTCCGCTTTATCGGTTAATCCATACGCCAATGCCGCCGCGGTAGGTTCGTTGATTATTGCAAGCACGTTAAGCCCTGCCCGTTTACCGGCCTCGATGGTTGCCTGCCGTTCCTTCTCCGCGAAATAAGACGGAACGGTGATAACAGCCGCGTCAATTTCCGCTTTCGCCTGCCGTTCGGCTTCCGTCTTTAACTTTTCAAGCAGTATGGCGGAAAAGTCGGTTGCCGTATAGTTTTTGCCGTGTATGGGTACGGAAAACGAATCTTTGCCCATGCTGCGTTTAAAAAAGGAGACGGTATGCTCCTCCCCCGCAAGCTGCATGTCCTTGGCCTCTTCGCCGTAGAGAATGGTTCCGTCGGATTTAAAACACAGCACGGACGGCGTTATCGCTTTACCGTAACCGTTCTTTATAACAACCGGTTTTCCCGCCGCCTCGTCAATCATGGCAACCACGCTGAAGGTGGTGCCCAAATCAATTCCTACCCTGATACCCATGATGATCCTTTACAGTTACAGTACGACAATTCGGCTTGAATGTTTCTTTGCCTCTTCAACCTCTTCCGTAGTCATAATGCCCTTTGCGTGCATTTCCGCCGTTATTTCCCTGTTGCCGGTTAGATCTTTCCCGTGCACCCTCAGCATACCTTCCTTGTTAAGGGTAAAGGTAACGTCAATGGGGGCATAGGACGGAAGATTTTCCGGCAGGGCAAGAACCGCAGTCCCGATAATCAAATCGTCATCAACATCGTAGTATTCATTCATATCGTCGCTTTCATAGACCACCAGTTCCACCGTTTCCTGATTCGCTTCCTGTGTTCCGAAATGTCCGGTAACATTGATCTCGTCCCCATCCATCCGGGTATTTTTGATTATAAGATTATTGCATTTCTCATCCTTATTATCAACCAGGACTTTTAAGGCATAACTTTTAGTCGTTGTAACAATTATCTTCCGCGCCTTCCGCGTCTTTACGGCGCCTGCAAGGGTCTCTTTAAAAGCGCCCGCATTCTCCACCGGCGGGAGCGCGGCGTCCCCGCCGCCGTTTTTAACATTCTCCTCCCAAGTGAATATGCTCTTCTGCTTGTTTATGTATACATCCACCGCATAGAGGGCCGCACCCTGCGCCACCGCTTCGTCAGGATCCAGTACCCTCGGTTCCTTGCCGTACTTTTCTTTAAGTATCCTTGGCACCTGGGGCATCCTGGTTGAACCGCCTACCAGGATGATCTCATCTATTTCAACCCCCTTGGCGCGGGCAATGGTGAGGGCCTTTTCGGTAAGATCGACGGTTTTGTTTAGCAGGGCGGCGGTTAATTCATCAAAGGTTGCGCGGGAAATGGGGATACGTTCCCTCAAACCGGCCACATCAAGGGTTACCGGGGTTTCTTCCCGGCCTGACAACTGCTTCTTGGCATTCTCTACTTTAAGCCTCAGATCAGCCTGGGTGGATTCGTCAATGTCGTCATTGTAACCGGTTCTGGAATTGAATTCGCCGGCTATATATCGCATCACCGTTTCGTCCCAGTCTTTACCTCCCAGTTCATGATCCCCTTCGCAGCAGATAACCTCAATGACATCGGAACTTACCGCCATAACGGTAACGTCAAAAGTACCTCCGCCCAGATCATATACCAGAATGTTTTTCTTGCTCTGTTCCCTGGTATATCCATAGTAGATTGCCGCCGCAACCGGTTCGCTTATCACTTCCAGCACGTTAAGGCCGGCTATGTCCCCGGCTTTTTTTGTCGCATCCCGTTCCGCCGTGCCGAAGTAGGCTGGGCAGGTAATAACCACATCCTTCACTTCCTCGTTGATGAGCTTTGCCGCATCCTCGGTCAGCTTGCGCAGTATGTAGCTTGAAACTTCCTGGGGGGAAATATCCCTGCCGTTGTAACTGATGGCAAAATCACTTTTCCCCATAAGGCGCTTAACAAAATCCACGGTCTGTCCCGGCTCGATAATTTTCGCATCCTTTGCAACCTGCCCAACCACAACATTCGTAGGGCTTGCAAAATTAACGACCGAAGGGGTTGTATTGGTTCCTTCGGAATTATTGATAACCGCCGCGCGGCCCGTTTCATCAACATAGGCAATACACGAATAGGTAGTACCCAGATCGATACCGTAAACAAATTTAGCCATTTCCTTTACTCCTCCTGCCTTGTAATTTCTTTCGGTTCTTCGTAGATATAAACCGAAACTTTCTCCGCAAAAATAGTACGGTTGTTGTAACTATACCCATAGCTTAAAGATTCCGCGGCTTTTCCGTGTAATTCTTTATTGTCCGTGCTTATCTTTTTGACAATCCGCTGCCGTACCGGCGTATAGGCTTCCCCTTCGGCACTCCGGTAGACTTCGACATTGTTCTTTTCGAGTATATCCTGCATTTCCCGTGCGTACCCCGCAAACCGGTCGTTGGGTACGGCCTGTTCGCCTTCGGCCTTGTCCAGATAAAAGGCGGACACCCGTAAGATGCTTTCCCGTATATCAATGATGTCAAGCAGCAGAGGCCGCAGGAGCCGCGCGTAGATATCTTCTTTATATTTTTGAAGTTCGCGGTGCATACTATCCATGATCTTCTCTTCATGCTCCGTATAGCGTATCCGTTCCGTAAAGAGGCCGCTCAACCGGTCCAGCCGTTCCGTAATGCCGGCAAGCTGTTCGTTGACGGTAGGGGAACTCTCGATAGTAGGGGGAATGGGATCCTCAGACCGCGCTTCCCCTTCCTGCACCGCAGGGGGAACGGCGGCCTCCCCGTTTGTCCCGCCGGTTTTGACGGTTTCGGACGGCGGAACAGGAACTTCTTTTTCAAGGCCGGATTCCGTAAAAGGCGTCTCCTTTACAGGTATAACGGCATCAGTTTCTTCCATAAAAATTACAAACTCCTTTATAGTATTGTATTCCGTAATTTTACTACGAAATAAGCCGGTTAATTCAAGGCGAAAGGCTTGGCGCTGAAAGTAACGTCATTCCATGCTTTCAGCATCGCGGCATCCGCGTTATTAAAAAGCCACTGCACAACCGGCATGACACCTTCGGGCCGGTAAGCGCCTTTATCCCTGGGATGTCCGATAGCGCTGCATGCAAAAAAACGGTTTCTTCTGAATTTGAGGGTAATATTATTGAGGAATCCTTCCATGCCGTTATCAACAAGAAATTTCCTGCACAGGTAATCCTGGGTGTCATAAAAATCATCGTAACCGGCTGATCCTGAATTCATAAGGCGTGTTACCGCCGTTTTACCGATTTCATTATCAAGGCCCCCCGAATCAATTTTAGCTATCACCAGGGCCAGGGGAACGGAGGACATTTTCTGTTCCGAAAGCCCCGTTACTTCCCGCAGCTTATTGAGAAAGGAATTGATTATACCGTTAATATCCGCGCTTCCTATTCCGGCTATATCCTCGGGACTTAACAGGTGTTCGTACTTATACCTGACGGCGGGAATAGCAAACGGATCAAGCATAAAAACAATGCCGTGGCAGTATTCGTACTGCTTCTGTACTTCGTTCTCGTTGTTATCGGTAAATACCTCTCCTGCAATATCGTAAATATGAATCAGCCGTTCGGGATTAAACTCGGGAGCTTTTATAAAAAAACTAAAGGATACGGAACTTGCCTTGTTTCTGTCCAAACTGCGCTCGGTCATTCGTGTACTGCCCGTGTTATAATCCTTGAGGATTTCACGGTAGATTGCCGACTTCTCGCTGTTGTAAGGGAGTATTTCCCATTTTTTCTTCCCGGCAACCACTTCGATAAAATCCCGCGAAAAAGCGGTGATGAACGCGGTCTTCCCGACAGAACGCCCGCCTATCACCGGAATACAGAGGGGAACCGTTTCCCGGTCCATCAGCGGATGCCCGCAATGCGGACATTCGGATTGCAATTCCCGCCTTCCGTTAAAAAATACCGCGGGAAGTTTTGCGCCGCAGGGACCGCTTCCGTTGCCGGTACAGGTATGTTTAAGTATCCCGTAAACACCAGGCGTTAGGTTGGTGTGTTGAGCCCCGCATTGAGGGCAGAGATAGGTCGGTATTAAAGATTTTTCCTTACATTCATGACACGCGGTAAATATCCTGTTCTTTATTAAATATATCCTGTCCACCGTCCATATCAAAGAAAAAGCGATATACACCAGCAGCATAAACCCAAGCAAAATAACGACGTTGGCGAGGGTCATGAGCAGGGTGATTATAGAACCGAAGATAAATACCGCGAGGATTGCCAAACCATTAACGATGAACCCGAAAACCGCGATGATTTTGCCGCCGTCAAAATCAAGATTGGAAATATGAGCTTTATACTTCCCTATTGACTGAAAATTCCGAACCCACGCTCCCGCAACGGTATTCCCCAGATCACGATACCCCTTCCCAAAAAAATAACTCTTCCTTGACGGTTGTTCCTCTGCTGCCATTTTCGATTACCACATTCCTGCCGCAGAATGCTGCTCCCTTAAAACGTTTTACCGCGCAACCTATAATTTCAACACGGTACCCATTACCGGTTACTGTCAATAATATTCTCCTTGATGGAAATAATATAATTAACCAGCGCCGTCCCTCCTCCCCAAATAAAACCGACCGCCGCCGCGATGATGAGCGCGGGTATGACAACATACTGAATAAACTTAATGATAAGCCAGATGACAAATATGATAATAACCAGATAAATAATAAATTCCATAACAACCTGCCCGGTACTATTCTATAATATGCTGAAGTGATAAATCACAGGGAGCGCCTACCCTCCCTGCGGCCTCAATACTAAACCGCGCCGGGGAAAAAACAGTCCTCATTATTATTCGTTAAAGCAGCGGCAACAACAGTTATTGTACAAGTCGTGTAAAAGGGTTACCGTTTCCGGGGTTTAAACCCGACGGAGGTTTCTTTGAAATAAAATAGATACCCAGGATAATAATCATATATGAACAGTATCATATATGATTTCATAGTGTCAATCTTATTCCTTAAATGCCGCAGGCGTTCTCAACGGGGGAAAAGGAGGAAAAACCCGTCAACATTCGGTTCTATTCTTTAATTATTGCCCCATACCCCTTATCCTCCCTTCCCCAAAAAACAAAAATACCCTATACTTATAGGTATGCGTCCCCTCGTTAAAGAAATTCTCGCCCTCAGCCCCGAATCCCAGGAAGTAACGGTTCAGGGCTGGGTAAAAACCAAACGGGAAACGAAAAACCTTGTGTTTCTCGATGTCAACGACGGTTCCTGTTTTGCCGGTATTCAGTGTACCTTTAACCGGCTGGAAACGGAGGCCGATCCCGCCCTGTCCGGCATTTCTACCGGCGCTTCGGTAAAGATATGGGGCCGTCTTGTCCCCTCCCCCGCTTCAGGCCAGGCGGTAGAGATAGCCGCCGCCGGCATGGAGGTCCTGGGCGGCGCCCCGCCTGAAAGCTACCCCCTGCAGAAGAAGAAACACTCGTTCGAGTTCCTGCGGGAAATAGCCCACCTCCGGGCCAGAACCAATACCTTTGCCGCAATCGCCCGTGTGCGCAGCCGTATGGCTATGGCTGTGCATGAATTCTTTCAGTCCAGGGGTTTCTTCTATATAAATACCCCGATAATCACGGCAAGCGATGCCGAAGGCGCAGGCGCCATGTTTCAGGTAAGCACCCTGGACACGGAGGCCCTGCTCAAATCTGGTAAGGCGCCCGATTATACAAAGGACTTTTTCGGCAAGAGGGCATACCTTACCGTTTCGGGTCAGCTTGAAGCCGAAACCTATGCCTGCGCGGTCGGCAGGGTTTACACCTTCGGGCCGACCTTCCGCGCCGAAAATTCCAACACGGTCCGGCACCTGGCCGAATTCTGGATGATAGAACCGGAAATGGCCTTTGCCCGCCTGGAAGACAATATGGACCTTGCCGAAGATTTTCTAAAATTCATCTTTAAGACCGCGTTACACGACTGCGAAAGCGATCTTAAATTCTTCGATGAACGCATAGAACACGGCATCCGCGACGTGCTGATATCCGTTGCCGAATCGCGGTTCAGCCGTATAAGCTACACCGATGCGGTACGGGAACTTGAGAAAAACGCCGGCGCCTTTGAATTCAAACCTTACTGGGGTTGCGATCTCCAGAGTGAACACGAAAGATTCCTTACCGAAAAGGTCGCGGAAGGGCCGGTCATCGTTACCGATTATCCCAAGGACATCAAGGCGTTCTACATGAAACTAAACGACGACGGAAAAACGGTCGGGGCTATGGACGTGCTGGTTCCCCGGCTCGGCGAAATTATCGGCGGCTCTGAGCGTGAGAACGATCTTTCAAGGCTTGAAGAACGGATGAGGAGCCTCAATATGGAGAGCGATCACTACGAATGGTACCTTGATCTGCGGCGTTACGGTACCGTTCCCCATGCAGGTTTCGGCCTTGGTTTTGAGCGGCTTATCCAGTATATTACCGGCATGGCCAATATACGGGATGTGATCCCCTACCCGCGCGCCGTGGGTCAGGCGGAATTTTAGCGGGATACCATGCGCACAGGTAAACATCGTATCTTTAAACGCGTATTCCTTCTTGTCCTGTTCTTTGCCCTGTCCGGCCTCTGTTTATCTATCTGTTCAGTGCCTTTTCCTCAATATTCGGGGCAGGAAGCTGCGGATCAGAACGAAAAAGAAGAGGCCCGGGCCCGGCAGGAACTCCTCGCGGGCCCCTGGTCATGGTCGCTGCCCCTCGGCCTGCCCGACGCGCCGGAGCTCGGTTCGCGTTCCGCCGTCGTGATGGATACGTCTACCGGCGCCCTGCTTTTCAGCAAAGACCCCGACGTGGAAATTCCGCCCGCATCGCTTACCAAACTGATGACCATCCACATCCTGCTTGAGGAAATTGCCGCGGGGCGGGCCAATCTGGAGGAGGTATTAAACCCGCCGGAGGCAAGCTGGGCGGAAAACCAGCCTGAACATTCCAGCCTGATGTTTCTCCACGCGGGCCAAAGCCTGACACTGCGGGAGCTTATCATGGGCCTTGCCGTTCCTTCCGGGAACGACGCGGCGGTTGCCGCGGCCCTCCGTGTTTCTCCAACCATGGAAGAATTTTCCGCGCTTATGAACAGGGAAGCCCAAAAATTCGGCCTTTCCAGGACGCGCTTTGTAGAATCCTCCGGCATTTCCGAAAAAAACATGACGACGGCAATGGAATTCGCCTTGTTCTGCCGTGAATATATACGGCTTCATCCCGAAACGCTTAAAGAATTCCACTCGGTACGGGAATTCGCCTACCCCAAGGCGGCCAATGTGGGCGCGGCCCTTAAATCAAGGCCGGGAACCATAGTTCAATACAACCGCAACAACCTCCTCTACAGGTTTCCCGGTACCGACGGACTTAAAACAGGCTACATCGACGAATCAGGCTACAATATCGCCCTTACCGCCGAACGGGAAGGCTTCCGTCTTATCGCGGTGATCCTCGGCGCTCCGGCCAATTCAACCGGGATAAGGATCCGCGACGATGACGGCGGCAAACTCCTTACCTGGGCATTTGAAAACTTTAAAACGGTCAAACCGGAAATCGCGCCCCTGGAACCGGCGCCCGTCTGGAAGGGAAACCTTGACTTTGTCCATATAGCCCCCGCGGGGGATCTTGCCTTTACCACGTTAAAAAACCGCGCGGAGGAACTTTCCTGCGCAGCCGTTGTAAAGGAGCCCCTTATGGCGCCCCTTGCGGCCGGAACGGAGGTTGGCGCCGTCATCTTTTCCGACAGCGGGGGGGAACTCAGGCGCGTCCCGCTTATCACGACGGAAGAAATCGAAGAAGGCGGCTTCTTCAAAAAACTCTGGCATAACCTGCGGTTGTTTTTCAGATGAAGAACCCCGCCGTAGCGGGGCATCTTCGTTCGGGGAAAACCGCGTCAAGGCCGTTTTTTTTCGTACTTCTGCATAAACGAATAAGCCCCCGCCGTTAGACGGCGGGGGCGTTGATGACGACGGATATTCGACGTTACCTTCTTGTTAGAACGCGCCGCCTAAACCAAAATAAGGAACAAATCCGATGCCTACTGCAAATTTGTCATTATAATCGTTGATGCCCATGGTGATAGGAGCTTTTATACCCGGCGTAATGAAGAATCCGCCCGGACGACCGAAATCAATCCTCCAGCCTGCCGCCGGAGAAATTGCTAAGCCCGTTATGACTTCCAAATGACCTCCAAAAACTGCAAGTGCGGTATGGGTGTGAAACCCCAAGCCTAATTCCACAAAGAATTTTCCCTCCCAGGGATACATACGCCCGAACACACCAACATCCAACTCATTCCAAATAAAGAAGAATGAAGACCAATATACGTCCGCCCCTGCTGAAAATTTTGGGGTCAACATTCTTTCATAACGGGCACCGCCGCCAAACAGACTTACCTCGCCGGAAATCCAGTTTTTGACATTGGACTGCGCTGAAATACTTCCTACGGCAATCGCCGCAAGAACCAAAAACAAAACAAGTTTCTTCTTCATAGAAACCCTCCTTTTGATGGTTTTTCACCATACAAATTTGTATATTTACCGCATAAGCGGGTAACACCTTTGTTACGGAATAGGCGCATTAACCAACGGCCCCCGCGGGCCTTTCGTGCCGGCGTTTTCCACCCCGGCAAAATACGCCGTCTTGCCTGAACCGCCGAAACCGAATTCGATCACGTCTTTCCTGCTTTAGGTATATAACGTTCTTTATTATATCTATTTTTTCCAAAAGATCAAGCCTTCGCAGTCGGATATCGAAAAAGTAACCGAAAAAAGAGGTACGGAATACCCTGTTCGTGTGGTCAAACCGGAGGTTCGCTGTGGTCTTTTTCTCTTGTAAAACACGAGTTCGGGATCATTTTGTAGGTCAAATTCAGGCCAAAGTCCCGCGGGCTCCCGGATTACAAATTGATATTCATATCTTGAAGGCAAGCAAAACGGTTCTTCTGCATATAGGATCGTATGCCTTCGATGATTTCCGTCATTGCGCCCGGGCGAGAAAAGGTGGCCGAGCCGACCTGTACGGCTGAAGCCCCGGCCATAAGGAATTCGAGCGCATCCTCTGCGGACGCAATGCCGCCCATGCCGACGATGGGTATTTCCACCGCACGGTGCAGTTCCCAAACCATACGCAGGGCTATAGGCCGTATGCAGGGGCCGGAAAGGCCGGCAAAAGTACGGTCAAAGACCGGCTGTTTTTTATGTATATCTATTGCCATTGCCTTAAAGGTGTTCACCAGGGAAAGCGCGTCGGCGCCGGCATCCCGGCAGGCGCGGGCTACCGCGGCAAGGTCGGGGGCATTGGGGGAAAGTTTGACCATAAGGGGCAGGCTTGCGGCGCGGCGGACTTCGGCGACAACCCGTGCGGCCGCTCCGGGATCAAGGCCGAAAGCCATACCCCCGGCCTTGACATTAGGGCAGGAGATGTTAAGTTCTATCATGCCTATAGCGGGGGACGCCTCGTTAAGGAGCCGCGCTCCTTCGGCATACTCTTCTACGCTTGCACCCGAAAGATTGACGATTACAACGGGGCCCAGCGTGTTTAAATGGGGCAGTTCATGTTTGATGAAGGCGTGTATACCGGGGTTTTCAAGGCCGATGGAGTTGAGCAGGCCCGTCGGCGTTTCCCACAGCCGCACGCCGGTATTCCCCGTCCGCGCATTGAGGGTAAGACCCTTGGTGCAGATGCCCCCCAACGAGCCTATATCCAGAAGTCCTGCATATTCACGGCCATAGCCGAAGGTCCCCGAAGCGGCAATTACCGGGTTGCGGAACTTGACGCCGGCGATGAGGGCGCTCAGGTCAGGCTCCGGGGGACGGGATTCAATGGCGCCAGGCACCATATTTTATCTCAACCTAGTTAATTCGACTTGTTCTACTACCTCACCATCTTCTAGAATGCCACCTGTCATATTAATATTTGTAATATTATCAAATTCAAACTGCAATTCATCAGGGTCAGAAAACGGTATCCTAACTGTTAATTTTTCTTCATTTTGATTCCATACCCAAATACCGTCTACATATATATATTGTCCAATATCTTCTCTGTCTGGAGATGATGCCAGATTAAAACTGGACCTTACGACATTATCAGCTTCAAATATGAACCGACCCATATTCTCTCCGCTTAACGCAACAGCCCACGTTGTTCCGACAAGGTTTAACCTAGCAGATGATTCAGAAACAGTCCCATTATTTCTTTCCCCGCCTAATGCAGATGCTCCAGCAGCAGCCCCGTTATTTCCTTCTCCACCTAATAGATAAGACACTTGTTCATTTGGTTTTATTATACTAACCGCGGTAGACGATTTTCTCTCGCCGCTTTCAATTGCTACTACAAATAAACGTAAACGATAATACGTGCCGACATCATCCAAAGAGCCGCTCACCACAAATTGCGCCCCTAACATATTTCCTAACTTTTGAATAGTGTCATCGCTTACATTTCCAGAAAATTGAAATTCTTGTTCTTGAAAAATTGCAGAAATTCTATTTCTTTCTACTACATTATATTTATGCATATTCGTAAAATTATTCATAACTTCTTCAATAATATATTCTGATAAACGGGTAGAAGATGAAGCAACATTGAAAACGGCGATACTTGCCCTTTCGTTAAAATCATCCTGAATGTTTTGGCACGATTGTTCAATGGCCAAGTCCAGGCTTCTAAATTCCCGAACATCTTTCGCGCCTCCGGCTTCGTCCTGTATAGCCGCCGCTTCCGCACCTCCAGCCGCATTCTGCACAGGCGCTGTTTTCGCGCCTCCAACGCACCCTGCCATGAGCATAATCACCAGCATTATGCCGAAACCCGCCTTTTTCATAAAAACTCCTTATATTCAAAATAATCAAATTGGGCAGCAATCCCCCCTGCGTTTACCGATACAAGGCGAAAAAACCGCATCGACGCCGGCCTTTGAACTTTTCATATAGAGGTATCGTACCCCGCCTGTATAAGCATGTCAAGGGATATTCGGCGGCGGGCTTCTTTAAAATTTGCCCGAAAACGGCGGCAAACCGAACTGTTGCGGTATGTTACCAAAAAACATCCCCGGCAGGAAAGACGGGGCCGTTGGCACAGCAGCGGCGGTTCCCTCCGGCGGTTTCTACGGTACAGCCCAGGCACGCCCCTACTCCGCAGGCCATACGCCGTTCCAGGCTGACAAAACAGGGCTTCCTCGCCTCTGCGCACCGCGCGGCAACTGCACGGAGCATTGGTTCGGGACCGCAGGCGTAAACCGCCGTATATTCCGCCGGTTCCAGGAATGCGGGGATGAGGCCCGTGCGCTCCGCTTTGCCGTCTTCGGAGGCGGTAATCAGTTTGTCCGCATACATGAGGGCGGGCCCCATGAAGGATAGAAATTCCTCCTTCCGCCGAAACCATGTTCTAAACCCCGCGTAAAAATCAACGGGGTATGCGCTGCGGCTCAGTTCCGCGGCGAATTCAAAAAGCGGCGCGGCGCCTATACCGCCGCCGGTCAGGGCTATCCTGTCCCCTTCGGAATGTTCGGGGAGGAACTCCGCCCAGGTATTACCCAGCGGGCCGGTAAGCTCGGCATACTCCCCCTCGTACATTCCGAAAAGCTCCCCTGTCCCCTTCCCCCGCATAGCGACAAGGAAACGGGCTAATGGGGCAGGTCTACGGGAATATGCGCTCCCGACATCCCATAGGGCCAGGCTAATAGGCCGGCCCAAAAAACAGGCGCTGCGTTCAGGCCGGATAAGGAAGAATTGCCCCGACCGGGGCGCAGGCCCCGGCCATTCAAAATCCAGACGGACTATCTCCTGATTTATAGCGTACTTCCCTGCAAGCCTGCATTTAAGCGAGCGTTTTTCTTTTTTACCTTCAGCACGGCTCAAGGGCAATACCATATAATCTCCTGCAGAGCCATCCTCAATCCAACCGCCGGGGCCAGGCTCTGTAATTACTTCTAACAGGAATCTCTAAAAATTGCAATCGTTAGATTTAACATTAAAAAACCTGCCCGCAGGACCAAATAACGGGACGATTAGGGAACGGAATATAAACGGTATTGGAAAATTATACTACAGTAATATAAATTCGAGGCAAATTTTTGCCTACAGTTTGTTGCACTTCAGCACAAAATCTCATAAATATTCACGAATGTGAATATTTATACCATAAAAACTGCAAAGCAGCCCGATTATCGGAATTTTTTTGCATAAAGCGGGCCAAAGGTCCGATGCAAAAAAATCCACAAGTGTGACAGGCTACCGGGTATGTGTCTCCGCGCATACCTCTCCCCCGGCTGGTAGGTGAGGCGGCTGTTCTATCCTAAACAACTTCCACGTAACGGGTTATGCTATCAGGTTGTAACTGCGCTAAGAGTTTGTACCGCTTCGATTTGGAAACCCGGCCTGCTCTTGGCTATAAACTCTTTTATACTCCATATCTTCACTTTCCCTTTAAACAGTTTTTCTTTTATCCTCTTAAATACCTGTTCCATCCATTCCTTCACTTCTTCAATGTACTCTATCACTTCAGAGAAGAACCTGTCCCGCCAAAACGAGCCGAATAGACCGTATTTCTTGTTCCATCGGCGGGTGAAGAGCGGCTGTATCCAGTGCATAATAGCGGAAATAGTACAGCCTGTCCCCACGTAGATGTACAGATCGACCCAGTTTTCGGTAAACACGCAGCTTATCAGGGTAAAGTTGAACTTTTCCTGGGCCTTTTTGAGGATATCCCTGTACATGGCTTGTGCATCGAGGTCGAGGAAGGATTTTTCTCCCCGGTTCGTTTGAACGGTAACGTGATGCACACCGTTTTCTTTTTGTTCACGAGGTTTACGCATAGTGTATTATTG
>JAISNI010000121.1 GCA_031276295.1 Treponema sp.
TTGATAAGATCCGCGGCCTCCGCGCGGTTTCTGCCGTAAAAGTCCTCCGTATCCCGGTGCCATTGATTGAGGTAGTCTATCTTCTGATCTTTAATGTTGTTGTATATTTTGAGGCGCTCAATACGGTTTTCGGCCATAAGATTTTGAATGACCGGCGCAAG
The DNA here is from genome assembly GCA_031276295.1 of Treponema sp. Taxonomy (GTDB): domain Bacteria; phylum Spirochaetota; class Spirochaetia; order Treponematales; family Breznakiellaceae; genus JAISNI01. The sequence goes on from JAISNI010000121.1 coordinate 162, forward strand.
AACTTCTTCCTGGATTTGGTGCATCCCGAAGGGCATGGATGTTCGGGATTGATCCTCGGCAATCCAGGCGGTGGAGAAAAGATCGTACTTTACCCTTGAGCTTGATTTCAGCGAGAAGGGCGTGTAGTCATCCACGGAATCCTGGTAATCAAAACTGGCCAGCCGGATGCGCTCGATTTCTTCCGCTTCCAGGGCCGGAGAATACTGGTTAAACGCCGATTTTAACACCGCCGAAAAAATCATGTTTGAATACTCTATTATCTTGTGCGCGCCGTTCATCTTGGAACGGCTCAGGATCTGTACCGATTCGGCGAGGCGCTTTATCAATTTTTTAAAATACTGTATCTGATTTTCGTTTGTGTTCTTCTCAAAGTTTTTCTTGACATCGTTGAGCATGTAGAAGGTGTCGATCTTTTCTTTAAACCCCTCAATGTTAAACACCGGAAGCACGGGACTGTTTCCCGAATCTGAGGCAGTATATTCCTTGATGAAACCGGCCGTCTGGCTCTCGGGCATTATGACAGGCAGGGAAAGGGAAACCGTATCGCTGTTGCTTAAAATATAGCGTATGTTCCGCACCTGGCGGTCGATGTTACCCATATAGTCGTACATGGTAACATGCTGCATGGAGGTGGAATAATCGGCGGTGTCTATTTCTTCGGCCGCCGCTGCGGACTCCACAACCGGGGCATCCTTGATTCCGTTTTCAAGTTCTCCAAGAGAAGTCAAAAGCTCAGTTGGATCTTTTACCACGGATATGGAAAAATCGGTATCCCCAACCATGCCGGTATGATCCACCATAAAGCTTCTGTCCTCAAAAGGAACCCTGGTCGCCACGGGAACATACACAAGGCCCATTTTTTTTACTTTGTAATCCCGGCGTATATCCCGGTGGGCCTCCTGGAAGCCGGTTATTTTTGTTTCGTTTTCCTTGACGGCTTTAAGGGCTTTTAACAGGATAAGAACTCCCCAGATACTGCCGAGGACAAGGGCCAGCCCGATGACGCCGATACCCAAAGCGGCAAGGATGCCAACAACCGGAAACGCCGCGCTTATGACAATCCCCTTGATTTTGTTTTTCTGCGCCATGGCTATTTCGGCCCTGGCCGCGTCGATGGATTTTTCCAAGTCCATCTCTTCTTTTACGATCTTTTCGGCTGCCTTCCTGTAATAATTGTAAAGAATTCTGGCCTGATCCTGATACAGATTTACCGATTCAGCGAAAATCTTCCCTTGCATATTCCACCGCCTTTTGTTCTTTAGTTTCGCAATAACTTGCGTTCTTTTATAAGGAGCTGAAGTTTGTTTATTTCAGCGTCAAACGAATCGGGATGCCCGCCTTCGGAAACAACGTCACAAAGCCGGCTTAAGTTTTCTATGGAATTAATTATTTTTAAATCGGCCTCCATGCTCTTCCCCCGGTCAAGCGGAGAAAAATAACGTATATCCTCAGCCGTTTTTTTAATCCGCCCCTGAATCTGCTCATAAGCTTCTGTCAGGGAACCCGCTTTAACAACCAGGAGGAGGGCCTTGTTTTTCATCTCCGTTACATACTGCAATTTCCCCGATTCTTCAACCGCAACCGCCTGGATGTGGGAATTGGCAAAATAGGCGAAATAAATATCCAGAAAGAACAAAAATACCAAAACCGCCTGGATGATAAGAGCAGTGTTAAAAAGGATTATGGAATTTTTCAGCGCCAGTATCACAGCCGCCGATGCCGGTATGTAGAGGAAAATACCGGCCCACACCATGGCCAGGGACGGTATTTTTGCCGAAAAATTGCTGATGTTGATAACGGAAAAGAAAAAAGGAAGAAAAGCGAAAAGATACATAAGGGATATGGAAATCCACATAAATTTGTCATTCCCGGTTAATTCGTTCTCCCCTTTTGTCAAATAGAAAGCCAGGATAATGATACCGGCCCCCAGAAGAAAAAATACAAACCTGAAAAATTGAGACTGGCCTTTTGTCATGGTTGGCTCCCGTTAGTCAATTTTATTCCCGCAATGGGGACAAAATTTGGTCCCCGGTTTTACTTCCTGGCCGCAGCGGGAACAGGCATTGCCGAAAGTTCCGCCCGCGGCCGGCCCCTGCCGGGCAAGCTCCACGCCGCAGGATACGCAGCGCCTGGCGCTTTCGAGATTGTCGCTGCCGCAGCGGGGACAGGGGTTATACTTATTCCCGCAGAATGGGCAAAAACTCGATGTAGCGGGATATTTTTTGGCGCATTTGGCGCAGAACACCTCTTTACGTCCCGGAGCGGGCGCCCCGCCGCCGGGCCCCGGATACTGCGGGGCCGGCTGCATCATTGCCTGGCCCATTCCGCCGCCGCCGCCGAGCATACCGGTCATCGCGGCGGCGCCCAGGATCCCCATATCGCCGCCCCCGGAAAGGGCGTTGTTGGCGACCCCGAAACCCTGTTTCTGCTGCCAGGTATACCCGGCTATGTTCTGGGCCGACCGGTCGCTCAGGGCCGCCGCGATCTTCCTGCCGTCTTCGCTTGAGGTGTCAAGATCCACCTTGGTGATATAGAAGCCCGTGAGGAGAAAGCCATAAGATTCCCAGAATTCCTTGAGGGGCTGGCCGATGAATTTTTGGAGATCTTCAAGGTGTTCCGATATTGTCAGAATCCCCAGTCCGTTGGTCCGCATGAAGGAACTGATCACGCTCTTGGTTTTGGAAATAAGCTCGCCAAGGAAATGATCGGTAAGCTGGACCGAGGTAAATTCGGTGAGGGTGCCCACCAACTGGACCAGGAACCGTTCCGCGTCTTCAACCTTAAGGCCGTAGCGGCCCTCCGCAGCCAGGGGAACCATCTGGTTATAATCGGGATCATGGTACCGCATGGCATCGGTTTTCCAGGAGATGGTGAGGGGGGCGGCCTTGTTCACAAACCATATTTCCGCGGTAAAGGGGTTTTTCGACCCGAAGGGAATGCCGAACAGATTCCTGAGCAGGGGCAGGTTTTCGGTGTTGAGGGTATGCTTCCCCGGGCCAAACTTCCCGAGGATCTGCCCTTTGGAGAACAGCACCGCCTCCTGGGACTCCCGGACAACGAGCTGGGTAAAGGTACTTAAATTATTGTTCGTATTTTGTCCGAATTTCCACGCGAAAACATCATTCCGCGCATCATTCCATTCAACGACATCAATGAACGCCATAAAACCTCCAAACAACTCTATTCAAAACTGGTTAAGTTTATTCCCTATTTATAGAGTTGTCAATGTGAAATTTCTTTGGCTGTCGTTAATAAGTGATTACTTCACCCCCTTAATTAACAAGCGATTCATTCACATCACATTACAAAAAAGCGAAATCTTGACAATGCCCAACTGTTTTATAAAACCTTCTCAAGGCCCTCATACAGGGCTATAGAAAGCCAATATGTTGTTGTAGCCTTTTTTGTTCGTTTTTTCCCTTTCTGACCAGAAGGGGTGAACGTTTCCCAAGTGAATTAGAGCCTTTAGGGGGTGAACGAATCGCTCGTTATTGACAGTAGAACTGATATATCACAGGTTTTTTACTCTTATCAACCTCTTGACATTCTTCTATATTGTAGTCCATTCTATGATAAGCAAAGACAGTATATACTAAAGTATACTTTGCCTCCGGAGCTGAAGGTGGCAGGTTCGAGTCCTGTATCTCTCAATACAAACGGGGGACGGGAGGTATAATGTTGTTATCGGAATTGGGAACGCCCGTAGGCGAATTAAAAAAACGGATACTGGAAACCTGGGGGCGTCTTTGAACGTTCCGATATAGGACAGAAGATACCGGAACTGGACAAGCGTACGACCGACGGCGATTTTTGGGACAACAGCGCGGCGGCGGAACGTGTGATGACGGAGTTAAAAGCGCTGAAGAACCGTTACGAACCCTGGAGGGCGCTTGCGGCGGAGATAGACGACCTTTCGACGCTGTGGGACTTGGCGATGGAAGCCAACGATGAATCGCAGACCTCCGAGATTGAAGAAACTTTGGCCGCTATAAGCGCGAAATACGAAAAACAAAACATATTTGAACTGATGCCGGGCGAGGTTGACGGGTCGGCCTGCTTCCTCAGCGTCCACTCGGGCGCGGGCGGGACCGAATCCTGTGACTGGACGGGGATGCTTTACCGGATGTACCTGCGCTGGGCCGAGCGGCAGGGTTTTTCGATAGAAGAAGTAGACAGGCTGGAGGCGGAAGGCGGTATAAAGAGCGCCACCGCCAAGATCGACGGCCCCTACGCCTTCGGCAGGCTGAAGGGTGAAAGCGGCGTTCACCGGCTGGTTCGCATATCGCCGTTTGACGCCGCCTCAAGGCGGCATACGTCCTTCGCTTCCGTTTACGTGTTCCCCGTGCTGGACGATTCTATCGAGGTGGAGATCCGTCCCGAAGACCTCCGTGTCGACACGTACCGTTCAGGCGGGGCGGGCGGGCAGCACATCAACAAGACGGACAGCGCGGTCAGGTTTACCCACCTGCCTACGGGTATAGTCGTGGCATGCCAGAGCGAGCGGAGCCAGACGATGAACCGCGCCACGGCGCTGAGTATGCTCCGCGCCCGCCTGTACGAGCGTTACCGTCAGGAAAAGGACAAGGAGAATCAGCGTTTTGCCCAGGAAAAGAAGGACATTTCGTGGGGCAACCAGATACGTTCTTACGTGTTTCAACCGTACACTCTTGTGAAGGATTACCGTACAAAGGCGGAGACGGGAAACATCCAGGCGGTTATGGACGGGGACATAGACCTGTTCATCAACGGCTACCTAAAGTTCGCATGGAGGGGCGCGGCAGCGCAATGAAGCGCGTTTTATCGGGATTTTTGGCCGTCATCATGCACGGCGCGGCTTTCCTGGCCTTTGCCGGGGGAGCGAAAGAGCAGCCCCCCGCGCCCGTAAACAACACATGGACGCTTTGCGTTACGCAGTTTGACGTCAGCGGGATGCCGCCTGCCCGAGCAGTGATGGGGCAGTTGGTGATGCAGTACATTGTCGAAGATATGCGGACGGCGGTCTCGCGTCTGTGGCTGGACGAAGAAGCAGCGTATTACCGCACCGCCAACCGGCTAAAAGCCGAGAGCGCGGCGGCAAAAAAACTGAGCGCTAAGCAGGCCGAGCGGGACAAACTTATTTTTGCCGGCAACGAAGGCTACAAATACAAACAGGCGGTAAAAAAGGTAGACAAGGAGTTAGCCGCTCTGCGAGACGAGTTTGCGAAATCCGGCGTGTCGGTGCCGCCGCTTGCCGTGTCCCCCGCTATAAAACTTACCGAGGAAAACCTGGCAAAGAATTTTCCCGCGCCGCCAGGCGCTGGGCAGGAATACTATTTTTGTACGGGGCAGAAGGCGGACGCTTTTCTTACGGGCAAGGTAACGTGGTACTTCGACAGGCTCAATGTAGAAATAACCCTTTGGAGCCTGTATGCGCGGAAGGTCACCTACACGGACAGCGCGATCTTTTCACCGGACACGATAAAAGAAGGTTCGATAGAGCTTGGGGACAGACTTTTCGACCACATATCAGGCTTCCTGCCCGCATGGATCAAGGTCAAGGCCAACCCGGCCAACGCGCTTATCATTGTCGGCGATTATGTCGCGGGCGAGGGCGAAACGGAACTGATGGACTTTACGCCTGGCACGGTCTCCGTAACCGCGTTTGCCGAAAACCACGAAACCTTTACTACGGATATCGATCTGGTAGAGGGGGACAGGGCGGACGTATCTATCGTTCTTTCCCCTACGCCCGTTGACGAATTCGAGGTTAGACTTAAAGATGACGGGCAGCCCCGGTCTTCCGACACGCCCGACGAGGGCGCTTCCGTTTACGACGGCGCACTGTATGCGGGCAAGACCCCGCTAAAACTGAAAGGACTATCCGGTCAGAAAAAAAACCTGAACTTGGAAACGCCTGACGGCAAGATTGCCCAGACGGTTTTTGTAGTATCAAAGGCCCCTATCGTTTTCGATCCGAAAACGCCGCCGGCGGACGAGCGGACGGAAATTGCGCGGAAGAAGTTTTACTCGGCCTACGGACGCTTATGGATAGCGCTGCCGCTCGCCGTACTGAGCATAGGCCTGAACAACACGATGGCGGGGGCTTACAACAGAACCGGCGATCCCGAACTAAAGAAGCAGTACGATATGGTTTACTGGAGCTCGATGGGCCTTAGCATACTGATGGGCGCCTGTCTGGCCGAAGCTTTTTACCGCATAGGCCGCTACGTTTGGGAGGCTAACAAAGAATCCAGCCCCCTTATCAAGGAAAAGCCTGAGCCGGAGCTTACTGCCGCCGCCGGAACGGAAGCTGTCGCCGATACGGATATGGCCGTTGCCGGGACGGATGCCGTCACCGCCGGAACTGAAAGCGCGGCCGGCCCCGCCGGTCAGGACGCCGCCCCGTAGCTGGGGTCCGTTAAAACGCCGTGCTACAGGGCTATAATACTGATGGGCCGAATTTCTAGTTTTGTTGGCATGGCGTCCAATAGCCAAAGACGCGCAAGGGATAGAAGCGGAATAACCGCTGCGCGGTTATTTTCGGAATTTTGCTTTGTAAAACTCCAACTTGGGATACAGATAAGGGGTTTAACCGCTTCGCGGTTTGTGAGGAATTGGATCGGACAGCCCGGTCCGGCCGGATGCGCCCAATAACTATAAACCCGGCCTTCTGCCTAATGAGCCTCCACGCGGCAAGCGCGAACCTAAGGTGCGGCGGGGTATTAAACCAGCCTTTGCGAATAAACACAGAAGGCGGCCATAAACATCGGAACCTGTATATCCATAGGGCCGCGCACGCCGCCCGCCCCTTGTGGCTAAACTTGACCCACAATTTAGATTTCAGGGCAGACGTATCCCCCTGGGCCGGTTCGGTTTGGAGAGTAAATGGCGGCCGCTAAGGTTCCGCGGGCGGATTATGCCGCTTACCCGGGCTCCGGGGCGACGGGAAGGGGG
>JAISNI010000174.1 GCA_031276295.1 Treponema sp.
ATCCATCGTCCAGCCGGGCGCTGTGGCGTAGCGCAAGGAATCCGCGTCTGTTTCTGTGATTGAGATGGCAGCAAGTGCTGGAGCCGTGCCCCAGGCCGCGCAGGCCATGGCCGCTGTGAACAAAGCGCGGGCCAGTTGGCAGAAAGATTTTGTATATTGGTTATCCGCAGATTTTTTGAAAATATTATAACAAATTATTATTTTGCCGATTGCCTATTGCCGATTGCCGATTGCCGATTGCCGTTTGCCGATTGCCGATTGCCGATTGCCGATTGCCGATTGCCGATTGCCGATTGCCGATTGCCGGAAATCTGCCCCAACGGCCAGACATGAGATGAGGTACTGTGAATAAAGGCCAGTATATAGCTCATGGTTAAAAGTATTAAACTATGAGGCGAAAAATCTGTCAAGTAGCCGCATTGTCTATATGTCAATAACAAGCGAATGCTTCACCCCTATTTTAAAAATACGAATCTTTTGAAAGGCACAGCCGTTTTATACAAAACTTTCCCAGAGCTTCATGCAAGGCTCAGAAGAGACGATGCATCCTTTTTTGGTCTTTTGTGTCCGTTTTTATCATTTTCAACTAAAGGGGTGAACGAATCGCTCGTTATTGACACGCCCGTTCCCGCGTTTTTCAGCTACCCTCCGGCTTTGACCACTTCCCCCGCAAGCCGGTTATCCGCGCGTCCCTCCGCGTCAAGTTTCCATCTCATTATTCATGGTAAGGTTAAGTCAAGAAGCCGCCGAATAATATGATAAAGGTATGGCGCAAATAGCAAAACGGCGGAAGCTCATTGGTCTAACCGGAATGTACTGTGCGGGGAAGAATTATATTGCCGGTATGCTGGAAAAACGGGGGCTTCCGGTGCTGGATGTAGATAAATTGGGGCACGAAGCTCTTAAAACGGAAAAAGATGCGATTGTAAAACGCTTCGGTACTTCTATACTGAGGGAGGATGGAACCATTGACCGGCGGCTTCTTGGCGCGCTGGTTTTTGGAAAACCTGCCGAATTGTCCGCGCTGGAGGGTATTGTTCATCCGGCGGCAAACCGTATGACCGAAGAATGGATAGCGCGGCACGGGGGTACATGCGTTATCAATGCCGCCTTACTCCACCGCTCGGTCGTATTCAAAAAATTGGACTATATTCTTGTCGTTAAAGCGCCGCTCATTACACGGCTGTTCCGTGCAAGGAAACGGGACGGTCTTCCTTGGCGGGTCCTGTCCACGCGGTTTAAAAGCCAAAAAGAATTCAATGCTCAATATCTTAAAGAAAAAGCCGATATTTATAATATATTTAATATCGGTTGCGGTTTTGCGGCCGGTATATGCAGGAAGAATTTGGAGAATCGGCTCGATTCAATCCTGGTTAAGACAGAGACAGAATCTAATTAGGTGAAATTTCCTAATTAAGATGTATCGAAAATCTGAAATTTTTTATGGACAGGAAGTTTATGGAGAAAAAAAAATTACTGTTGGTGTCGGTTTCGGTTGGCGCTTTTCTTATAATTGTAATCGCCGCTTCTTACTTGATAATGCAGTCGAAAAGCGCCCCTGTTCCTCCGGGAATCAATGCCCAAGGGGAATCGGGATATGAAGATGCGTCCGTGCGGAATGTTCCCCTCAATACCGTTCCTTCCGCGGGTACGGAAGGAGAGAATCCTGCCTCCCAGCCGGACGGCTCCGGTCTTGCCGATCCCCTGTTTCCCGTGCAGGGCGGGCCTTCGGTTGCAAATGCTGTGCCTGAGCAGCCCGCTTTGGTTGATCCTACCGGTATGGTCAGGAACCCCGATGGTATCAGAGGGTTGCAACAGCCGCCCGTAAAAAGCGCCGGTGATAGTACCACAGGGCAGGAGGGTAGCCGTATAAGTATTGCCCCCCCGACAACAGCCGGCGTACCGGAGGCGCCGCCGGTCGGTAAGGCCGCTTCCCGGCCGGCTCTGGAATCAAGCGCAAGTGCAAAGGCTCAACCTCGGCAAGCCCCCGTACCTCCTCCTGCGGCAGTTCAATCTCCACCAGATGTTATTCCTCCCGTTGCAAGGACTGCTCCTCAAACTCAAACCCGCGATTATTTCTGGGTACAGGCCGGGTCGTTTACCCATCAGTCTAAGGCCGAGGATCTCTCTAAGTTTCTTGATTCCAAGGGTATGAAGTCTATAATCGTATCCACTCAAGTACAGGGAGTACCATATTTCCGTGTCCGAATCGGCCCCTATATCTCTAAAGATGAAGCGGATTACTGGCTGCCCAATATTAAAGGATTGGGCTTTGAAGACAGCCAGGTCTGGCAAACCACAACAAGATAAGCGTCTTCTATTTTCGCACTTTCCATCTAAATACTTAAAGCCGATTGCCGGTTTTAAGTATTTTTTTTATTTTTTTAAAAAATTTATCGCTTGGACTAAAGCATTTCAGCAGGCAGCCCCCAATAATAGGGCATGAAAATAATCCTTTTTTCAGGCCGGCGTTTTTCAGAAAAAAACCGGCCCTTCATTCCGGGGCTGCTAGCAGCCTGTGGCACTTGTGGATTTTTTTGCATAAATATGCAAAAAAATTCCGATTATCGGGGCTGCTTGGGCAGTTTGCAAGGTATAAAAATTCACTTTCGTGAATTTTTATACGATTTTGCGCTGAAGCGCAACAAACTGCTAGTCTTTTTATTGGGTCTGGCTGTACTTGCCCCGGCGGCAGCCCGGGATGTCCCGTCCGCGGATCCAGAAAGCGGAAGGATTGCGCCGTTTGCGGCTCAGGGCGCTTCCCCTGCGCCCAAAAGCTCCGGCTTTGACTTCAGCCTTGTCTGGGCCGGATCCTGGGAAAATTCTCTTCAGGCGGAATCGTTTACCACAGAGGATGATCCCCTGTTCCTCGTGTCGGGCGCGCGTTTTACCAACCGCCTCGGCATCAAGCTCGGCCTGCCCTGGCAGGGGCTCAGTCTGCGTTCCGAAGTTCTTGACCGCAGAATCACGGACTTTTCAGCCTTTCCCCCCTGGGAGGATGCAGGGCCCTATTTCCCCGCCTTTTCCGGGGGGATATACCACAAACCAAGCGGTTCCCGTATAGTCTACGGCCTTCTGGACGAATGGGGGCTGCCTGCCCGTATCCGCAACCCCTGGATACGCTCGGTTCCCTTTCCCGAATACCATAGCCCGCAGGCCGTCGACCTTAAAACCGCGGCTTCCGAACGGGAAAGCGATGCCGGCATCTACCTGTCAAGCCCCCGGATGGGGCCTGTCCAGGTATTCGGCCTTTCCCTGATCGATGCCCATGTAAACCCGTCCCTGGGCGGCGGCCTGAACTGGCGCTTTGACCGCACGGTGAACCTATCCCTGGAAGGTTTCTACACCGGCAGAAAACTGGCTGCCAAAACAGTTTCCACCTGGTTTGCGGATCCCCCGCCCCTGCCCGCACGGGATTTCAGCCTTTACTCCCTGGCCCTTGCCTTCTCAAGCCCTCTTTTCATTATCACGGCGGACGGGGCTTTCTCGGACACCTTTGCCATAGGCAGAGACTTTTACGCGGACCTTGGGCTCCGGTTCGGGGACAAGCCCTGGCGTTTTTCCCTGGCCGCCGACACAGCCGGGCCCCGCTATACCGGCAGGGACGGCTCCACACCCGGAGCGGCTTTCAGAAGCGCGGCCAAACTTGAACGGCGCGGCAAACGGAACAGTCTGTTCCGTTTGCAGACAAACCTCCGCGCTCCGTCTTTGGACCAGCCTTTTAACCGCAGTTCAAGTATGCTGTACTACCGCTTCCCCACCGCCGCCGCTAAAAAATCAGGCGGCGGGAACCGGGGCCTTGCGCACCGTTTTCCCCTCAGGGTATCCAGAATATCATTTGAAGCGGACAGAAACGCCTCGGATCCAACCCGAATTCTGGACAGTTTTGACGTATTTACCGGTTTTATCATAGGTCCTTTCCGGCCTACCCTTTCCGCATCCCTGGACTTTGTAACCGACGAAGAGGCCCTGCCGTCGGATTCCATTATTTCTCCCTATCCCCTGCCAATTCAAGCCCAATTTGACAGCGCCGCATTTGCGGGGGAACTATCGTACACCTTCCGCTCTTTTCTGTACCGGGTAAATGTGAGTTATACCATCGCCGATGAAGATCCCCATAGTTGGGGCGCTTCATTGTATACTTCGGCAAAGGGAAAATTAGGACGCTTCAGCCTTAAAATAGCCGCGCCTCAATTCCCTGAGAAGTGGACATATACGCTTTCCTGGCGGCTGGAAATTTAAGGAAGGCTGCGGGGGCAAAATTTCTGGAAAGTCGAGGCTCCTTCAAAACAGCAGAATTTGAAGGGGCCTCTTTACGTTTACTTTTACCGCTCATTCCCTGAGCGTTCTGTCTGCGCCAAGCTACACGTGCTATAATGCTTATGGTCGTGCGTTTAGGTTTGATTCCCAGGTTATTTTGAAACAGCTTGAACAGTTCCCCTTTCCGGGCCGAAAGTCGCGGCATAGAGGCGTTCCAGGATGCTCCGTATTTTTTTGGCATAATCCTTGTCGGCCGCCCAGGTTCCCGCAAGGCCGTCGAGGGTAGGGGCGCGTCCGTATTTGACCCACCGATAGCGGGGATCAACCAGGGCCTGTTTGAGGGGTTCCTCGGTGGCGTATGCTTTAAGATGCTGGATATGCGCCCTCACACCGGTACGGGGATCGGGGAACACTTCTCCCTTCTGGGCGGGGCCAATGGACCCCAAGCCGCAGAAATTGTTCATATCCGGCGTAACCAGATTGCCGTAGTGAAGAAAACCTGTTTCCAGGCACATCTGGGCAAAGGCCACGTCGTGGTTCACCCCTTCGGCAGCCGCCTCTTCAACGTAGAAACGGGAAAGATCACCGGCAAATGTCCCTGCCTGGGGGTTATAGCTCAGTAAGAAGGATGTCAGTTGGGCGGAATCGACAAGCCCTTTTCCCATCAGGCGTTCCGGGATAGGAACAGGTTCGGGCCGTTCAGTCCCGCCGGAAATTTCAGTCCGCGTCGGTATTCCCGCCCGCTCGGGCAGAGGGTTCTGGCCGGCATTTCTAAAACCATCGGTATTACCTGTAACGGTGTTTTGGGGGACAAGACCGCCGGAACTTGCGGTTTCGGCGAGGCCCGCTTTCTGAGACATAACGCAGGAAAACAGCACACTGAAAAGCGCGGCGTTAAAACAGAGGAAAAGCAAATGCTTCATATTTTTGTATCGGTTAAAGTACGGCTCAAAGTGATAGTGCCCGGCTATAAGTTCGTCAGGTATTTTACAGGCCTCTGGAACTTCCATCAGACTTCTGATAAGATTAGGTAAAGGTTGATGAGCATGAAAAAATCGAATTCAGGCAGGCATATTCTTGTAATAATGGGTGTTTTATTAGCCGGCTGCGCCTCTCAGGGTAAAATTGCGCCCTCGCCGGTTAACGATGAACCTATCATAGGGCCCTACTATTCAGGAGACGGCGGGGCCGGTATCAGGATTGCGATACTGGAGCCGGAGGGGAAGAACCTTACCGAGGGTCAAGAGTGGATGCCGAGTTTTATCCAGGGTATGCTTACCAGTGATTTCAGCGCTTTTTCTGCTATGATAATAAGCGACCGCCAGAATCTTGGGAGGGTATTGGCCGAACAGCAGGTGTCGCTTGCCCAGGATGCCGAGGCTTCTCAATCCATAGGGAAGCTGGCGAATGTCCGGTATATTCTGGCAGGAAGCCTGGAAAATATCTCTTCGGGGGAATTCCTTTTGCAGCTTGCCGTTACCGATGCGGAATCGGGAATACGCCGCGCCTCGTTTGAGCCCCGGCTGATGACCGAGGCCCAACTGCGGAGCGCCTCGGTCATCAAGGAGGCTTCTGCGGAGATGCTTGCCCAGATGGGTGTGGAGTTGACCGATGCCGGACGGGCGGCGCTGCAAAGGACTCAAAGCTCGGAAATTGAGGCCGCCATCGCTTTGGCGCGCGGCCTTACCGCGGAGAAGAACGGCAATGCCATAGAAACGCTCAGTTATCTTTACAATGCGGTTTCCTACGATTCGTCTTTGCTTGAAGCGTCGGGTCTCCTTGAAAACCTTTCCGCTGATATAGCGGCAGCCGGTACGGGCGCCTTTATCGCAAACGATCTTGAAGCCCAGAATAAATGGAAAGGCATACTCGACGAATTTGAAACTTTTTATACCGCTCATCCCCCCTTCGAGTTTATCTATGTGCCTATTCCAAGCCAGCAGGGGAAGACCGATTATGAGGCGGGCACTGCCGACCTGAAATTCGAGGTAACGTTGCGCGAATCGGTGGAATTCAAGGCTATGCAGAATGTACTGAGCACTATCACCGCGGGCCTTGCAAAAACGGGGAGCCGGGACGCATGGGGCTTTGCGAGTTGGCCTTACCGGACAAGCCTGTTCGGGGGCTACAAGAACTATGCTGTTGTTGCCGAATTAAAAAATAACCGCGATGAGTCGATTTCTACCGTTCAATTTGCCATAAGCGGACGTTTGGTTATTTTCAGGAACAAAATATATGCGGATTCAAAACAGAATGTAAGTATAGTTTTTCAAAGGGTCAAAATTGAATCGTTGACCGAGAACCTGTCGGTCAGGATCATCAGCATTAACGGCATTACTACGGAACAGGCCGCCGATGAAGGTTTTATCAGGATAAGCGCCGCGGATAAACTTCCGGCGAAAAAATTGAGAAACCTGCTGGTCGTTCTCTCCAGGGATTTTTTCAATATCCGTTAATTCGATTATCAAAGGGGAAGAAATGAGAGCTTTTATACAATTTAGTTTACTTGTCGTAGTTTGCCCGGCGGTTTTTTTCACTATAAGCTGTGCGTCGCTTCCCTTTTTTAATAAAGAGGCCGGGGATAAAAAAGAATCGGTGCCTTCCGGTCCTTTTTTTGAAGAAGGCTTTGACGGGAGGGACATAAGACTTGCGGTTCTGGAACCGGAGGGTGTTAATTTAGATGAAAATGAAAAATATCTTCTCAGCTTTATTCAGGGGTCTTTAACCACCAATTTTAATAGATTTTCCAGAATAACCCTTCATGACCGGCAGAATCTGGACAAGATTCTCGCCGAACAGAATCTATCCGCATCAGGGTACTTCTCTGAAAACGACTATGTCAGAATGGGGGAACTGGTCAATGTGCAGTTTTTTGCGACCGGCAAGCTGATTAAAATGAGCTCCGGCGAATTCTCCCTTGATCTGCAAATTGTTGATCCGTCGACCGGTAAACGGATACATTCCTATGAGAAGAATCTGATCCTGTCCAAAGACATCCGCAACGGAAGCGCCGTGAGGCTTGCCTGTTCCAGTTTTTTAACCGACCTGGGGGTGGTCCTTACCGAAGCGGGGAGGCTGGCTTTGGAAGGGGAACAGACTTTACAGAATGAAGCGGAATTGGATCTTGCAAAAGGTATCGAAGCGGGAAAGAGCGGTAACTTTGTTGAATCGCTGCACTTCCTCAATAAGGGCGCCGAAAGCAGAGACGGTACGGGGGAAGCGTCAACCCGTTTGCAACTATTATCCGCTGAATTTACAGACGGCGGGGTAGGCGCAGCCATAGTGAGGGATGTTGAAGAGCGGGAAGTATGGCTTAAAAGGATGAACGAATTTGAAAACTTCTACTATGATCATCCTCCTTTCGATATAGTCTATACCAGCCGGCCTGTCCAAAGGGGAAAAACCAACTACAATGCCCAAAACGGAGCGGCGGCAGATTTTGAATTTAAGATAAGCCTGAGACAGACCAACGATGTCAAAGTAATGCAGAAGGTCTTGAATGTTATCAATAAAGGTCTTGCCAATTCCCGTAAACAGGATGATTGGGGTTTTGCAAACTGGCCCCTCATTTCGGCATCGTCCACCCAGAAAACAAGTATACCCACTAAGGTATTTGACAGATACCGGACCTTTAAGGTAACGATGGGCCTATTCAATACCAATCAGGATACGCCTATTGCCGCCGTTGAAGTGGATATGCACGGTCAGTTAGCGTATATAAATAATAAAATCGGCGCCGATTCAAGCCAGGACTTAAAAGTGCTGTTCTCCGATGTACCGGTTTTCCGGATAGACGCAACCGATACCCTTGTTATCAAGGTAGTTTCGATTGATAATACCCCCGTCGATCAATTTGAGGAGAACAATCTTCTGGGGATTACCGTCGTGCCAAAACGCCTGCCCTGGAAGCAGAGGCCGGGTATTCCCGCTAAGCACAGGCTGATACCTCAAAACGCGCCTGAAAAGAAGGAAGCGGCGAATGATACCAAACCGGAGAAGCGCGCCGATTCTGCCCCCGATAAACCCAATAAAAAGGAAAAGATGCCGCTGGATTACCGTATCGGGATCAGCGGTGTGAATCTGGCCAATCCTTCAAATTTCGATACGATGGAGTTTTATGCGGATGTAGCAATAGGGATAAAGCATCTGACCTTTGAAGGTTTGATCTTCAAACCCTGGGGAGCCAATCCGTTTGAGAGCATTTTCAACTGGGAGCAACCCATGGACTTCGGTTTTGGATTTGGTCTGGGCTGGGCCCTTATCTGGAGAAATGCCCTGGCAACTCTGGAAGCAGGCTATATACAGTATCGTTTCTACGATGAAAGCTCTATTCATATTCCCTTTACCCAGTTCAAACTTGATATCATGCCTTGGAAATTGGGGCTGGGTTTCCGGTTGGGTTATATGATTGAGGCCGGTATACCAGACAATGGCTGGGAATACGGCTTATATTTTGATAAAAATTCAACTTTTGGGAATGATAATCTCCGGTTTAAGGGTAAGTTTATGAGCGGAATAGTTTTATGGCTTTAGTCCTGTATACAAAGTTGATAGAAGGTTGATAGTATGAAAAGGCTTCTATGTACTGTAGTAGTATTCATCTGTTTATGGGGAGTTGAAGGCTTTACCGTAAGGGCCTCTGCCCTTGAGTTTAGGCCGGATATCCTTGATTACCCTGAAGCGATCAACAACGGAACCATACTTCTGAACGGCGGCATTGGATTTGCGGGATGGTCCCTTACAAACGGAGACATGCAGTGCCCGCCTCTCATGGTCAGCGCCGATGCCGCCCTGCCCATATCAACCTTGCCGCTGAGTACCGGCCTTATTATGGCTTTTTCTACCGAAACCGGCGCTGCCGATTTTTCATCAACAAACCTGGGCTTTGCTTTCCGCTTGGCTTGGCACCCAAACCTGAATCTCCTGCGGCGTCTTGATACCTACCTTCTGTTGAACTTAGGCTATATCATTGAATGGACGACACGGCCGGCAACAGAGGGCGATTTTTGGATAGGTATCGTTATAGGCGGGCGCTACTTCTTTTTGCCCCATTTTGGCGCCTACCTCGAAGCGGGCGTAGACCGCCTTTACAATATCAGTTTCGGCGCAGCTTTCAGGCTATAGGACCTGGTAAATCCCCCAGGGGCAGCCGGTCCTTAGAATATAGAGAATCCCGCAGAATACCTTGTAAGGGGAAACCTCGACCGGCCGGCCTTTTCCCCGGTAACGTGCCTCGATAAGAGGCAACACCAGTTCCGTGAACTTTTTCTCGCTTATCGGGTAGAGCCGTTCATCTCGTTCCATCTTTTTTTCCTCCCTGTCCCTCCCTTTTATCCCATTTTTTACTTTTGTCTATCTTTGCTAACAGTGCCTAGGCATGTGGAACATTAAGAAGCATATTGATCCAGGCTGAAATAAGATTGGAAAATTTTTTAAAATTATGTGAGAAATAATTCAATCAAGAACCCAGGAGCAAGCTCCTGGGTATGTTTCACCAACAAAGCTTTGATTTACGTGAATAATTCCAATTGCTTGTTTTCATATATTTTCTCATATTCTTCCGATTTGCGC
>JAISNI010000247.1 GCA_031276295.1 Treponema sp.
CATGGTTTCAAAGTTGAGTTTTTCAATCTCCCGGTACCGTTCGGCCTTCAAAAAGTGAAGGTACTGGCTTATCCGTTGTTCGATTTTTGGAATTAACATGTCTTTCTCCTCTGCCAAACTGCCAAACGGCGGCTTCCCCCACGGAAGTCCGGAATCGAAAGACCCCGGCGCCTTAAAAGGTCCATACATTGTAAGTTTCACCCTTTAAAAAACAAATTTCAAGGAGCCCCCGCAGATAGAATGTTACGGAAACTAAACACTTCTCAAAACTCAGTTGGTTTTGGGAAGCCTCCAGTACCCGAGAAAAAAAACGGGGGAAATTACGGGCCATCGACAAAATCCGGCCGATCTTAACGCGGTCCCGTAGTTTTTGAGACT
This sequence comes from Treponema sp., assembly GCA_031276295.1. Classification (GTDB taxonomy): domain Bacteria; phylum Spirochaetota; class Spirochaetia; order Treponematales; family Breznakiellaceae; genus JAISNI01. Next base: position 379 of record JAISNI010000247.1, read on the forward strand.
TCCAACCGCACAAAAATACAATTTTGAGTTATTGGACTTGTTCAAGAACCCGGTTGGTTCTCTGCCAACCAAAGGTTGGCTTCAAGTCTCTCAAAAAAGAAAAATCATAAAAAAGCGGACAAATTACCGATGTTCCTTTTTCATGGGCGGTCCGCATACATTCGGCTATGTAGGGCCGCAGAGACTCTCGAAGAAAGGGATATTTTTCACAAATAACATACACTTCTTCTGTATACGACCATATTTCTGTATCGGAACCTGAGACACAGGCAGAACTAGGAGTACCGCCCAGTGGCGGCTTTCGAGGCACTCTGAATCCATGGAGCCGCATTACCGGGTAAAAACAACCGTACTCGAACCATCTTATCAACAACTCATGGAACAAGGGATCCTTCACATTGCCGCCATGGAAGCCGCCGTTTTTTGTATGAACGGGCTGCCTCCAAAAGTTCATCCTGGGTCCGGTAACGGAGCTTGCACTGCCAGAAGCCGGTACCGTAACCGGGCATAAGGGGGACCTTCCCCGTGACGGCGGTATAGGCTTCCTCTATTTCGGCAGGGCTATCCCCGGCTGTGATCCAGTAATCCAGAATTTTGGTAGACATAGCTTTCCAAAGAGTAATATTTTTGCTAAAAGTTACATTCCCGACAGCCGGGTTATTCCAGAGAAAGCCATAACCCAAGGAGGAAAGCATGAACGGCACATTAGCCTTGGGAATTGCGATGAGCAAGTTCCAAACTTGTTCCCTTCAGGTTAAGCCAGGGATGCTGGTACTGTCCCATGCCTTAAATGCGCTCATTCGGGTCCAGAGACTCAAGCCATGCTGTTTTTTCCCAGGGTTCAACCCAGAGTTCTTCCGCGTCAAACCGGTAAATAATCCGGTTTTGTTGATAGAAAAATATTTTTTACCCTTTCAAGCTTCCGGTGGTGATACCTTCGATAAGGTACTTTTGGAACATCACAAAAACAACAAAAAGCGGTACCAATGAAAGGCAGGACATGGCAAACAGGGAACCCCAGGAACTTTCGCCGGTGGCGTCAACAAACATTCGCAGGGACAGGGATACCGTGAACAGCGCCGGATTAGAAAGATAGAGCATCTGTGAAAAAAAATCGTTCCAGGTTCCAATAAAGGTAAAAATAGCCACCGTGACCAAGGCCGGCATCGACAGCGGCATGATAAAGATAGTGTAAATTTTGAAGGTGCCGCAGCCGTCTAACCGGGGGGCTTCCAGCAGTTCATTGCTTATATTGCGCATAAACTGGGTGAGCAGAAAAATGTAAAAACCTTCCGTGGCAAAAAACTTGGGAATAGTTAAAGGGAGAAAGGTATTTACCCAGCCCAGCGCGTTATACACAATGTATTGGGGAATAAGCTTTACATGAAAAGGCAGCATTAAGGTGAGCATCATAATTGAGAAAAGGAATGCATTTAGTTTAAATTTAAGTTTGGAAAAAGCATAAGCCGCCATGGAACAGGTGATAATATTACCGATGGTACAGACAATCACAACAAGGAGGGAATTGAGAAAAAAGCGGCCAAAACTAAACCCCGAAACCCCTTTCCAGCCGTTTATGTAATTGGTAATTACCGGTTCTTTGGGGAAAAAATTGACGCCGGTAAAAATCTCCGCGTTGGTTTTGAAGGAAGCGCTTAACATCCACAACAGGGGATAAAGCATGACTAAGCCAAACAGGATAATAAAAAAGTGAAAAACAAGGCTTTCACGCGCTTTCCGATTCATGCTTTCCCCCTTTAATCGTCGTAGTACACCCATTTATCCGCAGCGATGAACATTAAGCGGGTAATAACGGCAATGATAACCAGAAGCAGCCAGGCCAGAGCCGACGCATATCCCATGGAAAACTGCCGAAAAGCTTTTATATAAAGATACAAGGTATAAAACAAAGTTGAATCCAGCGGACTCCCCGATCCCCCGCTGATAATATATGAGGAAGTAAAAGCCTGGAAAGCGCCGATGATGGACATCACAATATTAAAAAAAACCATGGGCGTAAGGAGGGGCAGCGTAATTGAAAAAAAACAACGGGCTTTCCCAGCCCCGTCAATTTCCGCCGCTTCATAATAATCGGTTGAAATCTGCTTGAGACCGCCCAGAAAAATCACCATGGACGCGCCAAACTGCCAAATATTTAAAAATATAAGGGTAGAAAGGGCGGTACTTGGCTGGGCGATCCAGTTTTGGCCTTCAATCCCCGCTATGGCCAGCAGGCGGTTTATCACCCCTTCTTTGTTAAAAATTTGCCGCCAAAGCAGGGCGACGGCTACGCTGCCGCCGAAAAGGGAAGGCAGATAATAAATGGCCCGGTACAGCCGGATACCAAATCTGTTTTTTTTCAGAATTGCCGCCAAAACCAGGGCAAAAAGGAGCTGGAAGGGAACTCCCATGAACACATAGGTAAAGGTAACTTGAAAGCTTTTATGCACCCGGGTATCACGGGTTATCTCAATAAAATTGTCAAATCCGATCCAGCGGGGCGGGTTTACCATGTCATAGCGGGTAAAAGAAAAATAAAAAGACATGAACATGGGGACAATCGTAAAAGACAAAAGCCCGATTATCCACGGAGCAAGAAAGACATAGGCTTCCCAAGGACTATTGTAGGCTTTCAACTGGCTTTTCACCGGTCCACCCCCTTATGCCGGAGAGAAGTTTAGGAAAATCGATTTTAAAATTCCCCCCTATCGTTTGTTACCATAGCCTATAACGGTTACTCAACAACCCGGTTGGGTTATCTGCCAGCCAAAACCCGGTTCAAAATATCTCGCGGGTACGGGTTTTACCGTCATCCCAAAGCCGGTTAATTTGTAGACAAAACTTATATGCGCCCCCGCTTTGAAGCTGACAGGGGCGCATACCTTCTTCAAGGAAATGCGGATCCGAAATTTGATCCGCAGAGGCTCATTGGGCCTTCTTGCGAATATCTACCGCCTTCTCGTAGAACTCTTTAGCTGCCTGGGCCGGAGTCATCTGACCGAACTGAATACGCTCCGCCGTGTTGGCGAAAAGGGAGTCAATCTCGGAGGCCCCTCCCGGAGGGGCGATAGTGGGTGTGCCAATCTTGGAAAGCTCCTCGACAAAGCCTACGATTTTTTTCTGATAATCATCCAAGTTGGGTATATAGGCATCCGCTAAAGAGGCATTGCCGGGGACGCCCTGGTCCAGGCCGAACAGCGCCAAGCCCCTTCGGTCGTTGACCCAGAAATTAATCAGTTTGGCGGCGGCAAGCTTTTTGGGTTCCGTTGTTTTCCCGTTCACCGCAAAATGGGCCCCCTCAGGGAATTCCCCCACCGCTTTACCGGGATAAGTCGGATTTCGGATGATGCCAACTTTTTTGTTGGGGAAGGTGGTACAGTACAATTTATACTGGTTAACCGGGACGATGATGGTCTGTACCATATCCCGGGAAAAGAGGCTGTCTTCCAGGGTGGCGTTGGCGTATTCCGTACTGGTGGCGGGATCGGGAACTATCCCCAGATCGCGAAATTCCTTCCACATGGTCCACCAGTCTTCCACTATTTTCAAAGTAAAATTGACGTTGCCTTTGGCATCGTAATTTTCCCTGCCGTTCTGTCTGACATAGTAGCGGAAAGTATTGATAGTCCCTGATGCGTCTCCGATAAGCCAGGCGTTTTTCCGACCGGCCGCATCCAAGGCCTTACGGAGTTGGAGACCGATGGTTTTCATATCTTCCCAGCTCCAGTTCATTCCCGGCGGCGTTACCCCCAGTTGTTCAAAGGCCCCCAAATTCACGAATACCGAGGTAAAAGTGACCCCCATGGGTACCATGTAGAAGATCCCGTTGTACCGGCCTGTGTCTAAAATACCCTTTTGCCAGCCTTCTGTAGTGATAATACCGTCGCTTACGTACTTATCCAAAGGCTCGTAGACCCCGCGGCTCACATAATCCGCCGCATATTGGGGGTGGGCGCCCAAAAAGTCCGGGGCGGCGCCGCTGGCGGTCTGGATGGAAAGCTTCTCCCAATAGTCCGCCCAACTGGTTGGTTCCCGTATCACCGTAATATCCGTATTTGCCTTTTGGAATTCGTCAATAATTTTGTTGTAAAGCTCGTGCCGCTTGGTATCTCCCCACCAAACCGCCCTAATCTCCGTTTTACCCGGCGCCGTACCGGAACCGGACGGCTGGGATTTACCTCCGGCCCACAGGGTTCCGGCAGCCAGCGCCGCGATAAATAAAAACGCAATAATCTTTCTCATAATTACCTCCGTCAAAAAATTTATCGTAATACCAAATTAACGTCGTCCCGTTATTTGAAAATCCGGTTTAACGCATAAGAACCCGCCTTCCGGCGCCCGCACGGCCCCGTGGGGGCTCATTCCACCGTGGTGTCCAGCGCCATCCCCAGATCGATGTACATCTGTTTCCGGGCTTTTTTATCCGCGCTGGCTTCCTGCCACGCGTATTTAGCCACGTCCCGGGCCGCCTTCCGGGGTACCACAATAACCCCGTCGCCATCGCCTACCACCACATCGCCGGGGTAAACGGCAACTCCCCCGATGGCAATAGGTATATCCTTTTCGATAAAACGAATCCGGGCCTGATCCATCGGCTGGGAAACATGCTTGGACCACACGTTTATCTTTTGGATGATACATTCATCCGTATCCCGTATCCCGCCGCCGTTGGTCATATACCCTACCGCGCCTTTCTTTTTCCCCGCCAGGGTATTGTTGGAACCCAGGAGCCCCACATCCAAACCCGCTATATCAAGACAGATAAAATCGCCGGGCTCGATGTCCTTACCCCAGGGGTCATAGCAAATTTCCCGGTAGTACATTTTAACCCATTCGGTATATTTCTCAGGCGGGAGGGCCGGAAGCGGGCCCTCGTAGGGGACGTAACGGGCGGTCCGGGCAATGCCGATAACACTGGCCTCGGGGCGGAACAGGGGCCGGATTTTATAATCTACCGTGCCATAATGGTGGTACCCAACCCAGTCCATGCCGTCCCGGACATCCGTAACCCGAAGCCTTTCAAACAATTTGATTAACTCAAGATTTTCTTGATTACTCATAAACTTTAAACCTCCATGATTCATACTTATTCGATTCGGTTTTCAAAATTCAACGTTTCCTTTTTTCGTATATTGAACCTCCTAATGCGCCTCTGATGAGCGGATCGCCGGAATATTAAACGAGACTTCCGAATAAAAATATGAAAATTGATAAACTATTACGCCATACTTTAAGGGGTGCTTTGTGCCAACTACAAACGGGGAAACAGCCAAAATGCCATACCAGCATATTTCCATGGGGGGTAATCCTTTATTCCACAAGGAATTATATATCAACTATTCACTCCCGCATTGCTGTTTGAATACTATATCAGAATTCCGTATTCATTGTCAAGAGAAATTTTAAGAAGTTGGAAAAATTTTTTGGGCTTCTCCTTTCCGCGCAGCCCCCGGCCATTCTGCCTTTTCCAGCGTATATACTTGCTTAACGCACTAATGTTGTATTAGCAAAGAAAATGGGGTTCATTCCACAAGACAGAGCCAGGGCGCATTAGTTCAATATGGCGACATTCATTGGCGCTACCGCGATGCTGCATTTGTTAATTAACAGCCTGCCGGCATGGAGGCCGGCTGTAGGGATTCTTAGGTTTTTGCTGTGCAAAAACCTAAAGCTCAAAAATGGCATGGAGGCCGTAATTCCTGGAGTTTTGCGAAGCAAAACTCCGCAAGGTCAAACTGCGCAGCAGTTTGACCCGCGCAAGGGATTGGAGGGGCGCCAGAACCCGAAGGGTTCTGTGCG